>CAKUJM010000050.1 GCA_934661755.1 uncultured Lentisphaeria bacterium | reverse complement strand
AGTTTGAAGAACGCGCCATGTTGTAAACAGGCTTTGTCATTGACAACACACATGCACCGGCCAAGTCCACTCACGGCGTCAACTCCTCGCCCCCAGCCTCCCCCGGGGTAGCAAGGGCGTCCCGCCCTTGGACAAGGGAGTAGCAAGGGCGTCTCGCCCTTGGACAAGAGGGGGAGCAACAAGGGCGTCTCGCCCTTGGACAATTATGTTGTTGCAACAAAGCGCGTTCTTCAAACTACGCATGGACGCACGTCAAGCCCGACGCCAGTCCCTCCGGCGCGGTCGCGCCCGGAGTAGCAAGGGCGTCCCGCCCTTGGACAATTATGTTGTTACAACAAAGCGCGTTCTTCAAACTATGCATGGACGCACGTCAAGCCCGGCGCCAACCCCTCCGGCGCGGTCGCGCCACCTCCCCTTGCAGGGGAGGCTTTTCTGGTCGTGAAAACTTGAGCGCGGTCTTTTTACGTCCATGCACGGCGGCACGTCATGACCGACGCCAGTCCCCTCCGCCCCCCACCAGCAAAGACGCATACAAAAAAAAGCCCACCGGCTTTTTTACGGGAAGCCGATGGGCAAGACTACTGCCTGAATATGGCGGAGAGACTGGGATTCGAACCCAGGATACCAAAAAGGTATACAGCATTTCCAGTGCTGCTCATTAGACCACTCTGACATCTCTCCGGGTGGTTCTCATTTGACGCGCGCTTAAGATAATCCGTCCGCCGCGGATTTCAACCGCACGAGCGAGTTTTTTTGGACGCTTTTTCAACGCCGCCGGCGCTTTTCAGGCGATGCATATAGCAGTGGGAGAGCACCGCATCGGTGCCGACCATCAGAAAATCGAGGATATACAGGTAGATCACCCAATTCTTGAAGGCATCCAGGCCGGCGCTGGCGAACTTGCTGAACAACCCGCAGAGGTAACCGGTCATCACCATGTAGAGGAAGATGAAGCTCTTGCCCTGCGGGTTCTTCACCCGGATCGTCTTGCAGATCTGCGCCGGCCAACTGGCGCCGAAGATGATCAGCATCATGGCCTCAAGCATCTTTGCCATAGTCGCGTCAAATCACGTATTCTTCCTTCTTGCGGCGGCGGGCAGAGACAAAGACAGCGCCTGCGGCCTCCCGCAGGAAAAAGCGGAAGACTGCAGGCGCTGCTGGTCAGGCGACGCCAGCCGGATGAATCCGGTTACTTGCCGGAGATCTGGCCGTGGCCGCGGAACATGCGGGTCGCCGAGAACTCGCCCAGGCGATGGCCGACCATGTTTTCGGTGACAAAGACGTTGGTGAACGCCTTGCCGTTGTGAACCGCGAAGGTCTGGCCCACGAAATCAGGCAGGATGACTGAACGGCGGGACCAGGTCTTGATGGTTTCCTTTTTGCCGCTGTTGAGCACGGCTTCGACCTTCTTGAGCAACGAAGCGTCGACAAAAGGCCCTTTCTTAATGCTTCTCGACATTACTTCTTGTTCCTACGCTGAATGATGAAGCGATCCGAATTCTTCTTGTGCTTGCGGGTCTTGAAGCCCTTGGAAAGCACACCCCACGGCGAGCACGGGTTGCTGCCGCCGGAGGAACGGCCTTCACCACCGCCCATCGGGCTGTCAACCGGGTTCTGGACCACGCCGCGCACGTGCGGACGGAAGCCCAGATAGCGCTTCTTGCCGGCCTTGCCCAGCGAGATGTCGCCATGCTCGACATTGCCGACCTGCCCGATGGTGGCGCGGCACTTCGCGTTGATCATGCGGACCTCGCCGGAAGGCAGGCGGACCTGCGCATAGCCATTCTCCTTGGCGCGCAGGACGGCATACTGGCCGGCGGCGCGCACCAGCTGGGCTCCCTTGCCGGGGACCATCTCAATGCAGTGGATGTTGATGCCGTCCGGAATGTCCTGGAGCATCATGTTGTTGCCGGGGCGGTACTCCGCCTTGGCGCCATTCATCACCTGGTCGCCCTGCTTCAGGCCGACCGGACACGGAATGTAGCGCTTCTCGCCGTCGGCATAGTGCAGCAACGCAATGCGGCAGGTGCGGTTCGGGTCGTACTCGATGTGGGCGACCGTCGCGGGCACCCCGTCCTTGTCGTTGCGCTTGAAGTCGATCAGACGATAGGCGCGCTTGACCCCGCCCCCGCGGAAGCGGACCGTCATCCGGCCGTAGTTGTTGCGGCCGCCGCTGGACTTCTTTCCGACAGTGAGGGACTTCTCGGGAGTGGTGCGGGTCAGCTCGGCAAAGTCGCTGACCACCATCGCCCGGCGTCCCGGGGAAGTGGGTTTGTAGGCTTTAGTTCCCATATTGGATTAGTCTCCTTGACAGTTGAATGCCTTACAGCAGCTCAATCGAGCCCTTGCTGAGGGTGACGATGGCCTTCTTCCAGTCCGGACGCTTGCCGGCCTTGGCGGAACGCATGCGCTTGCTCTTGCCGAGCATATTCATGACATTGACCTTGGAGACCTTCACTTCGGGGAAAATCGCCTCGACTGCGGCCTTGATCTCGGTCTTGGTGCTCGCCGGATTGACCTTGAACAGGTACTTGCTGTACTTGTCGGTCAGGGTGGTGCCGCGCTCGGTGATGAGCATGGTGTAGACCACGTTGTAGGGGTTGAATGTCCTATTCATTGCAGTGTACTCCCTTATGCCAGACGGGCGCCCAGAGCCTCCAGGCCGGCGGCGGTGATGACAATTTTCTTGAAGAGCAGCATCAGGTAGGTGTTCACCGAGCTGGCCTTCAGCACCAGGACGTTTGGCAGGTTGCGGGCGGCCAGATCCAGGTTGTCGCTGTACTCATCGACCAGCACCAGCGCGTGATCGCCAGCCTCGATCTGCTTGAGGAAGGCGGTCATCTCCTTGGTCTTCGGAGTGGCGAACTCGATCTTGTCCACTACAATCACATCATTCTCGTCAAGGCGGTCGGTGAACGCACGGCGCAAAGCCAGCTTCTCGACCTTCTTGTTGACAACCTTGGAGTAGTCGCGCGGGACCGGCCCGAAGGCGACGGCGCCGCCGGTCCAGATCGGGCTGCTGGCGCCGCCGGAACGGGCGCGGCCGGTGCCCTTCTGGCGCCACGGCTTGGCCTGGGTACGGCTGCTCATGGCGGCACGGTTCTTGGCGCATGCGGTGCCGGAGCGCATCCTGGCCAGGAAGGCGACGACGGAGTCCTTCACCGCCTGCTCGCCCTTGGCGCGCTCCAGCCAGCTATCCTGGATCTGAGCCTGGACGCCGGTATCGGCGCCCTGCACGTTCTTAACATTGACAGTAGGCATAATTTGGCTTCCTCCCCGTTATTTCTTGACGGCATTGCGCAGGAAGACCACCCCGCCATTCGCGCCGGGGATCGCCCCCTTGACGAAGATCAGGTTTTCTTCTGCCCGGACGCTGACCACGCGCAGATTCTGGGTGGTGCGGTTGGCATCGCCCATGTGACCCGGCAGACGGTGTCCGCGATTGACCTTGCCCGGCTTTTCGCAGCAACCGATGGAGCCGGTGCGGCGGGTCCAGGCGCCGCCATGGGAGGCGCGGCCGCCCGCGAAGTCATAACGCTTCACCACGCCCGCAAAACCGCGGCCCTTGGTGGTTCCGGTGACGTCCACAAATTCGTCAACCGCGAAAATCGAGGCGGTGAGGACATCGCCGACCTTCTCGGTCGGGTCGCTGTCCAGACGGACCTCGCGGATGACCTCCGGCGGATTGGACTCCAGTCCGGCGGCCTTGACGTTGCCCAGAACCGCCTTGCTGACATTCTTCGCCTTGCGCGAGCCGAAGCCCAGCTGCAATGCGCTGTATCCGTCCTTGTCGGCGGTCTTGGTGGAGATGACGGTGCACGGGCCGCACTGGATGACAGTGACCGGCACCAGCTCGCCCTTGTCGGTATAGACCTGCGTCATCCCGAGCTTCTTGCCGATGAGACCTTTCTTCATAGTCTAAGTTCTCCTTGGCGTTAGAGTTTGATGACGATATCGACGCCGGCCGGCAGCGAGAGCTTCTTGAGCTCATCGACGGTCTTGCCCGACGGATTGATGATGTCCAGCACGCGCTTATGGGTGCGGATCTCGAATTGCTCCATCGACTTCTTGTCGACATGCGGGGAGCGGTTGACCGTGAAGCGTTCGATCTTGGTGGGCAGCGGGATTGGTCCGGCCACCTGTGCGCCGGTGCGCTTTACGGTTCCGACGATTTCAGCCGTGGACTGATCCAGGATCGTGTTCTCGAATGCCTGGAGTCGGATGCGAATGGTTGTCTTGTTCGCCATTTCCTTCTTGTTACCTTGTTTTTTGCCCTGGTGCATGTCTTACTTCGTAACCATGCTGCTCCGCGGTGAAACCGGCCTTTCCGCCGGTAAGCGAGCGCAACTGCGTGGCATACGAGAACAGTTCGGACAGCGGTACCAGTGCGACTATGCGGGTGCACCCCATGACTTCGGCCACCACATCGCAGACCCTGGCGCTTCGCGCATTGAGGTCGGCGATGACAGCTCCGGCCAGCCCGGGGGGCGCATCCACCTCTAACCGCGTCACCGGTTCCAGCACGGTCTCGCCGGCCTGGGCGAATGCCTCGCCCGCGGCCAGCTTGACTGCGGTTAAGAACGCCGGTTCGGAAGGTTCCGCCATGGTGGTGGAACCCGCCAGAATTGTGACGCGCGTATCCGTCAGCGGAAATCCGGAAGGGCTTCCCGCCTCGACGACTTCTGCCATTGCCGACTCGATTGCATCCTGCAGATCCTTCGGCAACGCGGTGTGCTCCCGGTATGGGAGGCACACCTGGTTTCCGCTGCCGCGGGGCAGCGGATCAAATTCGATTTCGATTTGCGCCTGCAATTGCGCAAGTCCTGCGATTTGCCGCACAAATTCGTAATTCACCCTCGCCTTTTTCTGCACGGTGCTGCGGTAGGCGACCGCCGGGCGGCTGGCGTTCACCACCAGACCGTATTCGCTTTTCAGGCGATCCTGGACGATCTCCAGATGCAGCTCGCCCAGCCCCCACAGCCGCGGCCGGCCGCTTTCGCGGTCGCGGCGCAGCCGCAAGGTCGGATCCGCCTCGGCCATCTCATGCAACGCGTTGACCAGCCGGGGCTGGTCGGCGGGGTCGGCGCAGCTTAGCACCGTCGAGATCACCGGCTCGGGGAAATTCATCCGCGCCAAACGGAAGCGCGGGCATCCATCCTCCAGGAGCGTATCGCCGGTGACCAGCACCGGCAGCCGCTCGCCATCGGAAGCCGAGACGCCGACGATGTCGCCGGCAGAAGCCTCGCCGATCGGCTCCAGGTCGGCGGCATTGAGCCGCCAGATTTTCCCCACGGAGAACTGCCGCCCGCGGCTGTCCGCCAGCCTCACCCCCGGACGAAGCACACCGCTGTAGAGCCTCACCGCCGCGCAATCGCCCGGCCACTCCGAACGCATCACCTTGATCACGGTGGCGGACAGGTACGTCCCGCCGCCGTCACGGCGCAGCAACGACAACGGAAGGTTCACGCAGCGCTTTCCGGCGGCGCTGGCCAGCCGCTCCGACGGCGACGGCAAGAACGCGCCGATCGCATCAAGCAGGAAGCCGATGCCCAGTCCGGCATTGGCGCTTCCGCACAGAACCGGCACCACCGTGCCGTTCAGCACGCACCTGCGGATCGCGGCGGACAGCTCGGAAGCGGCCACGCCCTGCCCGGTGTGCCCGGACAGGTAGCGATCCATCAGTTCGTCATCGACGCCGGCAAGCTGTTCGAAAAGCAGCTCGCGCCCCAGAAGCCGCTGGTCATCAAGGCCGTCCATGGCCCCGTCCGCAGCCGCGGACACCCTTCCGCCCAGGGGGTCGAAGCCACCGTCCAACAGCTCCACCACCCCGGCGGGAAGACGGGCGCCGCCGGAAGCGTACACCGGTTCGCTGACCACCAGCGGAATGGCGGGTGCGAAAAGCGCCTTGAGCTGTTCAAGCACCGCCTCGAAGCAGGCGCCATCACGGTCCAGCTTGTTGACAAATGCCAGCGCCGGCAACCCGTAGCGCCGCGCGCGCCGCCAGACCATCTCGGACTGCGCCTGGACGCCGCGCAACCCGCAGTAGACCGCGACGGCGGCGTCCATCACCCGCAGCGAGCGTTCGACCTCGGCGGTGAAATCGATGTGCCCCGGCGTGTCCACCAGATTGTACTGGAGGCCATGCCAGCGGCAGGTGACTGCGGCGCTCACGATCGAGATGCCGCGTTGGCGTTCCTGGAGCAGATAGTCGCTGACGGTGTTGCCGTCCTCGACTGCGCCGCACACCCTCAGGGCGCCGGTCTCATGCAGAATCTGCTCAGTGAGGGTGGTTTTCCCGGCATCGACATGGGCGATGATGCCGAAGTTTCGGATGGCATCGGAAGAGCCCATGCATGGAACATCGCCGGAAAGCTGCGGTACCAAAGCCCCGCTGGCGTCCCTCCGGCGTCAGCGGCGGCCAAAACTAGAAGCGGTAGTGGGCGAACGCCTTGTTGGCATTGGCCATCTTGTGGACATCGTCGCGCTTCTTGATGGCGTTGCCGGTGTTGTTGTAAGCGTCCAGCAACTCGGCAGCCAGGGCCTGGCAGGTGCTCATCCCTTTGCGGGCACGCGCATAGGTGACGATCCAGCGCATGGCCAGGGCGACCTGGCGCGCGGCGGGCACTTCGAGCGGCACCTGGTAGGTGGCGCCGCCAACGCGGCGGCTCTTGACTTCCAGGCGGGGCTTGACATTTTCCAGCGCATTCAGAAACAGCTGCAGCGGCTCGACATCCGCCTTCTTCTCCTTCAGCAGGTCGAACGCGCCGTAGACGATCTTGAGGGCTGCGGACTTCTTGCCGCAGAGCATGACGGTGTTGATGAGGCGGGCAACCAGCTCGTCGTTGTAGCGCGCATCCGGAATCAGCGTGCGCTTGAATTCATGGCGTCTTCTCATGTGATATTATCCTGGAAAATTGGTGATGGTGGGCTACTTCTTCTTGGCTTCCTGGCCGGGCTTCGGGCGCTTGGCGCCATATTTGGAGCGGCCGCGGCGGCGTTTGTCCACGCCGAGGGTATCCAGGGTCCCACGCACCACATGATAACGCACGCCAGGCAGGTCGCGGACACGGCCGCCGCGCACCAGCACGACGCTGTGTTCCTGCAGATTGTGCCCCTCGCCGCCGATATAGGCGGTGACTTCCTGGCCGTTGGTCAGGCGGACACGGCAGATCTTGCGGATTGCGGAGTTCGGCTTCTTCGGGGTGCGGGTGCCGACGAGCATGCAGACGCCGCGGCGCTGCGGACATTGCGCCAGTGCGCGCACGTTGCTCTTGCGGGGCTTTTCCGCGCGCCCCTTGCGAACCAGCTGATTGATTGTAGGCATTAAGGATCTTCCTTTATCTGGGTATCACGGTTTTCTAAAAATTGCGCAGTCGCTTAATATAGTCATTCGCCAGAGTTTTGCAAATAGCGTCAAAATATTTTCACCAACAGTTGCAACTTATTGATTCAATGGCAAATATGCATCATATCGGGAACTACTCTTGTCCCTGGAGCCCATCGGCGCCGAGCCATTGCCGGAAGAACTCGGCGACGACCGGCACTGCGGTCCGGCTTCCGGACTGCCCCTTTTCGATCAGGCATGCAACCGCGTACTTGGGCTCCTCAAGCGGGCCGAAGGCGACCACCCAGGTGTTCTTGAGCTTCTTGCCGCCGCCTTTGACCGCGACTTCCGCGGTGCCGGTCTTGGCGCCGAGGGTGATGCCGGCGTCACGCAACCGGGGTGCGGAGGCGTTGGCGGCGTAGACGGCGTCGCCCATGGCCTCGCGCACCTCCTGGAAGGCCTCGGGATGCGCGGGGATGCGGTGGCAGATGACCGGCTCGCGTTCGTAGACCAGCTGTCCGGACTGGGTGCGCATCTGCCGCACCAGGTAGGGCTTGTAGACGATGCCGCCATTGGCGATGGCGGCGGTGAAGACCGCGGCCTGCAGTGGCGATATCACCACCGCGCCCTGTCCGATGGAGACAAAGGCGGTGTCCGCGGCGATCCAGTTGCGCTTCCACAGCCTTCCCGCCACCTGCCGTGCGGGCCGCAGTCCGGTGATTTCACCGATTTCGATGCCGGTCTTCTCGCCGATGCCGGCGCTTTCCAGGAATTCGGAATACCGGTCGATTCCGAGCTGGATTCCCAGGTTGATGAAGAAGGGGTTGCAGGAGACCGCGATCGCCTCGCGCAGGCCGATCAGTCCATGGCCGGCGCGATGGGCGCAATGGATCCGGCTGCGGCGGCTCAGGGCGTAGGCGCCGGTGCAGCGGTAGTCCTCATGGGCAATTTCGGGGATTTCCTCCAAGGCGGCCAGCGCCAGCAGCGGCTTCATGATTGAGCCCGGGGTGTAGCCGCCGCGGGTGGCGCGGTTGAGCATCGGCTGCCGCGGGTCGTCCATCAGGGCGCGGTACATTTCCGGCGTCATGGACGACAGGTCGAATCCCGGCGATGAGGCCATGGCGACCACCGCGCCGCCATTGACCTCGACCACCACGAACGCGCCCTGGTAGCCGTCAAGCAGCCGCTCGGCAATTTGCTGCGCCCGCGAGTCGATGGTCAGGCAGAGGTCGTTGCCGGAGATCGGAAGCGTCTCCTGCTGCACCGTCTCGCGGGCGTATCCCACCGAATCAACCAGCAGCAGCCGGGCCCCGGGCTGCCCCGCCAGCTCCCGGTCGAAGCTGGCTTCCAGGCCGCTGATGCCGCGCAACTCGCGGGTGACATAGAGCCGCGGCAGATCCTCGCGGACGTCATCGCCGCTGGGCAGCCGCCAGCCGGTCATCCCGAGGACATGGCTCAGCATGCCGGGATGGCGGTATTTGCGCACGGCGCTGGGGACGATGTCCACCCCCGGAATCATCGGCAGCAGTTCGGCGGCCGCGGAGCGTTCCCGGAGATCCAGGTCGCGCATCACGGTCATGGGCAGTACCGGGCGCAACCGGAGGTGCTCCATCACCTCGTCACGACCGAGACTGGCGGTCCGCCCGAGGTAGTTGGCCAGCGTCCGCTCACGTTCAAGGATGTATTCGACGGTGTTGTTCAGGCGGCCGCGCTGCCGCATCTCCGAGACATAGAAGCACAGGTCGTACCGGGGGGCGTTGTCGACAATCCTGGCGTCATTGGCGTCGAAGATCCTCCCGCGCACCGGGTTGAGCCGCACGGGACGGATGCTTTGGCGGCGGGCCCGCCGCTGCAGCTCGTCACCATGGAGCACCTGCACCTGCCAGAGCCGGATCAGCAGCAGCGCCAGCATGGCCATGATCACCGCCACGCACACCAGGAGACGCCCGCGCATCCGCGCTTCCGCCTGGACACGGTTCTCCTGTTCCGCGGCCATTTTGTCATTCATCGCCGGCTCCTCCGCCAATTTCGGCTTCGTCGTCGGCGGCGGCGCGGCCGACCACGATCCGCCGCCCCAGCAGCTCATTGAAGAACCACGCCATCGGCGGCAGCAGCGCCATGGCGGCCAAGGCGGGGACAATCGAGTGCAAAAACAGCATCTCCATGGTGGCCGCATCGCCGCGGCCGCGCAGCAGCGCATCGGTCATCGCGGCGGCGGTGTTGACGAAGCCGCACAGCAATCCCCCCAGCAGGGTGGTCGCCAAGGACGAGGTGTCGGCGCTTTTCCGCCAGATGCCGGCAATGCCGCAGACCGCCAGCACCGCCAGTGCGGCCTGCGGGGTGTCATGGCGCCAGAGCGCGTCGGTGAAGGCGGCGGCGGCCACCGCCCAGGGCAGGACCGGCCTGGGGCCGTTGCGCATGGCAAAATAGAATGCCGTCATCGGCAGGGCGGGGAGGGCGAATCCGGCGTTGCCGCACAGCAACGACGCCACCACTGACGCCACCAGCGCGAAAATGAATGCCAGCCGATGCACTTGACCCTTATGCTTTTTCGCAGATTGAAAGACAGAAGGCGTCCAGGCAGAGCGACTCCGGGACATTGGCGCGCAGCGCCCGCAGCATGGTGTTCACCGCGCGATTGTCGGCCTCGGCTTCCTCCACGGATGGCGGATTTGCCAATGCCGCGCCCATCAGCGGCACGAACTCCGGCTGCGGCAGCCGCCCGGCGCCGACGCCGGCAGCGACCAGGCTGCGCTGCTGGAACCAGGCCTGGACGCATTCCATGACCGCCATGCGCAACCGCAGGTATTCGGTTTGGATCTTGACCTTCTTCATGTCCTCAAGTTGCTTGGCCATCTTGGCGTCGCCCCTGGCGATCTGGCTCCAGCCATCGTCCCATCCGGCCTCCACCGTCTCCTCCGCCTTGGACTGCAGCTCCGCCAGCACGGCCTTGAGCCGAGATGATGAATTGAAGGCCACCCGGGTCCCCGCCCCGCGATGCATCGACGCCAGCAGCGCCAGCACCTCCGCGGGGACCTCCCGGGAGTAGTCCACCCGGTTGTTTTTCAGCAGCACAGTCTGGCACCGCGACCGGATGGTGGGCAGCAGCTGCTGCGGCGAGGTCGTCAGCAAAATCATCATGGTGCGTTCCGGCGGCTCCTCCAGGGTCTTCAGGAAGGTGTTCTGCGCATCCTCGCCCATTCGGTCGGCATCCGCCACGACTCCGAACTTGATCATTGACGACGGCACGGACAGCCACATCTGGCGGTCGAATTCCCGCATCGCCTCGATTTTGATGATCCGGGATTTCGACTCCGGCTCCACCCGGCACATCTCGGTGTAGGCGTCATCGGCCCACAGCCGGCAGTTGCGGCAATGGCCGCAGGCGCCGCCATCCGGATTCGGGGTGATGCACGACGCCGTGCGCGCCATGCCGTCGGCAAAGCACTCCAGCTGATCGCGTCGATCCCCCACCAGCAGGTACGCCTGGCCGATCCGGCCGGCGCGCCGGGCCTTTTCCAGCGCCTGGGCGATGGCGGGCGCAATCCGCCTCCACGAGTCGTCATGGCTGTTCACCTGGCTCCCTCCTCCGCCACCATGGCGCGTCTTGACACCTCATGCCAGATGCGGTCCTCGATCTCATCCGCCGGCAACGTGGCGTCGAAACGCACCACCCGCTGCGGGCATTCACGGGCGATATGCAGGAAGCCATTGCGGACGCCCTCATGGAAGGCGCGGCTTTCCGCCTCGAACCGGTCGCCGGGGCAATGGCTTTCCGCCAGCACCTGGCGAAGCCTCCGGAAGCTCTCCTCCACGCTGAGGTCGAGGAACACCGTCAGATCCGGCCGGCAGCCGCCGATCGCCAGCTCATTGAGGCGTCCGATCACCGACAAGTCCAGATGACGGGCGAATCCCTGGTAGGCGACCGTCGAGTCCGCAAAACGGTCGCAGAGAACGATTTTGCCCTCCGCCAGCGCGGGCTCGATCAATTCGCGCACCAGCTGGGCGCGGCTGGCGGCAAACAACAGCAGCTCCGCCTCGTCGGCCACCCTGCCGTCCTTGAACTGCATGACCAACGCGCGGATCGCCTCGCCCAGCCGGGTGCCGCCGGGTTCGCGGGCAAGCACCACCTCACGCCCGCACGCCTGGAAACGGCGTGCCAGACGGGCGATCTGGGTGCTTTTCCCGGCCTTGTCCAAGCCCTCGAATGTGATGAATCGACCGCGGTTGCTCATGATCGTCAGATGTTGGGTGTTTTTTTTGTTCCGCCGCCGTGAGGCCATGGCGGCGTCATGGGGCTGGCCGGGACCTGGAGCCGTGAACTGGGTGGTTTTGCGTCAGAACGTTTTTTTTTAGAGCGCGCCGGGAAGCATGTGACCGAAAAATCACGAAATCACGAAATCACGGCGTGAAGGAACCAACCTCACGGATTCAGCCGGAAGACCTGCGCCAATTGACTGTATCCCATGGACTCGAGAATCTCGCCGAGATGGCCGCAGATTTCATAGTCGTCGCCGAGGGATTGCGGATCCGTCGTCATTTTCAGCATCGCCTCCGCCATCGCCTCCAGTGCCTGCGGCGGCTGCCCGCGGCGGAATTTCACCCACGCCACGCTGTCCCAGATCGCCGCGCTCTCCGGCTCCGCCGCATTGGCCTGCATCACCAGCGCCTCCGCAGTCTGGAGGTCCTCGCCCTGATCCGCCATGATATATCCCAGCGCGTTGGCGATTTCCGCCGACGAAGGCGACAATTCATGGGCGCGTTTCAATGCGTCAATCGCGCGACGCCATTCCCGGCCATCCGCCGCCGCCATCCCGTAGGCTATGTAGAAATTCGCCGAATCCAAGCCGGTTTCGCCCCCGGCGACCAGCGGTTCCAGCCGGGCGAAGATCGCCAGCGCCTCGTCATGGCGCTTGAGCTGGCTCAACGCCCCCGCCAGTTGGAACTCCTCAACCGGCGTACGTTGCGGCAGCCGCTGCAGCAGCGCCGCGGCCTGCTCCACCCGATGGCCGACAATGCAGTAGCGGATGGCGTTGCGCACCACCGACAGGTCGCCGACCGGCGCAATCTTCAGCAGCTCATCGCAGTAGCTCATCGCGATGTCCACCAGGACGGCGCTCAAACGCCCCTCGCCCATCTTCACCCGGCAATAGCGGTCGATCCGGTCGAAAAGCCGCCTCACCAGCTCCAGCCGCAATGCGGCATCCGGGATCTCCATCATATCGCGCAGCTGCCCAGACAGCACCGGTCCATCCTCCAATATCAGGCTGCAGACGCACAGCACGGCATTGACCTGTTGCCACAGCCCCTCGTCATATGACACCTCGCGGGACTTCATCAGCCGCAGGCAGAAGGCCTGCATCAGCTGCGGATCATTGATATTGGAGAAGTCGTTTATCGCCCCGCGCGGATCCTGGAGCGTGGCATAGAAGGCGTCATCCCGGATCAGCTTCCACGCCAGGGCGCGCGCATCCGCCTTCTCATTGCGGTGCAGATGGCAACGCAGCTGCATTTGCCGCACCAGGCCGTCATTGGCAAGCTCCGGGTCGGCCATGGCCTCGCCGACCAGCTTGTATACCTGGTCAAATTCCCCGCGCTTAACATGGCAGTCGAAAAGCGCGGCCACCCGTCCCCGGCTTTGACCGATGTCCGTCGGCTTGAAGGACTCCAGCAGCGCAATCGCCTCGTCGGTGCGCTCAAGGGCCGTCAGCACCATGCCACGGAAAAGCCGCAGATTGCCGGCCTCCGGATGCAATGGCTCCAGCTCCGAGATGAGCTTTTCAAGCTCACCGACGCTGTCATGGCGGTTGTGCCAATCCCACAATAGCGACAGCACCAGGCGATTGTCGGGGCATCCCCTGAGCGCATCGGCCAGCAGCGACGGTATCTGCGAATGCTGTTCCTCGCTGCCCCGCTCCTGCCCGGCCTGCTCCAGGCGGAGCAAGTAGGCCGCACGCAAGAAGGCACGGTAGCTCCCGGTCAGTTCGTCATCCGGCGCCTCCAGCGCATCGGCCACCTCGGGGACCGCCTGGCTGAAGTCGTGGCGCCGCCGGGCGTCATCCGCACCGCAGGCCAGTCCGGCGAACAACAAAAATGCCGCAAATAGATATCTCATGGAAGGCAAAAGCCGCCGATGGCAGAAAACACACCGATAGCGCACTCACCCGCACCGCGCACCAAAGAAAAAAAAACGCACTGCCCCAAAAGCTGGTGCAGTGCGTTTTGAAGCAAGCTTTGCCGCATGCAAACGCCGCGGAGCTACTTGTTCTTGTGTCGCAAGGACTTGCGAATCTTGTCCCGCTTATGCTTGGCAATCTTCTTGCGACGCTTCTTTTTTACTGAACCCATTTTAATTCCTCTCTGGTTTTATCAATATTGAAGAAAATTGGCAAAGTTTTCAAGTCAAGCGCAAAATGTAATCCCTGAACGGGGTTTTTCAAGCGCAGACGCCGCATTGCCCGCCGCATCCCGACGCCCCTATCAATCCGCCGCCTGCCACTGGAGGCATTTCCTGGCGGCCTCTTCCAGATCCCCGGCGGTGAAATCCGCATCCGGCAACGCTGGCACGCCGTCATGAATCCGCACCTGGATCGTCCTGAGGCCGGCGGCCCTGCCGGAGGCAATGTCGCCGGCCTTGTCGCCGGCCATCACCGAGCGGGCCATGTCAATGGCAAAATCACGCCGCGCCAAGTCAAAGAGCCCGGTGCGCGGCTTGCGGCAGGCACAATCTTCCTCCGGGGCATGCGGACAACAGTAGATGGCGTCCAGCTGCACTGACTGCCGTTGCAGCAGACAGGACATCCGCTGCAGGACCGCTCGCAATTCCCCCTCGGTGAAGCGCCCCCGGTTCACGCCGGACTGGTTGCTTACCACGATCAGCCGCCAGCCGGCCTGGCGCAGAACCCTGAGGCCGGCGGCGGCTTTCGGGGTGAGCCGGACCAACCCGGCGTCCTTGAGATACGGAACGTCGTAGATCAGGGTGTCGTCGCGATCCAGAAAAAACGCCGGATGCACTTCGCCGGCCGGAAAAACCGGCGTCAGGATGGAAAGCGGCTCGCGCATCGGCTCGTGACGCCGCCGCCAAAGGCGCCGGCGGCGTTGATTGGCGTTCCGTCTACGGCATCACGCCTTCGCGGAGCATGGTCGCGGAACGCTTCTCCAGATCCTGGTAGAATGCCTCCAGCGCCTCCGACCTGCGCATGCCGAGCAGACGACTCTGCAGAGCCGTGCGGGCTTCCTTGTCCGCATCGGTCACGGCGGGGACGGTGCGGCCGGACACGAAGAGCAGCTGGTAGCCAACCGGAATCACCATCCCCATGAAGCTGCGGTCCGGTCCGAAGGAAAGGCGGCGCTCGGCACGCTTGGGCGTCATGAAGTGCCCGGGCTCCTTGATCGACTCCAGTTCACGGATGAACTCCAGATCAAGGTTGATGTTCTTGCTGCTGGCGATGCTTTGGGCGACTGCGGAGCTGGTCATGATGTCATTGGCGCTCACCGCCGGCAGCTGGGCGAATTCCAGTGCGCCGGAGGCGGCCTTGAAATCGGCGCCATTGGCGAGCTCGCCGCCGATGCGGGCAATCTCGCTTTCAGCCTTGGCCAGCGCGTTGCCCATGGCGGCATGCTCAAGATAGGCGGCACGGAGGGCCATGTAGTAGCTCCCCTCGGTGGCCGGATCCGCCAGGCGTTCCTCGGTGATGTGGGTGAGGTAGCCGACATAGGCGGAACCCTCTGAATCCGAAACCGCCTCGATCACCGGCGCACCCTCGGTGGCGGAATAAAGCGCATTGAGCAGCTCCGGCGGCTGGGCGCCGTCCATCGTGCCGCGCATCTCCAGGGTGACATGGGTGAATTCCGCATAGACGGCCTTGGGATAGGCAGCCGACAGCTCCTTGAGCACCGCCGCGCCCGCAAACTCGGTGTGGCCTTCATCCGCCTTCCACCACCCCTCCGAAAGCTCGTCGGAGAGCTTCCGGGCATCCTGCGACGCCAGCTGCGCGGCCTGGGAATCCTTGAATACCTTCACCAGCTCGTCGCGCACATCCGACAATGTCCGGCCGTCACGACGATCCAGCATCTTCACAATCTGCCGCTGGCCATTGACCTCGATCACCGGAGTGAGCTGGCCCTTCTCCAACCCGGAGACCGCATTGCGCAACACCTCCGGACGGGCCGCCAAATCACTCATCTCCTTCTCCTCGACGACCGCATTCTCGGCAAATTCACCGGCGACGGCCATGAAATCGGCACCGGCATCCAGCTTCTGGCGGGCTTTGGCGATCTTCTCGTACTTGGCCTTCAGCGCCTCGCCTTCCAGACCGGCGACGTCGACGCCGATGACCGCCAGGCGCACCTCGACCTTCTGGTACTCCTCCTTGTTCTCATCGTAGGCCCGCTGCAAATCGGCCTCGCCGGGAGCAGGAACCTCGGGAAGATACGCGGACACCGGGAAGACCACCCGGGCAAAATCGCGGTTCTGCGGAATGTAGAACTTCATCAGCAACTGCGAATCCAGCTTGCCGGAAAGCGCCTGCAACTGCTGGCGCTCGGCGGCATTGGGCTGACGCCCCCGGTTATCCTGCTGGAACGCCTTGTATGCGGCGCGGAACTGCTCATACGGCACCTTGAGGGTCTCTTCGTAGAAGGCCAATGCACGCTCGCGCACAATCTCGTCCTGGATGAAACGGGTCAGGTCGTCATTGAGCTCCGCTGGCAACTCAGTCTCCTTGATCTCGGCGATGAAGGGCACCGCGGCATAGTCGGCACCAACCACGCAGCCGCCAACCTGGCCGACCTGATCCAGGCCGCGGATCTCACGCGCCAACGCCACCTGGTCGCCGGATTTGCCGGCAATCCGGCTGCCCAACGCCAGCCAGCCACTCTCCTGGCAGACCGCGCCCGCCGCAGCGGCCTGATCGACAAAGCGCTTCTGACGCGATGACGCCGACTCGTTGGCCACCTCGGAGCTGAAGCTCTCCGAGAGCTCCCGGCCCAGCTCGCTGGCCTTCACCCGGACGCGGGTGCGCAGCAGCGACTCCCGGATCTCCTTCTCCACCGACGCAAAATCCTTGTCCTTGTAAAGCACTGCGGCATTGCTGTCGAAATAGGCCTTGACCTGCTCCGCAGTCGGCATGAGCTCCGACTGCATGCGCGTGGACAGATCAGCATAGTTGAAATAGGCCACCACCGCATTGCGGCTCCGCGGCAACGCCTTTCTGATCTCATCCTTGCGGGTGTCGAAGTGCTCCTTGACCTCGGCGGTGGACGGCAAGGCGCCATCGAGGTCAATGCCGATGGTCGCGCATTGCAGCGCGTAGCTGGCCATCGCGTCATCCAAATCGGCGTCCGTCACCTTGGCTGACGCCGTCACCGACTCGGTCAGACGCTCGATCGCAATATTCTCGCGCACCACTTCGTCCACCTGCGGCGCTGTGAGGTCAAGGGCATTGGCGCACATCGTGATCAGCCCCTGGAAGGCCTCCGGCGAGAATTTGCCGTCCTCCTGGATCGGCTCATAGCCGCGGTAGAAATCCTTGATGTCCTCGTCCGTCACCTTCTTGAGAATGCCGCGCTCCCGGGCCTCGTGCACCATGCGCATCCGGAACAGGGTGTGCTCGAACAGCACCTCCCGCTGGCCATTGAGGCTCTGCCCGAACAAATTACGGTACTGCAGCCAGATCGCCAGCGTGGCCTTGTTCACTTCCTTCTGGAAGGTCTCGACCTTGATGCGCTTGCCGAACATGGTGCCGATGTCGCTGTGGCGACGCCCGCCGCCGCCCCCCAGCACATCGCCGGGGGTGACAAAAATCACGAAGGTGGCGATGATGATGATCAGCAGCACAAAATAGGTGATCTTCGCGTGTTTCTCAAAGTATCGGTTGAAGTGGGAAATGAACATGGTTATTTCCTTGGGGGGTATTATCCCGAAGCCGCGGAGGACGAAGCCCCCATTGCGGATTCAGGCATTATGACAATATGGACACAGATTCTTCTGCCGGCGGCGGCCGGCGGCATCAGGAATGCCCGAGCAGCTGCGCCATGGCCGCCGCGTAGCCGCCATGATGCCGGAAGACGCTGGATCCGGCCACCAGCACCTGGGCGCCATTGGCAATGCATTGCGGCGCCGTGGCCGGCGACACCCCGCCATCGACCTCAAGACGCACCGCATGGCCGCCGGCGGCAACCGCCGATCGCAAGGCCGACAGCTTGGAGACCTGTTCATGCATGAACGACTGCCCGCCAAATCCGGGCTCCACCGTCATGACCAGAATCAGATCCACCATCGGCAAATAGGGCAGGAGCGACTCCACCGGCGTCCCCGGCCGCAGGGACAGCCCCGCGGCCGCACCGCAGCCGCGGATGTCCCCCAGGGTCGCCGCGACATCGTCTTCGCACTCGACATGGATGGTGATGCTGTCGCTGCCGGCGCGCCGGAACTGCCCGATGTACCGCCGTGGATGCGAAAGCATCAAATGGGTGTCAAAAAGCATCCGGGACTGCCCGCGCACTGCGGCGATCACATCCGCGCCATAGGAGATGTTCGGCACAAAATGACCATCCATGACGTCCAGGTGCAACACCTTGGCGCCGGCCGACTCGACCGCACGGACCTCCTCGCCGAGCCTGGCGAAATCCGCCGCCAGCAACGACGGCGCCACCAGGACTTCATCCCCGGCAAAACGGGTCCATGTGGATGACGGCGTACACGAAGATGGCATGGAGGAATTTTCCCAGCTGGCGTTGCAGGCGGCGTCGCCACCGCCCGGAAATTACGCAAAAAGACGGACACGACAACGCGTGACCGTCTTGGAAATGCAGTTCAGATGCACGGCATCACGATGATGCCCCGATTATGCCTTCACAACCTTGCCGGAACGCAGGCAGGCGGTGCAGACCGTCAGACGCTGGACGCCGCCATTGACCATGGCACGGACGCTCTTCAGGTTCGGCTTGAACTCGCGCTTGGTGACTTTCACCACGTGCATGCCGATGCCCCCCTTCTTCTTGGCCAGACCGCGGCGGGTGATATGACCGCCAAACGCCTTGTGCTTGCCGCAGATTTCGCAACACTGTGCCATGATAAGATTACCTCCTGGACTGCTGTAATGCTATTCTTGTCTTATTGAAATGCAAATACCGGCGGCCTGCGCCGGGAAAATCGTATAGACCTGGTGGGATGGACGGGACTCGAACCCGTGACCACTGCATTAAAAGTGCAATGCTCTACCGACTGAGCTACCATCCCGCCCACTTTCGGTCGCGACGCATAATCTATACCATAAATCGGGGATGGCAAATTGACCACGTGAAAAAATGCCGCTTTTGCGGCGTCCAAAGGCCGCGGCGGGGTGGCGGGGAGGCATGGGTGGCGGCAAAAAGCTCTCCCGTGCGCCCCCCGTCTTGCAGCAATGCAAAAATGCCCACACGGCCCATATCTGTCACAGGCGCACGGGAAGCACGCCCTCCGTTTCCCGCCGGTTTTGTAAAGTGTCTGCCAATCGCACACTTTTGGGGATTATGGCGACGGCGATTGGCAATGCTGCGCGAGGCAGTTAAATTGACGCTGGGTGGTCGGGCGGGGGAGCATGGCCATAGGCGCTAACTTGTTTCTAGATTCAAGAATCTTTCTAGCTGTCTTTTTCGTCGTCTAGGTTTTTCCTT
>CAKUJM010000049.1 GCA_934661755.1 uncultured Lentisphaeria bacterium | reverse complement strand
TTTATGCCATGTTTGCGGGGACGCAGGAGGGGAAAGGGGAAATCCAGCCTTCTGGCAATTTCATTCTTTGTTACTGCGGGTCGCGGCATCTCCAGATCCCCTTCGCCCGCGCTGACAAAACTGTACTATATTGTGCGAGTTTACTTAAGCCTGATTCCGTGAAGACGGCGCTTTTGCGCCATGGCTGCGTCATTTTCCGGTCGTGCACTTCCGGTGCGCCTCCTTGAAAAATCCCCAATTCTGACGCAAATCACCAGCTTTGCGAATCCAGGCCAGCATCGGTGCGGCGTCCCGCAAATCCGACATTTTTTTTTCTCAAGCAGTCCCTTTTTTTTTGGCGTTCACGATCCCCCATGGCTTTTCCGGTGTGGGCAACGCATTCGTGCGCAGTGAATTACGCCGGGATGCACCCTGGCCAGGCCGACCCAAAAGGGCGCGGAGAATGCCATGGATTTGCAGGACGGGGCACCAAACCATAATCGTGGAGAAGAGGCAACCATGTCCAAAATATTCATTTTTCTGGGGGCGCCTGGCGCCGGCAAGGGCACTCTCGGCGAGATTTTCTGCGAGCGCACCGGCGCGTTGCACATTTCCACCGGCCAGCTGCTGCGGGACGAGATGGCGGCGGGCAGCCAGCTTGGCAACCAGGTCAAGGAGCTGATTGCCGCCGGCAAGCTGGTTTCGGATGAAATCGTCACCGCGATGGTGGCGTCGCGGCTGGCCAAGGCCGACGTGCTGGAGCATGGCGCGCTGCTGGACGGATATCCGCGCACGGTGGCGCAGGCCGCCAGCCTGGAGGAGATTGTCGCCGGCAACGGCGCGCTCGAGATCGGTGCCGCCGTGCTGGTGGAGGCGCCGCGCGAGATCCTGATGAAGCGGCTGACCGGTCGCCGGATGTGCTCCAACAAGGAATGCGGCGCGATCTACAACATCTATGCGGTTTCACCTCGGCAGGAAGGCCGCTGCGACCGTTGCGGCGCCCAGCTGTACCAGCGCTCCGACGACACGGAGGAGACGGTGCGCCGGCGCCTGGGGGTCTATGACGAGCAGACCGCGCCGGTGATCGACTTCTACCGCGGACGCAACCAGCTGGTGGTCGCGGAGAACGGAGACCGCCCGATTGACGAGAACTACGCCAATTTGGCCGCCGCCCTGGAGAGGGCGAAATAGGGGGCGCCACCGATGCCGGTCGAACGCATCAACATCTACAACGACGCTGAAATTGCGGGCATCCGCGCCGCGGCGCAGGTCGCCGCCCGGGTGCTGGAGCAGACTTGCGAAGCGGTCCGCCCCGGCATCAGCACCCTGGAGCTTGACACCCTGGCGGGGCACTTCATCAAGGAGGCCGGCGCAGTCTCCAGCGCCTACAACTACTACGGCTATCCGGGGCAGATCTGCGTCTCGATCAACGACGAGGTGGTGCATGGCATCGGCCGTGCCGACCGCATCGTCCAGCCCGGCGACCTGGTCAAGCTGGATGTGGCGGTGGGATACAAGGGCTTCTATGGCGACAACGCCCGCACGGTCTTCGCCGGCGGCCATCCCGAGGGACTGGGCGGCCAGCTGATGAGCGTCACCCGGAAATGCCTTTTCGCCGGCATCGAACGCGCCCGCGAGGGCAATTGCCTCAATGACATCGGGACGGTGATCGAGCGCATCGCCAATGCGTCCGGGTTCAGCCCGGTGCATGACATGTGCGGGCACGGCTGCGGGAGGCACATGCATGAGCCCCCGGAGGTGCTCCACTATGCGGTGAAGCACAAGACCGCGCGGCTTCGGGCGGGGATGGTCATCTGCATCGAGCCGATGATCAATGCCGGCGACTACCGGGTCACCATCGACCGCAATGACAAATGGACCTGCCGGAGCGCCGACCATTCGCTCTCCGCGCATTTCGAGCACCAGGTGCTGATCACCGGGGGCGATCCGGAGATCCTCACCCGGCTTTCCTGATTTTTCGCGCAATTTCAACCAAGATAGAAAAAAAAACGAGCCTGGGCGGCGCGGAAGCCCGTTTCCCTTCGCCGGCGTTGAGAAATCCTGAAGGCGCGTGCCTTGAGGACGCGGCGGAAGGCGTCGTCTCCCGCCACCCAGGACGAAAGACAAGCAAAATCAAAGTCACCATATGGCAAAAGACTGCATAAAATTCGAAGGCGTCGTCAAGGAGTTGCTGCCCAACACCCAGTTCATCGTCACTTTGGAGAATGGCCACGAGGTCCTGGCCCATGTCTCCGGCAAGATGCGGCAGCACTTCATCCGCATCCTCCCCGGCGACCAGGTGACCGTGGAGATCTCGCCCTATGATCTTACCAAGGGGCGGATATCCTACCGCAAGCGCTGACGCCGGATTTGGCGGGCGGCCTCCGGCGCGCGCCGCAGGATGCCGTGCCCGGGGGGGGGGCGGATGCGGGATGGTTGCTGCGCTTGCAGATTTTTTCCATGATGTTATATTAAGTGGCTTTTCTGCGCGTCACGCCCGGCGGATATTTTGTTTCCGGTTGTCCGCCGGCTTCGGGCGGGGCGTGCAGTGATACGAAAAGGCTCCCGCCGCCGTGCCGCCGGTCATGCGGTGCGGCTTGCTTTTCCGGCGGGTCGAAATCCGGGAAGATCACGGATGCGCCGTCTTTCTGACGCATCCAGAAACAAACTCTCCATCGAGGTGCTATTATGAAAGTACGTGCATCAGTCAAGCGGATGTGCAATAGTTGCCGCATTGTCAAGCGGTGCGGTGTCATCCATGTAATCTGCAGCAAGAATCCGCGCCACAAGCAGCGCCAGGGATAGCCCGCCTCCCAGGGAACACTTGCAATTATAACCCCAATTTCCAGGAAATACCACAATGCCCAGAATTCTCGGTGTTGATATCCCGAACAACAAGAAGACGGTCATCTCCCTGACCTACATCTACGGCATCGGGCCGGCCACCGCCAAACGCATTTGCGAACTGACCGGCATCAATCCGGACATGCCGGCGGCCGACCTCAACGAGGCCAACATCAGCGCGATCCTGCAGACCTTGCAGGAGCATTACATGGTGGAAGGCGACCTGCGCCGCCAGATCGCCCAGAATATCCGCCGCCTCATCGCCATCGGATCCTATCGCGGCACCCGCCATCGCAAGAATCTCCCGGTCCGCGGCCAGCGCACCCGCACCAACGCCCGTACCCGCAAGGGCGGCAAGAAGACGGTCGGCGCGATCCGCGACAGAACGGAACGCCGCACCGCCGCCTCCGCCGCGGAAGCCAAGCAGGCCGCTGCCGCCAAGCCCGCCGCCAAGCCCGCCGGCAAGAAGTAGCCCGGTGACGGAGCGGTTCTGGCACAGTTGCGTTTTATCGCTTCTCAATACGAGAGATAGATAACAACCCATTTAGGCATTTTTTCACATGTCGGGAGAAGATAATATCATGGCAGAAGAGACGAAGGAAAAAAATCCCGCCGCGACCACTGCGGCTGAGATTCTCGCCGACGGCGGCGCGGCTGCGGCCACCGAGGTCAAGAGCCGCCGCGTGAAGGGCGGACGGCAGGTGCTCAGCGGCGTGGTGCATGTCGAGGCGACATTCAACAACACCCGGGTGGTGATCACCGACGTGCAGGGGAATGTACTTTCCTGGTGCACCGGCGGCAAGCTGGGGTACAAGGGCTCCCGCAAGAGCACCGCGTATGTCGCCCAGGTGATTGCCAACGAGGCCGCCAAGAAGGCGATGCTCACCTACGGACTCAAGGAAGTCCAGGTCGAAGTCAAGGGACCGGGCGCGGGCCGCGAATCGGCAGTGCGCGGCATCAACCTGGCGGGGCTGGAGATCACGGTGCTGCGTGACGTCACCCCGTTGCCGCACAATGGCTGCCGTCCCCCGAAGCGCCGCCGCATCTGATGCTTGCATCGCCGTGATTTCCGGGGGCGCCCGGAAGTCACAGCGGCGTTGTTGTTGTCACGCGGTGGTTTGAGTGCCATTACCATGGAGGTTATTAAATGGCAGTTCAGGGAATTTACAACAAGTCCAAGGCAGAAGACTTCGAGAGCCATACCAGCTTTGAGATGGAAGCCGAGAGCGCGACCCCGGGCTACGGCAAGTTCATCGTCGAGCCGCTCGAGAATGGCTTCGGCCATACGATAGGAAATGCGCTGCGGCGGGTGCTGCTCTCCCAGATGGAGGGGGTGGCGGCAAGCTGCATCCGCATCGAGGGCGCGCCGCACGAGTTCATGGCGCTGGAAGGGGTGATGGAGGATGTCATGGAGATCATCCTCAATGTCAAGAAGCTGAAGTTCCGCTGCGACGCGGATGTCGCCATGCCCCGCACCCTGGAGCTGGTGGCCACCAAGGCCGGCGAGGTCACCGGCGCGGATGTGCGCGAAGACGGCATCATCCAGGTGATCAACAAGGACCTGAAGATCTGCACCCTGAGTGCGGACCGGCCGCTGGACCGTCCCTTCCGCATCGAGATCGATCTGGCGCGCGGCGCCGGATATGTCGCCAGTGAAAACAATCGCAGCAGCGAGCAGCCGGTCGGCTCCATTCCGATCGACAGCCTCTTCAACCCGATCGAGCGGGTCCGCTATGACGTGCAGGCCAGCCACTTCGGCGAACGCACCGATCTGGACCGCCTGGTGCTCCAGGTGTGGACCGACCAGCGCATCGACCCGAAGGACGCGGTGATGCAGGCGGCGCAGATCCTGCGCGCCAAGCTGGGGGTCTTCAGCGCGGTGGATGTCAATGCCGCGCCGGCCGCCATCGGCCTTAGCGACGAGGAGCGCGAGCTGCTGGAGAAGCTGTCGAAGAATGTCGCGGATCTGGATTTGTCGGTGCGGGCGGTCAATTGCCTGAATGGCGACAGCATCCATTTTGTCGGCGAGCTGGTGCAGCGTTCGGAGAACCAGATGCTGAAATGCCGCAATTTTGGCAAGAAGTCCCTCACCGAGATCAAGCAGAAGCTTGAGGACATGGGGCTGCATCTGGAGATGGCGCTGAGTGAGAATGTCAAGGAAGAATTGAATCGGCAGATTGCGCAGAACCAGGTCCAGTCTGCATCGAAGGAGTAAGTCATGAGACATCGTGTTGCAACTTTCAAGATCAACCGCAGTTCTGCGCATGTGCGCGCGTTGCTGGCCAACGCGGTGTGCAGCCTGATCGAGCATGAGCGCATCACCACCACGCTGGTGCGCGCCAAGCGCATTCGCCAGCTGGCCGAGCAGATGATCACCAAGGGCAAGCAGGGGACGCTGCACGCGCGGCGTCTGGCGCTGGCGACGCTGCGTCAGGAGACCCCGGTGGCCAAGCTGTTCGACGTGCTGGCGCCGGCGTATAAGAACCGCCAGGGCGGCTACACCCGCATCACCAAGCTGGGCAAGCGCATTGGCGACGCTGCCGAGATGTGCATCCTGGCGCTGGTGGAGAAGGATGACGAAGTGAAGGCGGCCGCGCCTGCCGCGCCCGCGGAGAGTGCCGCCGCGCCTGCGGAGGCTGCCGAGACTGCGGAGCAGAAGGCCTGACTTCATTGACCGCGGGAAGCGGCAGCTGCCGTCATCGGCGGCCGCCGCTTTGCCTCCCGGGATTGCCGGAATGCCTGCCATGTAGGCGTTTCCGGCTTTTTTCGTTTTCCACCCATCAGTTGATGCACAGATATATCACGCCATGTTTTCACTGATAAGCAGGACCCAGTTTCCGGAGCGGGGGATTGTCGCCCTGCGCTATGGCCATGAATGCGGTCTGGAGGTGTTGTCGCTGGAGTCTGACGATCCGGAGAACCTCTTCGCGATCTGTTTTCCAACCGCTCCCTCGGATGACACCGGGGTGGCGCACATCATCGAGCATTCGGTGCTGTCGGGGTCGAAGCGCTATCCGGTTCGGGATCCGTTCGTGTGCATGCTGAAGAGCAGCATGGCGACCTTCATCAACGCGATGACCTATCCGGACCGCACGGTGTATCCCTGCACCACCTGCTGCCGGAAGGACTATTTCAATCTTTTCGACGTCTATTGGGATGCGGTGTTCCATCCGGAGTTGAAGCGCGAGACCTTCCTGCGGGAGGGCTGGCACTACGAGCTGGGCGGCAGTTCGCGTCGTCCGAAGCTGGAAATCAACGGAATCGTCTACAACGAGATGTCGGGATACTATTCCGATCCGGGGACGGTGCTGGAGCGGGCAGTCAGCCGGACGCTGCTGAATGACAGCCGGATGCGCTATGACTCGGGCGGCTTTCCCGGGCGGATTCCATCGCTGAGCTACCGGAAATTCTGCCAGTTCCATCGGGAGCACTACAATCCCGCGGTGACCAAGGTGGTGCTTTACGGCAACATCCCGACGGCGGAGAAGCTGGAGTACATCGAGCGGCAGCTGGCGGACACGCCGGCGTATCCCGTTGCGCCGCAGGGCGCGCTGCCCAAGTCGGCCAGGGTGCGTCTGCCGGCGTCCCGGCGGGTGCCTTTTGTCCCGGACCCGGCGTCGCGGGCCGGCGGCACCGGCATTGCGGCGGTTGCGTGGCGGCTGGACGAGGCCACCCGCAGCGCAGATGACCTCGGATTGCAGCTGCTGGAGAGCGTGCTGATGGGCGGCTCGGGGGCGCCGCTGAACAAGGCGCTGATGGACTCCGGACTGGGAAGCGCAGTGCTGGGCAGCGGGTATGACAATGAGACGCAATTTGCGACCTTCGCGGTGGGGATGCGTGGTGTGAAGCCCTGCAATGTCCGCCGGTTTCACCGGCTGGTGATGGAGAGCCTGCGGAAATGCGTGTCGGAGGGCCTGGATCCGCAGATGGTGCAGGCGGCGGTATCCGCCTTCCGGCTTGAGAACCAGGTGACGGACAGCAAGCACCTGCTGGATCTGCTGGAGGATGTGATGGCATCGTGGTGCTATTCGGACGATCCGTTTTTCTTCATGCGCCAGGCGGAGGAGTTGCCGAAGATCCGCGAAGTGCTTGCCAGGCGCCCGCGCTATTTCGAGGAGCTCATCGACCGCTATCTGATTTCCAATCCGCGGCGGGTGCTGATCGGGATGACCCCGGATTCCGGATTGCAGAAGCGGATGCAGCAAGCGCAACGGAAACGCCTGGAGTCCAGGCTCCGGGGGATGGATCAGGCCAGGCGCGACCGGGTGCGGCGCGACATGGCGATGCTGGAGAGCTCCGCCGGGCAGCCGGACAGCGCCGAGGCGCTGGCGTCATTGCCGCGGCTGCATCGCAGCGACCTGCCGGCCGTGGCGCCGCCGGTCCCATACGAGGATGCCCTGCTGCCCGGCGGATTGCCGGTGCGGCGGGGACGGCTCTTCCACAATGGCGTCTGCCAGCTGGTCGCCATCGGCGACATGGCGCAGCTGCCGCCGCAGCTGCATCTGGCGATGCCGCTATTCCTGTCGCTGTTCACCCTGCTGGGCAATGGCAAATACAGCTACGACGCCTTCAGCCGCCTGCTGAACAGCCTTGGAGTGGCGTTCTCGGTCAATTCCGGATACAACTCCCTGAAAAATGGCGATCCGGCGCTGGAATTGAAGCTGATGTGCGGCGGCCTGGAGGAGAATTTCCCCCAGGCGCTGGAGTTGCTGCGGCTGCAGCTGGACAGCATCATCTTCAGCGAGCGCGCCCGGCTTGCCCAGTGCCTGAAGGCCGCCGCCGCCCGCGCCGCCGCCGCCATTGTCACCCGTGCCGCCCTGCCGCGCTGCCAGGCGCGCTGTTCCGCGGGGCTTTTCCCCAATGGCGAACTGCAGGAGAGCGTCGCCGGATTCAGCGGCTATCACCTGTGCCAGGAGCTGGCAAAATACGACGGACCGCGGCTTGACGCGCTGGTGGAGGATCTGCAGAAGTGCGCCGAATGGCTGCGGGGAATGCCGATGGTCGCGGCGGGGTACCTGGGCGGCGACGGCGGGCTGGCCGCCGCCGGGCAGTTCCTGCAGGGCTTCGGACGGCGTGATGCGCTGACGGGCTTCGCCAGCCCGGTCCATCTTGACCGGCCATTGACGCCTCCGGCCATGCGCCGCGAGTTCTGCCCGGTTGACACCAAGGTGTCCTGCTGCACCCGGGTGCTGCGCGCCGACGGCCTCTCGCCGCGCCAGCGGGCTGCAGCCAAGGTGCTTTGCCGGATCCTCTCGGAGGGATTCCTGTGGGATCAGATCCGGGTGAAGGGCGGCGCGTACATGGTCCAGGCCAGCTACAGCCGGCATTTGCAGCGGCTGAGCCTGTGCTCGGCTGATGACCCTCATCCGGAGAACGCCTACGCCGCATTCGACGCCATTCTGGAACAGCTGCATTCGCCGGGGATGCTCAGCGCCGACGCGGTCGAGCAGTCGCTGATCTCCTGCGCGGGGGCGTATCTGCGGCCGGTCTACCAGGCGGAAATGGCGGGGCTGTGCGCGAAGATGCTGGCCCATCGCCGCAGCAACGAAAGCCGCCAGCGGCGCTACGAGATGCTGCAGGCGTTGGACGCCGGCGACCTGATGGCCATTGGCGACCAGCTCTTTGATCCGGCCCGGAACTGCCATAACGACTGCGCGATTGTGCCCGCGCAAGTCAAAATGGCGGGCTTTGAGAAGATTATATTATAGTGAGTTGCGCTTTTGCCGCGCCCTCAAAAGGAAAAATCCGCCCGTATACCGCTGGAATCATACCGCCATGACCGAGGAAATCGTCTGCTTTACCCTTAATCCAGAATCGCCTTGCGCGCGTGCGGCGCGCAAACGCGCCTGCATCCGGATTGTCGCGCCGTCGGAGGACCCCGGCGAACAGCTGGGGGCGGCCAAGACCGCGATCATCGATGTCGATGGCGAAGAACGGCAGCGGGTGCTCAAGGCGCTGCTGAAGGCGAAGCTGCCTTTCGCGCTGTGCGGGCTGTGCGGCGAGACCCCGGAGTCGCTGAAACGGCTGTGCGCCGCGGCCAAACGCCGCCATCTGCAGATCTGCTGGCTGGGGTCGCTGCGCTTCGAATGGGCGATGGCGCGTCTGAAGGAGACGATCTCCGCGGGGGTGCTGGGCGCAATGCAGCAGGTGCGTCTGAGCAAGCCGTCGAATCTGGGGATGTTCGGACGCATCCGCGACGAGGATCTGCTCGGCTGGCTGATCCTCAACAACGAGGCCGCAGTCACCTACGAGGATTCCCCGGATGGCAGCTTCAAGGTGATTGCCATCGGTACCCATGGCACTGCCACTGCGCTGCTGCGCACCGATGGCTATAACGAATTCGCCGTCGCCTTGCAGGATGAACAGCCGCGCGCCATGGTGGCGCCCAGTGCGCCTTGGGAGGCGGAAATCGGCTATCTGCTCTTTGCCATGCACTCCAGCCGGCCGTGGACCATGCTGGGGCGCGTCCCCAATTGACGGCCGCCGCCACGCTCCACGCATTGCATCCCGACACGGTGCGAAAAAAAATCCCGCCTCCATTCCCAGGCGGGATTTTTTTTGCCGCCAGGCGGCGGGTGGACGGCGAAAAAAGATACGGCAATGCGGTTCCGCGGGGTTGAATTTTGGGAAAATGCGCGTATAGTTTGTTCAAGCGCAAACAAGGATAACTTCAACCATGGAATCTACCACACCCCTACACCCTGAACAGGAAAACCGCACGTGGGAATTCTCCCCGATTAACCAGGCGATGGTCTCGGCCTTGATGGACGAGGCCTCCGTGACCCGCCCGATCGCGCTGGTGCTGGCCATGCGCGGCATCACGCCGGAGAGCGTCCACCAGTTCCTCAATCCCAGCATGAACGACATGGGCGACCCCTATTTGCTGCCGGGCACCAAGGCCGCGGCCGCCCGGCTTTGGGAGGCGATCCAGAAAAACCAGCGCATCATGATCCACGGCGATTATGACACCGATGGCATCACCGCCACCGCCCTGCTGGCGTGGGTGCTGCGTGAAAACGGCGCCCAGGTCACCTGCTATCTGCCGCACCGGATCGACGACGGCTACGGGCTTACCGCCGACTCCATCAACCGCAACGCCAAGGGCAACTGCGATCTGCTGGTGACTGTCGATTGCGGCATCACCAGCTATGACGCGGTCGATGCCGCCCGGGCGATCAACCTGGACTTGATCATCACCGACCATCATACCCCGGGGCCGACGCCGTTGCATGACGGCGCCTCCGGCGTCGGCAGCATCGGGCTGGGGCTGCCGGCCAACGCCGCCGAGATGGAGAAGATGGTGGTGGTCGATCCGAAGCTGCCGGGCGCGCCCCGGGGCACGGAGGATTTGGCGGGGGTCGGAGTCGCCTACAAGGTCGCCCAGGCCTTCCTGAAATACGGCCGTGAAAACCAGATCGGCGGCGAGGACACCGAGTTGCACAATGTCCTGGATCTGGTGGCGCTGGGGACGGTGGCGGACATCGTGCCATTGCTCAACGAGAACCGCATCCTGGTGCGCGAGGGGCTGGAGGTGCTTTCGATGCAGACCCGTCCCGGAGTGCATGAGCTGTGCGACATCTCGAACATCTCCGAGCAGCTGACGACCTCCGATATCACCTATCGCCTGGCGCCGCGGATCAATGCCACCGGCCGGATGGGAGATCCCACCGACAGCCTGCGGCTGCTGGAGTCGCATGACGTGGAGAAGGCCAAGGAATTGGCGACGATCCTGGATGGTCTCAACCGCGAGCGCCAGATGATCGAGGAAAACGTGGTCCAGGAGGCCGAGGCGCAGATCTGCGAACGCTACCGCTCCGGGCGCGAAGGCTCGCTGGACACCGCGCGGTCGATCGTGGTATGGAGCGACAGCTGGCATCAGGGGGTGGTCGGCATCGTGGCCTCGCGCCTTACCCGGCGCTATCATCGCCCCAGCGTGGTGCTTACCCGCGACGCCTCCGGACAGTTCACCGGCTCCGCCCGTTCCATCCGCACCCTCAATTTGGTCGATGTGCTGGACGAGTGCAAGGATTGCCTGATCCGCTTCGGCGGCCATGCCATGGCCGCGGGGCTGTCGCTGGAGGAGGACATGCTGGAGACCTTCTGCCGGGAATTTGACGCCGCGGTGCAGAAGGTCCTGGGCATTGAATCGATGCGCCCGAGCCTCAGCATCTGCGGCGAGGTCGCCTTTGGCGAACTGGACGAGGTCTTCTTCCAGGAGTTGCGGGCGCTGGAGCCCTTTGGCCACGGCAATTCCGAGCCGATATTCATCACCCGCAATGTGATGCCGGAACGCAAGAGCCCCGCCGGACGCAGCCATACCCGTGGCGTGGTGCGCGACGGCGATGGCGCCCACATCCAGTTCATCGCCTTCAGCCGGCTGCCGGAGGAACTTCCTCCCGCACCGTGGGACATCGTCTATTCCCCGCACATCAACCGCTTCAATGGCAATGAAGTGCCGCAGCTGCGGATTCATGATGTGCGTCATGCGGCTTCCTGCTGACGGCGGTGCGGTGTCTGCGCGGGCGGCTTCGCGTGACCGGAGCGGTGCTGCCGATCATGTCCGGATAATTCTCCGGAAATAAAAAAGACGGGCAATTTTTTTGCGGCGGGCGCGTTTACCTCCATGGACGCGTGCCCGCCGTTTTTTTGGGGGGCGTCGGGCAGTGCCTCTGAAAACCAAAAGGGGATTATGGAAAAGCAAAGCATCTACGGATTCTGTCTGGGGGTTGCCGCATTGCTGGCAGCCAGCGCCTTCGGCGCCGCAGTATGGTATCGGCAGGAAAACGCCCAGCTGCGACAAATGATGTCGGAGCCGGAGGCCGGCCGCCATCCCGCCGAGGCCGCGGCCCCGGCGGAAAATCCCGTGCCGCTGCCGGGCGGGCGCGATGCCTCCGCCAGTGACCGCGAAGGCGAAATTGCCGCGCTCAATGCCTATATCGACAAGCTGGAGGCCACCAATCGCGCCTATCGCCAGCAATTGGAGAATATCGGCGACGCCTCGCGGGCGGAAGGCGATGGGCCGCGAGGACGCCGCCGTGGAGGCCCATTCAATCTGGAGGAGCTCAAGGAACGCGACCCGGAAGAATATGAGCGCGCCCGCAAGCGCATGGATGAGATGCGCAAATGGCATGAGGAAAGAAATGCCGAACGCGCCGCCTACCTCAATGCGGTGTCCGCGAATCTCCAGGATGCGGAGCAGCGGGAAGTGCTGAAGTCATATCAGGAAATGCTCAAGGAACTCGACCAGCTTCGGCAGGATCCCCAGACCAGCCAGGAAGAGATGCGCGACGCCATGAGGCGGGTGATGGAGGCCCGCAACCGGGTCTCGGACATATTGTACGAACAGCTTGCCGTGCGGCTCAATGCCAGCGTCGATGATCTGCGCAGCGAAATCGACCAGATCAACGACGCCACCAGCCGCATGTGGGGGCCGCCGCCAATGCCGCCACGGTAGCGCGGCGGCGGGGAGGCCGGATGACGCCTCCCTTCCCGCCCGGGTCAGCCATCCCGGCCTCGCCGGTATCCCCTGGCGAAGCTGAAGCCGTCATAGCCTGGCAGCTCCTGCGGGATGGCCCCGATCGGCACTCTTGCGCCGCGGGCGTATTGGGATGCCAGCGCCGCCATGGCCGCCATCTCCGGAGCCAGGAGCTGCGCCGCCGGAAATGGCGGTGTGGAGCTTTTTCCGGAAAGATAGGGCAGGGCGCGCTCCAGCAGCGGACGGTAGAGCTTCCCTGCGTCAATTGCCAATTGGATGATCTGCTTGCCAGTTGTCACCGTGGCATTGAATGGCAGCCAGTTCCCCGGGCAGATGGTCAATATGCCGGCCCGCCCGCCGCTCCATTCCATTATGATCTGCCTCTGGTCTCCGCAGGCGATGCACCGTGCGCTTTGCAGCCCGTCGCCCAGCACTCCGCAGAGCAGGGAATAGCCGTGGATGCCGTAATTGAAGCCGTCCTTGCCGATGGATGCGTAGACAGTGCGGATTGCGCCGCGTTCCGCCTCCGGGATCGCCAGCAAGGCGGCAATTTCGTCACAGCATCGCAACGCCGAGCCGCCGGTGACGCGATGCCCCTGACGTATCCACGCGAGGACTTTCTCCGCATCGCGAGGATTGCCGACAATCGGCTTGTCGATGAACACGGCCTTGCCGGCCAGCACAAACGGCTCCGCCTGGACAACATGCCGGTCCCAATTCGCAGTGTGGATGATTGCGCCGTCCACCAGCGGCAGCATCGACTCCAGGAGGTCGACTGCGTTCGGAATGCCGAAACGCCGGGCAAAAGCCCCGGCGAAGCCAGTCGGGCGGGTTTCGCCGGAGTCCCAGACGGCGGTGATCTCAATGTCGGAGTCCAGCTCGCGGATGATCGGGACCCAATTTTCCGGATGCGAGGTGCATAACCCGGCAATGCCGAGACGGAAGGGCATGATGAAGGCTCCATTCTGTTTTGAATGGCTTCAGTCGGCCAGCCATTTTTCCAGGTTCGCGGCGACGAAGGCGTCGTCATTCAAGAAGGGATAGTCGCGGTAGACCCGGCTGATCTCCTCGTACTGCCCCGGCGAAAGCACCTCCCCGGGATCCAGACACCAGATGCCGGGCAGCAGCCCCTGCCTTCGCAGGACCTCGTGCAGGCCGGGGATGCACCCGGCAAAGCCGTTGGCGGCATCGAAGAAGGCGGCATTGCAGTCGGTGATCTGCGCCGATCGGGTGAGAAGCTCCGCGGGGATGGCATGGCCGCTGCCGGCCAGACGATGCAACTCGTCGAGCAGCTCCACTGCCTTGCGGGTCCATACCGACCAATGTCCAAGCAAGCCGCCGCAAATCCGCAGCAGCCGACCGCCAACGCGAAAATCGGTGAGCAGGTCAATGAGCAGGTTGTCGTCATTGCCGGTATAAAGCGCAATGTCGCCGCGCCCGGATTGGGCCAATGCCCGGATGACGTCGATGGTGCGGTAGCGGTTGAATGGCGCGATCTTGACTGCCAGGATATTCTCTATCTGGAAAAATCCCTCCCAGAACTCGTACGGCAGCACGCAGCCGCCGGCCGCCGGCTGGAGATAGAAGCCGATGATCGGCATGACCTGGGAGATTTCACGGCAATGCGACAGCATCGCCGCAATGCCGTCATCCTTGAGCGCCGCCAGGGATACCAGCGCGGCGTCATAGCCATTCTCCGACTCGAAGGTGGCCTCGCGCAATGCCTGCAAGGTGGCGCCGCAGACGCCGCCGACCTTCAGGATCTTCCGCCCGGTGCGCTGGCACCACTCGTCGATGAAATGCGAGGTCTGGCTCATCACCGTCTCGAAGAGCCCGTGCTTCGGATCGCGGATGGCAAACTGGGTGGAATGCACGCCGACCGCAATGCCGCCGACGCCGGAGTCTATATAGTATCTGGTGAGCGCCCGCTGATGGCGGGGGGAAAAGCTGCGCCGCTCGTCCAGCGCCAGCACCTGCGCTGGAATGACCGTCCCCCGCCGGAATGCCGTCAGGACCTTCGGATGGATGTCAGTGACCTTCTTCATGATTCAGGACCTCCCGTTTTTGGCTTCAATATGCGCGGACTGGCGCCGACGGGGCAGGGCCGCTCTTTGCAATGCCCTGGGATCAGTGAAGCTGGTGTTTTTGCGTCAGGATGAGGATTTTTTGAGGGGGCGTGCCGGGGGCATGTGACCGGAAAAAAGACGAAATCATGGCGCAAAAGATCAGCCTGGCGGAGTCGGGAATACATGAATCCCGTCCCTGGCTTCCCCTGCAGTTGCTGCCGTCCAGATGCCAGAAGAACACGGTTAATATAGACCATCAACCTCCTTTTTCCCCATCCCCGTCACCGATAACGACATGATTCAGGAGGCCCGACAAATGAAGGAACATCCCATGGCGGATTTGCCCGGTCCGGCATTCTTTTCCTCCCGCGCCGCGGATTTTACGCCCGCAAAGAAGCCGTGCGTGATCAGACGGCGGGAAATCACCGTGAGCCTCGTCGGAGAATTCCTCGCAATGCCGCCGGCCAATGGCAAGCGGGAACCCGAGGAGATGATCGCATACTGGTTCGCCGCCATGGACCGCGAAATCCCAAACCGCCCGGATCTGGTGGTCCTCCCTGAACATTGCGACAACTGGGGCGGAGACCATGACTTCGCACAGCATCGGCAGTGGCTGGCCCGGCGCGGCGCAAAAGTGCTTGATGCCTTCCGCAATTATGCGCGGAAACACCAATGCTACCTGGTTTATCCCGCCCACCGGCTGCTCGAAGATGGCAAAATCGCCAACTCGTCAATCCTCATCGACCGCGATGGCGATGTCATCGCCGTCTATGACAAAAATTATCCGACAGTCGGCGAAATTGACTCCGGCGTCGTCCCCGGCTCCCGGCCGGTGGTGGCCGACACCGACTTCGGACGACTCGGGTTGATGATCTGCTTCGATCTGAATTTCTGGGAGCTCATGGACCAGTATGCCCGGCTCAAGCCCGATGTGCTGGCTTTCTCCGGCTACTGCGACGGCGGATGCATGCGGCAGGCCTGGGCGATGAAATGCCGCGCCTGGCTGCTGGGGTGCGTTGTCGGAAGCCTGCCCAAAACCATTACCGGGCCATCCGGTGAAATCGTGCGGCGCGAACAGTCGTACTTCCGCACCATCACCGGACATGTCAATACCAATTGCGCGGTGGTGCACCTGGATTTCAATTTCGGGAGTATCCAGGCGGCCGTCAATAAATATGGGCAAATGGTCGCATACAACGATCCCGGGCTGGCCGGGATGGTGACGCTGTACAGCCGCGACCCGTCGCTGCCCATCGAAGACATCTTGCGTGAATTTGATATCGCCACCTGGGACGAATATTATCGCCGCAGCGTGGATGCCCGCAACGCCGCATTGGCTTGACCGGCAGTCCATCCGGCAACGCCGGCCGCCATATCCTCCGGGGGGAGGTGAGACGCTTTCCCGCCTGGCCATCGCGTACGCTGTGACAGTATGTCGCAGTGCGCGGCCGGGAATTCGTCGCTTTTACCCAGGATGCCAGTTGGCATGGCAATTGCTAAATGCGGTTCGTCGCATTTCAAATCCAACTTCAAAATCAAAAGGAGAACACAGACTATGGGAAAAATCAATGGAAAGATACTGGGCATCGACCTGGGCACCACCAATTCATGCATGGCGGTGATGGATGGCACCGAGACCAAGGTGATTCCGAACGCCGAGGGCATGCGCACCACCCCGTCGATTGTCGCATTCACCAAGAATGGCGATCGTCTGGTCGGCCAGGCGGCCAAGAACCAGGCCGTGACCAACCCGAAGGGGACGATTTATTCGATCAAGCGTTTCATGGGGCGCAAGTTCGCCGAATGCCAGGATGACGTGGCGCGGGTGCCCTTCGAACTGGCGGCGGCGCCCAACGGCGATGCCGCAGTCAGGGTCGGCGACAAGCTGTATTCGCCGCCGGAAATCTCGGCGATGATCCTGCAGAAGCTCAAGACTGACGCCGAGGCCTTCCTGGGTGAGAAGATCGAGCACGCGGTGATCACCGTACCCGCCTATTTCAACGACAGCCAGCGCCAGGCCACCAAGGACGCCGGCCGCATCGCCGGCCTGCAGGTCGAACGCATCATCAACGAGCCGACGGCGGCGTCGCTGGCCTACGGCATGGACAAGAAGAAGGACGAGAAGATCGCCGTCTATGACCTTGGCGGCGGCACCTTCGATATCTCCATCCTGGATCTGGGCGAGGGCGCCTGCGAGGTGATGGCCACCAATGGCGACACCCACCTGGGCGGCGATGACTTCGACAACGTGATCATCGACTGGATGGCCTCCGAGTTCAAGGCCTCCAACGGCATCGACCTGAAGGCCGATCCGATGGCGCTGCAGCGTCTGAAGGAGGCTGCGGAGAAGGCCAAGTGCGAGCTTTCCGGCAGCACCAACGCCGATATCAACCTGCCCTTCATCACCGCGGATGCCAGCGGCCCGAAACACCTGCAGATGAGCCTGAGCCGGGCGAAGCTGGAACAGCTAACCAGCGATCTGCTCAACCGCACCGCAGTGCCGTGCCAGAACTGCCTGCGCGATGCCAAGCTCACCGCCGGACAGATCGACGAGGTCGTCATGGTCGGCGGCATGAGCCGGATGCCGGCGGTCCAGGAGACCGCCAAGCGCCTCTTCGGCAAGGCCCCGAACAAGAGCGTCAACCCGGATGAGTGCGTGGCCATCGGTGCCGCAATCCAGGGCGGCGTGCTCAAGGGCGACGTCAAGGACGTCCTGTTGCTGGATGTCACCCCGCTTTCACTGGGCATCGAGACCCTGGGCGGCGTCTGCACCAAGCTCATCAGCCGCAACACCACCATCCCGGTCAAGAAGAGCGAGATCTTCTCCACCGCCAGCGACAACCAGCCGTCAGTGCAGATCCATGTCCTGCAGGGCGAACGTGAAATGGCCTCCGACAACAAGACCATCGGCGTCTTCAACCTGGACGGCATTCCCCAGGCCCCGCGTGGCGTTCCGCAGATCGAGGTCACCTTCGACATCGATGCCAACGGCATCCTGAATGTCTCCGCCAAGGATCTGGGCACCGGCAAGGAGCAGAAGATCACCATCACCAGCTCCTCCGGCCTGAGCGAAGAGCAGATCAAGCAGATGGTCAATGACGCCGCCGCCCATGCCGACGAAGACAAGAAGCAGCGCGAGAAGATCGACACCAGGAACCAGGCCGAATCGATGGTCTACCAGGCCGAAAAGCAGCTGGCTGACAACGCCGACAAGGTCCCCGCGGATATGAAGGCGCGCATCGAGTCCGCCTTGGCCAAGGTCAAGGACGCCATCAAGACCGACGACACCGAGCAGATCAAGAGCGCCATGGCGGCCGCCGAGAAGGACATGCACGAGTTCGCCCAGGAACTCTACAAGAACGCCAATCCGAACGCCGGTGCGCAGGGCGGCGCCGGCTTCAATCCGCAGGATTTCGCCGAGCAGATGCGCAATGCGCAGAACCAGCAGCCCGGCGGCGATGCGGCAGGCAACGGCGGAAATGACGGCAATGGCCCGGTCTATGACGCCGACTTCAAGGAAAAGAACTAGCGCCTGGCCGATTGAGCCGGGTGCTGGCGGCCTGGCTGAGCCTGTCCGGAAGCGCAGAGGATCAATGCCGATGCGTTCGGAGCGGGCCAGCCGGGCATGCTGACAGCTTGTGTTTCATTGGAAACGCATTTCAACCCTAAACCCAAAAAAGGAATAGCAACCAAAATGACAATCAGACCACTAGGTGACCGCGTCTTTGTCGAGCCGGTCGAAGAAGATGTCGAGATCAAGGGCGGGATCTACATCCCGGACAGCGCCAAGGAGAAACCGATCAAGTCCCGCGTGATTTCGGTCGGCCCCGGCCGCCGCGACGAATCCGGCAAGCTCATCCCGATGGATGTGAAGGCCGGTGACATCGTCCTGACCAGCAAATACGGCGGCACCGAGCTCAAGCTCGATGACAAGTCCTACAAGATCCTTTCCTCCAGCGACATCCTTGCGGTTGTCGAAGGGTAGTTCTTGATCCGAATAACGGAATAATATAAGGAGATTCCATTACTATGGCTGCAAAACAGATTCAATATGACAACGCCGGCCGCCAGCAGATCCTGGCAGGCGTCAGCGCCTTGGCCAAGGCGGTCAAGGTCACCCTCGGCCCCAAAGGCCGCAATGTCCTGATCGACAAGAAGTTCGGCTCTCCGCTGGTCACCAAGGACGGCGTGACCGTCGCCAAGGAGATCGAATTGCCGTGCCCCTACGAAAACATGGGCGCGCAGATGGTCAAGGAAGTCGCCAGCAAGACCAATGACAACGCCGGTGACGGCACCACCACCGCCACCATCCTGGCGGAGGCAATCTTCCGCGAAGGCCTGAAGAACGTCACCGCCGGCGCCAACCCGATGGACCTCAAGCGCGGCATCGACAAGGCGGTCGCCGCAATTGTCGATGAGCTGGGCAAGATGTCAGTCACCGTCAAGGCCGACCAGAACCAGATTGCGCAGGTGGCCACCATCTCCGCCAACTCCGATGCGGTGATCGGCAACATCATCGCCGATGCCATGGAGAAGGTCGGCAAGGACGGCACCATCACCGTCGAGGAGGCCAAGACCATCGACACCACCTGCGACGCCGTCGAAGGCATGCAGTTCGACAAGGGCTACCTCTCGCCGTACTTCGTGACCAATCCGGATGCCATGACCTGCGTGCTGGAGGATGCCCTGGTGCTCATCCACGAGAAGAAGATCTCCTCCCTGCAGGACATGCTCCCGCTGCTGCAGATGGTTGCCAAACAGGGCCGTCCGCTGCTCATCATCGCCGAGGATGTCGATGGCGAGGCGCTGGCCACCCTGGTGGTCAACAAGCTGCGTGGTTCGCTCAACATCTGCGCTGTCAAGGCCCCGGGCTTTGGCGATCGCCGCAAGGCCATGCTGCAGGACATCGCTGTCCTCACCGGCGGCAAGTGCATCACCGAGGATCTGGGCATCAAGCTGGAGAATGTCAAGCTTGAGGACCTGGGCTCCGCAAAGAAGATCACCATCGACAAGGACAACACCACCATCGTCGAGGGCGCCGGAAAGCCCTCCGACATCGCGGCGCGGGTGGCGCAGATCCGCAACGAGATCAAGAAATCCACCAGCGACTACGACAAGGAGAAGCTGCAGGAGCGCCTGGCCAAGCTGGCTGGCGGTGTCGCCGTCATCAAAGTCGGCGCTGCCACCGAAAGCGAGATGAAGGAGAAGAAGTACCGCGTCGAGGACGCCCTCAATGCCACCCGTGCGGCGGTTGAGGAGGGTATCGTCCCCGGAGGCGGCGTCGCGCTGATCCGTGCCGGATTCAACGCCCTGAACAGCCTCAAGCTATCCGGCGACGAGGCCACCGGCGTGGATATTGTCCGCCGCGCCATCGATGAGCCGTTGCGCCAGATTGCCGAAAATGCCGGCATCGAGGGCTCCATCGTGGTGATGAAGGTCAAGGAAGGCGACAAGTTCTTCGGCTACAATGCCGCCAAGGACGAGTATTGCGACATGATGGAGGCCGGGATCATCGACCCGAAGAAGGTCACCCGCTGCGCTCTGCAGAATGCCGCGTCGGTCGCCGGACTGCTCCTGACCACCGAGTGCATGATCACCGACATCCCGGAGAAGAAGGCCGAGGCCCCGGCCGCCGGCGCTCCCGGAATGGGTGGAATGGGCGGAATGATGTAAGCCCCAGCTGACATCGTGACGCTATGAAAATCGCCGCCCCTGGCGGTGTGACACTATGTCGCACCGCCAGGGGCGGTTTTGTTTGCTGCGCCGCCATCGCTGGCCTTTGATGACGACAGCGTTGCAAATTCCACCGTAGTCCTGTCTCCAATCAGGAAGAGCCTCCCCCGGGGTAGCAAGGCCGCAGACGGCCTTGGACAATGGTGCTGTTACAACAAAGCGCGTTCTTCAAACTACGCACGGACGCACGTCAAGCCCGATGGTAACCCCTAGGCCCCTCAGCCTCCCCTGCAAGGGGAGGTGCCGCGACAGCGCTCTATCAGCCTCCCCTGCAAGGGGAGGTGCCGCCGACAGGCGGCGGAGGGGTTAACCGCGTGAGTGAA
>CAKUJM010000048.1 GCA_934661755.1 uncultured Lentisphaeria bacterium | reverse complement strand
AACGGAGGATAACGGAGGATAACGGAGGATAACGGAGGATAACGGAGGATAACGGAGGATAACGGAGGATAACGGAGCTGACGGAGGGCAACTGAGCTCTACGGAGGGCAACGGAGGCTGACGGAGCTCAACGGAGGCTGACGGAGCTCAACGGAGGTTGACGGAGCTCAACGGAGGTTGACGGAGCTCAACGGAGGTTGACGGAGCTCAACGGAGGGCAACTGAGCTCTACGGAGGTTGACGGAGCTCAACGGAGGCTGATGGAGGGCAACTGAGCTCTACGGAGGGCAATGGAGGCTGACGGAGGGCAACGGAGGTGGACGAAGCTCAACGGCGGGCAACGGAACTGACAGAGTTCAACGGCGGGCAACGGAGGCTGACGGATGCTAGCGGAGCTCTACGGCGGGCAACGGAGGTTGACGGATGCTCAACGGAGGGCAACGGAGGCTGACGGATGCTAGCTGAACTCAACGGAGGCTGACGGTTGTGGTGCCCCCCCCTCACACACCACACACCACACACCACCGCACCGCACACCACCGCACCGCACACCACCACACCGCACACCACCGCACCGCACACCACCACACCGCACACCACCGCACACCACACACTACACACACTACACACACTACCGCACACGCCACACCTAAATCTTTTCCCTCCCTATACCGCACGTCCCATTCCTTGCCCCATCACGCTTCACCACACCTGAACAATAATTAACCCATGCCTTCCTTCTCTCACATCCTGTCAGTTTATTCGGCAGATACCGCCGGGGTCTGTTCGATGCTCTATGAACTAGGGGGGATGGTGGTGGTGCATGATGCTTCGGGGTGCAACTCTACCTACGCGACCCATGATGAACCGCGCTGGCAGCAGCTCCCGAGCAATATTTTCATCTCGGCGCTGACAGAGCAGGATGCGATTCTCGGCAATGACGAGCGTTTTATCACTGACGTCTGCCAGACTGCGCTGTCATTGCACCCGCGTTTCATCGCCATTTGCGGCGCGCCGATACCGATGATGATCGGGACCGACTTCGATGCATTGGCTTTTGAGATTGAAGGCCGCACCGGCATTCCCACCTTGCCCATGCATACCAGCGGCATGCAGCCGTACCTGAAAGGTGTGGAAGAGGCCTTGCAGGTGCTTTGTCGGCGCTTCTGCCGTGATGACGTGGTGCGTCAGGAAGGCGTGACGGGAGTCAATATTCTCGGTGCCACGCCGTTGGATCTTCCTCACCCGGAGGCCATGCCGCGCATGAAGTCCTGGCTGGACCGCAACGGGTTGCAGTTAAATGCGGGGATGGCGCTTGGAGGATGTACGCTTGACGACATTGCCATGGCCGGCCGGGCCGCAGTCAATCTGGTGGTGTCCAGTGCGGGGCTGGCGGCGGCGCGCGATTTGGAACAGCGTTTTGGCCAGCCGTATGTGATAGGCGTTCCGTACGGTCAGCGTTTTGCGTCAAGGCTGGCAGCGGCCTTGCATGAGGCGGCCGCCGGCAATGGCGGCGGCGTCTGTCCCGCGGATGCACTGCGGCAACCCCAGCCTTCGGACGCCGAAGATTGCGGCACGGGGCGCGCTGGCGTGGTAGGCGAGGCCGTCAATGCATCATCACTGGCGGCGGCCTTGCAGGATGACGATGGCATTCCCGCCCGGGTGCTGGCGCCGTTGGGATTGCCGGTCGGGGTGGCGGCCGCCGGCGATTGTGTCATCGCCGACGAGGATTCGGCCCGACGCGAATTTTCCAGATGCGGCGCGCTGTATGCCGACCCGATGTATCTGCCGCTATGGGACGGGAGCCGGCCATTCTTTGCGGTGCCGTCGTATGCATTTTCCGGACGCTGCTATCGGCGGCATTTTCCGCAGCTGATTGATACGCCGCCGGATCTTGAGATCATGGGCAGACATGGCGATTACACCACTGCTTTCTGAAGGGCAAAAAAATGTTGAAAATGGCAATATATGGCAAGGGTGGAATTGGCAAGTCCACAGTCACCTCCAATCTTGCGGCCGCCTTCGCGATGCTGGGGCGGCGCGTAATCCAGATCGGGTGCGACCCCAAGGCCGACTCCACTATCAACCTGCTGGGCGGCAAGCCGGTCACGCCGGTGATGAACTTTATCCGCGACCATGACCGCGAGCCTGAACAGCTGGAAGAGATCGCCAAAAGCGGTTTTGGGGGGGTGCTGTGCATCGAGACCGGCGGACCGACTCCGGGATTGGGATGCGCCGGACGCGGCATCGTCACCACCTTCGCGCTGCTGGAGGATCTGAGGCTCTTCGAAAAATTCCGGCCGGAGGTGGTGTTGTATGATGTCCTGGGCGATGTCGTCTGCGGCGGTTTTGCCGCGCCGATACGCGAGGGATACGCATCGCAGGTGCTAATTGTCACCTCGGGGGAGAAGATGGCGCTGTATGCCGCCAATAATATCAATAGCGCAGTGGAAAATTTTGCCGACCGTGGTTATGCGCGGGTGCGTGGAATTGTCATGAACCGCCGCAATATCCCCGGCGAGGAGTCGAAGGTGCGCGATTTTGCGCGGTCAGTCAATTTGCCGGTGGTGGCGGACATCCCGCGCAGCGAGGCGATCAACCATTTTGAAGAGCAGGGCAAGACGGTGGTGGAGGGTGATCCGGGGTTGCCCGTAAGCCGGGTGTTTCTGCATCTGGCGGAGCAATTGCTGCGGCAGGCGGATTTCACGTCCGAAGCCGACGCCATGAATGGCATCGAGGAGTAATCGGCAATGGGCAAGGCATGGTACATCACGGCATCGGAGCTGTCCGCATGTGGCGTGGACAATATCCCGGCGCAGATGCGCAGCGACCGCCATCTGGTATACAGTTCTCCGGCGACGCTCGCCTTCAATTCACCGGGAGCGCAGGGGTTCGGCGTGAAACGCGCCGGACTGGCAGTGCCGGAGTCGGTCATGCTGCTGGTTGCGCCGAGATGCTGCGGACGCAACACCGCGGCGCTGGGGCACGAACAATCGCTGGCGGACCGTTTTTACTACCTGCTGCAGGACGACGCCGACATTGTCACCGGGCGTCATCTGAACCATATCCCTGAGGCCGTGAAGGAGATTTGCGCATCGCGCCCGGTGCCGCCGTCTGCGGTGATGCTCTGCATTACCTGTGTAGACGCCCTGTTGGGTACAGACATGGAGCGCGTCTGCCGCCGATGCCAGGAGGTTGCCGGGGTGCCGGTGGTTCCGTGCTATATGTACGCGCTCACCCGCGAGGGGCGTCTGCCGCCAATGGCGGCGGTGCGCGATGCCGTATATTCACTATTGGAGCGTCGCGAACGCCGCGACCGGCGCAGCGTGAACCTGCTGGGATATTTTTCGCCGCTGGATCGCAACAGCGACCTGTTTGAGTTCCTGCATGCCGCCGGAGTGCGCACGGTCAATCAGCTGGCGTGCTGTCGCACTTTTTCCGAATACCTGAAGATGTCGGAGGCAAATTTCAACTTAGTGCTCAACCACGAGGCGCGCCATGCCGCCGCCGGAATGGAGAGGCGGCTGGGGATGCCGGCGATTGAGACCGCGAGGTTCTATCAGCCGGAAAAGATTGCGCGCCAATATCAGCTGGTGGCGATGGCGATCGGCGCCCAGGAAAAAACCGCGCCGGCAATCGAGCGCGGACTGGCAGCCGCCCGCAATGCCATGGAGTCATTCCGGAGAAAACATGGCGCGTTGCGTTTTGCGGTGGGGGAGTGGTGCAACGCCGATCCATTTGAACTCTCGCTGGCTTTGCTCCAAGCTGGATTCCAGGTTGGCGAAGTCTTCGGCACTGCCGGCGCCGGCAATTTCGCGTTTGTGAAGCGGCTGGCGGCGTTATCCCCGGAAACGCGGATCTTCTCCAACCTTGCGCCGTCGATGATATTCTATGTCGGCAATGACACCCAGGCGCAAATCGCCATCGGACGCGATGCCGCCTGGTACCATCCGGATCTGCCCGCAGTGCCATGGGCGGACGAAATCCAGCCCTTCGGATTCAGTGCCGTCACCGGGTTGTTCGGAGAGCTCGAGCGGCTGGGGTGAAGACGGAGGACGGAGGGGGGACGCAACCTTTCCCCCTCATCCCCCCTGTTTTCCCTCCGTCAGCGGCAGGAGTTGGCAATGGCCATGAGGTCCTCGCCGACCGCGAATGGGAACAGCCTCAGGCTCAGGTTGTAGCATCCGGGACGGATGCGGTATTGATCCCGGGTGTCTTCGCCGCAGCTGCCGGTGCCCAGCCCCCGCTGCATTACCTGCAGCGTCAGGATGGTCTCCTTGCGGGGATGCAGCTCGTTGATATGGCGGGCCTCGATGAAGTCCTCGGGAGTGAAGTGCAGGGCCGAGGCCTCGATCTCACTTCCGATGGAGACAGCCAGCAGGCCGATGGCGCCATTGTCGACGGCTGCAAAGCGCACCGCGGTATGGTTTCCGCACTCCTGGGGCATCATGTACGGGAAGTATTGATCCGTGACCGTCTGCTTGTAGAGGCCGATCATCGCGCCGGCCTGGCGGTCGATATAGCATTCCTGCGGGCCTTTGCCAAAGTAGGTGAAGTTCTCGAATCCCTCCGGCATGACAATGCTGATTCCCAGCCGCGGCAGATCGCCGAGTTCCTCGGGCACTTCAAAGCTGAATGCCAGCAGCACCGAGCCGTCCGGATAGCATGACGCACCGCGTTTCACCCTGATCTTGCCGCCATTGGCCGCAGTGTATTCGATCGTGTTGGCGACCAGGTAGCATGGCGGTTCGCCGTTGACCTGTGATATCGGGGCGACGCCAACGTGGCGTTTCAGATTGAGCAGGTCCCATTTGGTCAACCAGGTGTATCCGATCCGGAAGGTGTCGGTGGTGATGGTGCTGCGGATGCCGTCATTGTCGATGAATCCGCGCAGGAACTGCTCGGTGATCGGGCAGGCAAGCAGTTCCTGGCTGCCGTGGTTGACGGTCCATTTGTCCAGTGAGCCCTCCTTGTTCAGCTTGATGACATCGCCGCCGCATTTGTAGGTATGGGTGCGCTCATTCACACTTGTCTCGTACAGCTTGTCGTAGCACGGCGGGGTGTTCGGCAGTATGACTGCCGAGTCGACCCTGAATTGCTCATGGCCGCAGATGTCGCCCTTCTTTGCCCACAGCGTGTCCTTGCGGTAGCAGGCGATGACATTGAGGAAGATTTCGCAGCAGGACTCGGCCTCGCTCAGTGCGGTTTTTCCCTGCCAATCAATCTTGATTGCCTTGGTCTGCTGGGGGCCGATGGCAGCGATTTCCTTGCGGTCGATCTTGCCGTTGGCGAGCACCTGTCCATCGCATTCGACCTCCCAGATGAACTCGTAGTCATCCAGGGTGGTGAAGTAGTTGTAGTTGGTGAAGTCGAAGAGCTGCCGCGGGAGGGGCTGGGGCTTGATGGCGAAGGGCTTGGCCAGATAGCGGAATTCATAGCAGGCCGGATGCGGCGTGCGGTCCGGGCCAATCATCCCATTGCCGATGAAATCATAGTCGTTCGGGGTGTCGCCGTAGTCGCCGCCATACGCCCAGTACTGGCGGCCATCGGCGTCGGTCTCATGAAGCCCCTGGTCGATCCAGTCCCAGATATACCCGCCCTGGAAACGGACGTATTTGCGGAAGCGCTCGAAGTAGTCGCACAGCGCGCCATGGGAATTGCCCATGCCATGGCTGTATTCGCACATGATCAGCGGCCGTTTTTCCTGCGGCGCGATCTTGGTCAGCCACTGGTCGACACGCTTGAAGTCGGGATACATCGGGCTGACGGTGTCCACCAGGTCCAGGTTGGCGTTGGCACGGTTGTACCAGTTCAGTTCATCCGGGTAATGCTGGTTGAGTTCCGCATAATGCACCAGCCGCGACGGGTCGAAGCGGTGGGTCCATGCCGACAGGGCGGCGAAATTGGCGCCGATTCCGGACTCGTTGCCCATCGACCACAGGTGGATGCACGGGTTGTTCTTGTAGATCAGCACCATGCGCTTCATGCGCTCCATCATCGGCGTGAGCCAGAGCGGGTCGTCAGTGAGGTGTTCGCAATAGGCGTGGGTCTCGATGTTGCATTCGCTGATGACATAGAGTCCGTAGCGGTTGCACAGGGCCACCAGACGTTCGTCATTGGGATAGTGGCAAGTGCGGATTGCGTTGATGTTGAACGACTTCATCAGCGTGACATCCGCCACCAGGTCGGCCATGGTGACGCGTTTTCCCGCATATTGGTTGAAGTCATGGCGGTTGACGCCCAGGAATTTCACCGGCTGGCCATTGATTTTGAGGCATCCATCCTCGAGCTTTACGCTCTTGAAGCCGATGTCATGTCCGACGGCCTGCACCACCTCGCCCTTTCCATTCAGCAGGCACACGGTAATGCGGTAGAGGTTCGGGGTTTCCGCGCTCCATGGCTTGACATTGGCGATGCGGTATTCCTTTTCCGCCAGCGGCTGGGTGTGGCTGGCATAGGCGTGCTGGAAGTTGTTGTCGTAGAATCCGAGCAGGTCCGGCTGTTTCCAGACGGCTTTTTTGCCGTCATAGAGCTGGACGGCGAATTTCCAGTCGGCGGGGATGTCATGGGTGCCGGCGAAGGCCGCATCCAGGCGCAGCTTGAGCACGCCGGCCTTCAGATCGTCATCCAGGGTGGTGCATGCGAAGACATCGCTGATGTATTCATTCGGGGTGTATTCCAGATAGACATCGCGATGAATTCCGGCCATTCGCCAATGGTCCTGGTCTTCCAGGAAGGTGCCGTCGCAATAGCGCAGCACCAGCACCGCGAGGGTGTTTTCCCCTTTGCGCACCACCGGGGTGATGTCGAATTCGCAGGAGGTGCGGCTGTCCTTGATCATGCCGACGCCGATGCCATTGACGTAGATGAAGCCGCAGCTTTCGATGCCACCGAAGTGCAGCACCACGCGCTGGGCATGCTTGCGCAATGTGAAGGTTCGCCGATACAGGCCGGTCGGGTTGTTGTCCTTGGGGACATATGGCGGAGTGTCGCCGAACGGCATTTGGACATTGACGTAGTGCGGGAAGTCATATCCCTGGCGGGTCCAGTTCCCCGGCACCTCGATGCGATCCCATCCGGAGGTGTCGATTTTGTCCGCCAGGAGCGACTCCTCGACCTGGTCGGGATTCTCAAAATGCCGGAACGACCACAAGCCATTCAGGTTGTCGATTGACGGGCAGTCGAAGGGTTCATACGACGCCGTGCGCGCTTCGGCCTCGGTGGCAAAGGAGAAAAGCGGCGAGCGCGGGCGCAGGGTATTGACTGACGGGACCTGGGGGCATTCCCACAGGCGGTTTTCGTGGTCGAACAGCTTCATGGAATGGATATGGGGAGGTGGGGAAGTATGGGGATTGGCTGTCTTCAGATGTCGTAAGCCCGTGGACGGTCCAGGATTTCCTTGTAGACCAATGCGGTGCGCAGTGATGCGGCATCCCGCGGCAGGTCCAGCCGCGGCAGGCGGACGCCGACAGCGATGGCGGCGCTCCCGGCGGAGGCGGCGGACGGCGTCTTGAAGTTCACGGTTGGCGGCGGCGGCGGCGATGACACGGTTCCGGGCTCCGGAGCGGCATTGATATGCTCCCGGACATGGAGGGCGGATGGCGCCGGCGCCCCGGAGAGCGGAGAGCCTCCGCCGGGTGGCGTCTCCACCGCGGCGTCCTCGTCCGCATCGTCCGCAGTGGCGTCATCGTTGTCGGTGTCACGGCAACATTCCCGCCAAAGCCGCTCGAATTCCTCCTCGCTGGCGCATTCATCGCGGAACGCCGCACGGAATTCCTCCTTGGTCACCAGCGGATTGTCGTCGTCATCATCATCGTCATCATCGTCGTTCGGCGATGGCATGGGTGCGCCGGCGGATTTCTGGCCGCCGCTGCCGGCAGGTTCCTGCTTTTTGCCGAAGCACAGGACCTTGATGGCATTGTATGCGAAAATGCCCATCCATATCAGCAGGGCGATCAGGAGGGGGCCTCTGGCGCCTGAAGCAAGGTTGAGGATCATGATAGTCGCAGACAGATGGCTGAAGCGCCGGTCGTGGCGCCATCGGCCCAGGCGGGGTTAGCCCCCGCCTGGCCGGCGCGCCGCGGCCAGGGAAAAACGGCGGGGCGGCCTATGCCGGCTGCTCCGGCGATTGCGGCTTGTCATTTTCGCCGAGGATGTTTCGCCGCATCTCGGTGTCGGACTTAAGATTCTCCATGCGGTAGTAGTCCATCACTCCGAGATTGCCTTCCCGCAGGGCGTTGGCCATCGCCAGTGGCACCTCCGCCTGGGCGGCAACCACATTGGCCTGCATCTCCTGGACCTTCGCCCGCATTTCCTGCTCGGCGGCCACGGCGGCGGCGCGGCGCACCTCGGCCTTGGCCCGGGCGACACGGGTGTCCGCCTCCGCCTGGTCAGCCTGCAGTCTGGCGCCGATGTTGTCGCCGACATCGACATCCGCGATGTCAATCGAGAGGATCTCGAAGGCGGTTCCGGAGTCCAGCCCCTTCTCCAGCACCCGCTGGGAGATCTGGTCGGGGTTCTCCAGCACCGTGGTGTAGGATGGCGAAGAGCCGATGGTGGTGACGATGCCTTCGCCGACCCGGGCGATGATGGTCTCTTCGGTGGCGCCTCCGACCAGCCGGTCGAGGTTGGTGCGCACCGTCACCCGGGCACGGGCCTTGACCTGGATGCCGTCCTTGGCCACGGCGTCGACGGTGGTGCGACCCTTGGCGGGGTCCGGGCAGTCGATCACCCGCGGATTGACGCTGGTGCGCACGGCGTCGAGGACATCGCGCCCTGCCAGGTCGATGGCGGCGGCGCGATCGAAGCTAAGCTCGATTCCGGCCTTGTCGGCGGCAATCAGCGCATTGACCACATGTTCGACCCGGCCATGCGCCATGTAATGCCCTTCGAGGGCATCAGTGGACACGTCGTTGATTCCCGCCTTGCGCAGCTGGATATAGTTCTTGATGATGAATCCCGAGGGGATTTTGCGCAGGCTCATGGCCACCAGCTTCACGAAGGATATATGCGCACCGGAGGCCATGGCCTGGATCCAGATGCTGAAATAGTTGGCGATGACGGCCAGAATTGCCAGGCAGACCAAGGCGCACACGCAAAGCAGGGCGATTCGCATGGAGTTGTTTTCCTTCTTTTTTGTGGAGGATGGACGAAGCGGGAAGAAGCCGCTTTGGGCAGGGATGATGGATTAATGTAACCTGAATCCGCAATGTTGACCCCGTTGCGCCGTATTTTCGCCTTTTTTTTTCGGAAGTCGCGCTCCCGGCCTCCCCTAAAACCCTGCTTCCATCCAGGCGCAAAAAAAAGCCGGCCTCACATCCCTGTGGATATCTTCAATGGCGCGTCGCCGCCGGCATTCAATGCCCGCCGGCCAGCCGGTGCATGGCGTCAGGCGTCCCGGTGCGGCCTTTGCCGGACGCGCGTCAGTGTTTCCGGCGATCCAGGGATGTGGCCAAATGCATCCCCAGCATCTGGAACAGCTGGGCGATAAGCACCAGCAGCACCAGCGTGATCAGCATGATCGTGGTGTCATAGCGGTGATAGCCGTAGCGGATTGCCAGGTCGCCCAGCCCGCCGCCGCCAACGGCGCCGGCCATGGCGGAATAGCCCAGGATCGTCCCGATGGCGATGGTGACGCCGATCAGCAGTGAAGTGCGCGCTTCCGGCAGCAGCACCTTGAATATGATCTGCCACATCGATGCGCCCATGCTTTCGGCGGCTTCCACCACGCCCTTGTCCACCTCCTTCAGCGACGACTCCACCATCCGCCCGATGAAGGGCGCCGCCGAGATGACCAGCGGCACAATCGTCGCGGTGGAGCCGTAGGCCTTTCCCACCAGCATCCGGGTGAAGGGGATGATCACCACCAGCAGGATGATGAAGGGCACGCTGCGAAGCAGGTTGCAGGCCACGTCCAGGACCCGGTAGACCGGCGCATTGGGATGCAGCCCCTGCCGGTCGGTGACGGTCAGGGCAATCCCCAGCGGAATGCCCAGAAGATAGGCGAAGAGGGTGGAGACCAGGGTCATGTAGAGGGTCTCCAGCGTGGCGTCGCAGAGCATGTCCGCGATCTTGGCGGCATTTGGCGACAGCCCCGCCGCCCGGAACATCTTCATCAGAAAATCATCCATGAGGCTCATCCACCTCCTGTGGATTCAATTCCTTGCGGACAAAGTACTCCCAGAATTTCTCGGCCATCGGCTGGGAGTCCGGAAGCTGGACGATCATCTCGCCGACAGCGCGGCCATTGACGGTCTTGGTGGCGGCGTAGAGGATGTTGAGCGGCGTCCGGCACTCCAGCATGATATTCCCCAGCATGGGCTCGAATGCGGTCTTTCCGGTGAAGGTGATCCGCACCTTCTTGCCGGTGCGGATTTCCTCCACGGTCGGCGCCGACTCCGAAAGCACCAGCCGTTTTGCGGCGGTGGTCTGCGGGGCGCGGAAGACGCGGTCCACGCTTCCCCGTTCGACCAGGCGCCCCTGGTCCAGCACCGCCACATCGGTGCATATTTCCCTGATCACGCTCATCTCATGGGTGATGACGATGATGGTGATGCCAAAGCGGGTGTTGAGTTCCTTGAGCAGATGGAGGATGGACGCGGTGGTCTGGGGGTCCAGGGCGCTGGTGGCCTCGTCGGAGAGGATGATCTTGGGGTTGGTCGCCAGCACCCGGGCAATCGCCACCCGCTGCCGCTGCCCTCCGGAGAGTTGTGCGGGGTAGGCGCCGGCCTTTTCGGAAAGTCCGACCACCTCCAGCATCTCCTCCGCCTTCCGGCGCGCCTCCCTGGCCGGCATGCCGGAGATTTCCAGCGGGAAGAGGACATTGCCCAGCACGGTACGCTGCATGAGCAGGTTGAACCCCTGGAAGATCATCCCGATGTCCCGGCGGATCAGCCGCAGCTGGCGTGGCGGGAGGTCAAGCAGCTGCCGGCCGGCCACTTCCACGGTGCCGCCCGTGGGCTTTTCCAGCAGATTCAGGCATCGCACCAGGGTGCTTTTGCCCGCGCCGGAAAGCCCGATGATTCCGAACACCGCGCCCGGCCAGACCTGGAATGAGATGTCATCCAGGACGCGGACCGGGCCCTGGGCGGCGGGGAACTCCTTCACGAGGTTCAGCACCCTGATGATCGGTGACTGGGATGGGATGCCAGCTTCCTGCATCTTCCGCATTTGCCAGAGGCGATTGCCGGGGACGGTTACTCGGTGAACGGCACGACCGCGCCGTCGTACTTGTCCTCGATGAATTTACGGATGGGTTCGGATTTCAGGACCTCGACCAGCGCCCGGACAATCGGGTCGTTCTGGCGGCCGTCCTTGACGGTGATGATGTTGACGTAGGTCTTGGCGGCCTGGGAGTCGGATTTCTCCGCAACGATGGCGTCCTTGCCCACGGAGAGCCCCGCCTGCAAGGCATAGTTGCCGTTGAGCACCACCAGCGCCACGTCACCGCGCATCCGGGGGACTTGGGCGGCCTCCAGCTCGACAATCTCGATCTTCCTGGGATTTTCGACGATGTCCTGCTTGGTCGCGGTAAGTCCGGCGCCGTCGCGCAGTTTCAGCACGCCATTGTCCGCCAGCAGCAGCAGCGCCCGTGCCTCGTTGGTGGTGTCGTTGGGCACGGCGATCGAGTCGCCGGCGGCCAGGGCATCCAGCGAATTCTTCTTTCCGGGGTAGATCCCGAACGGCTCGTAGTGGATGCCGCCGGCATTGACCAGGTGCAGGCCCTTCTCCTGGTTGATGGAGTTCAGGAACGGCACATGCTCCATGTAGTTGGCGTCAAACTCGCCGCTTTCGACCACCAGGTTCGGCTGGACATAGTCGTCGAAGGTCTGGATGACCAGGGTGTACCCCTTTTCGGCCATCAGCGGCTTGGCGGCTTCAAGAATCTCGGAGTGCGGAGTGATGGACGCCGCCACCCGGATGGTGTCGGCGGAAGGCGCCGCGGCCTTTCTGCCGCAGCCGGCCAGCAGCGCCGCTGAAAACGCGGCGACGGCCAGTACCTGGAAAAAAGTCTTCTTCATTGTTGTCTGTGCCTCCATTAGTTGCCTGCCGCCGGAATGCCGCACGCGGCCATCTCCGGAATTGCAATGCCTGGGAAAACATCAAGGAGAAAAAAAACATGTCCGGAAGATCGCCGGCACTCCCGGGAGCCATGGGCGGCGGCGGAAAAACGGACATGGGGGATAAGATACCACTTTAGTTGAGTTTTACACTGCGTCGCGGCGTTTTTTTTCGCGGATTGCGCGGGTGGCACGGTGCGCTAAAATGCCGATTCAGGCATTATCTTATGGCGCGTCGCGCATTGTGACGCCATTCCTGCCTGAAAAATCCATGCCTGAATGTCGTGAAGCCGGTTTCCTTGCGCCATGGTTTTCGCCATAATTCCCAACTCTGACGCAAGGCCACCTGGTTTCTACGTAGCCATGCCATAGCGAATCTTAATGGAAATTTCCAAGTTGACAAAATTGTTCCGGGAGACGATGGAGGTCGATCCATTGGTTCCGGTGTACCGCCAGCTGTTGTCGGATCGCGACCATGCCCGGAGCATGGTGTTGTCCATGCTGGGTGAGTTCTCCGAAAATCCCGCGCTTCTGTCGGACGAGTCGTCGCGGCGGTTGCTGGCGAACCTGTTCCTGCTTTGCGGGATGCTGCGGATCAGCGAGGCCTGGCCGCTGGTGCTGAAGGTGGTTGTCAGCGAACCGTTCACCGCCCAGGCCGGAACGGAGAGCTGGCTTTGCAATGACCTGTCGCGGCTTTTCGGCACCATTGCGCCGGACAATGCCACGGTGGCGGCCAAGGCGATCATCCTGGACGCGGCCACGCCGATGCCATGCCGGGAGCAGCTGATATTGGCGATGATCTTCCGGTGGCTTTCCAATTACGACAGCGACCGGATCTTTTCCGACTTCATCAGCGACCTCATGGCGAAGCTGCCCTCCGGGGAGACCAGCTTTGAGGTGGCGATGGCGATCATCATCAGCGCCGTCGCCGCCGGCGGCGACAAGGTGCGGCCGCAGGTGATGGCCTTCCACGAGGCCAATGCCGGGACGCTGGGCGATCAGCTTTCCGAGAAGAATCTGCGGAATTTCTTCGATCTGGGGCATCAGCGGATCAAGGGGATGCTGCGCGGCAACTACCTCGGGGTGTATGGCGAGCCGGAGGCGGAGATCACGCGGATGCTCACCTACAAGCCGGAGGAGGAGAGCAATTCGCAGTCCGGCCGGACGCTGCCGCCGATTACCCGTGACCGGCCGAAGGTCGGTCGCAATGACCCGTGCCCCTGCGGATCCGGCAAGAAGTACAAGCACTGCTGCGGGCGCTGATCGTGAAGGGCGGGCGCGATTGACGCCTTCGCCCGCCGCTGCCCATTGTCCGCCGCTGGCCGTCCACCCCACTTTTCCCACGCCGCCATCTATTTACCTTTGACATGGACACATTTCTTCAGAATCTTTTTGCCGATCGCATTGGCGGAAGCCGTTTTGGCCTGGACACCAAAATCTACAAGTTCGAGAAGATCAAGCGTGCGAAGGCGGCCGCCCGGGCGGCGCATCCGGAGACTGCCCTGATTGACATGGGTGTCGGTGAGCCGGACATCGGCGCGTCGCCTGACGTCGTCGATAAGCTGGCGGAGGAGGCCGCCAAGCCGGAGAACCGCTTCTACGCGGACAATGGCTGCCAGGAATTCAAGGACGCGGTGGCGGAGTACATGCTTGCGGTCTACGGGGTGTCATTGGATCCGGCCACGCAGATCAACCACTCGATCGGGAGCAAGTCGGCGCTGGCGCTGCTGCCGGCCTGTTTCATCAATCCGGGGGATGTGGCGTTGATGACCATTCCCGGCTATCCGGTGCTGGGGACCTGGACGGGATATTTTGGCGGGCGGGTTGTCAATTTGCCGTTGAGGAAGGAAAATGGCTTCCTGCCGGATTTGTCGCGGGTTGCCGAGGCGGATCGCCAGGCGGCGAAATTGCTCTATCTGAATTACCCGAACAATCCCACTGGCGCGGTGGCGACTCCGGAGTTCTTCGACGCGGCAATCGATTTCGCGCTGTCGAATGGATTGCTGATTGTCTCGGACGCCGCGTATGCGCCATTGAATTTCACCGGGAAGCCGCTGAGCATATTGAGCCGTCCGCGGGCGATGGAGTGCGCGGTCGAGCTGCACTCGATGTCGAAGGGCTTCAACATGACCGGCTGGCGTCTGGGGTGGGTCTGCGGCAATGCCGCGGCGGTGAAGGCCTTTGCGACCGTGAAGGACAATGCCGACTCGGGGCAGTTCCTGGCGATTCAGAAGGGCGCGGTGCTGGCGCTGGGCAAATACGCCACCATTACCGCCCAGGCCTGCGGGAAGTACCGCCGGCGACTGGTGGCTTTGGCGGCGATGCTGCGGGAGCTGGGCTTTGAAGCCGACACTCCGAAGGGGTCGTTCTACCTCTATGTCGGCATTCCGAAGGCGGTCGAGGGCGGTCGGAGTTTTGACAGCGCGGAGGACTTCAGCCAGTGGCTGATCACTGAAAAGCTGATTTCGACGGTGCCGTGGGATGATTGCGGGCACTTTGTGCGCTTCTCCGCCACCTTCGCGGCGGCGGACGAGGCCGCGGAGGCCGCAGTGCTCGGCGAAGTCCGCCGCCGCCTGGGCGGCAGCCGCTTCATCTTCTAGGCGATGACGCTGAAAAGGGCGGCGGATGGACGAGTCGCGGACATGGCTCTTGTGGGCGGATGGTGAGCATTCGCCGGCATTCAACATGGCGGCGGATGAAGTGATGCTGTCCACGGCGCCGCGGCGGGGACGCCCGTTGATGCGCTTTTATGGCTGGGATCGTCCGGCAGTCTCCATCGGCTATGTCCAGCGCTACGACGCCGCGCCGGCGGGATATGCGGTGGTGCGGCGTCCGACTGGCGGCGGGGTGGTCTACCACGATTGTGACTTCACCTACTCGATCGCCTTCCCCGCCGGCCATTGGCTGACCGGACTGGACCGTATCGCCAGCTATGACTGGATCAACCGGGCATTGCAGCTGGCGCTGGCGGAGGTGGGCGTCGCCGCCGAACTGGCGAGGCAGGCGATCCCGCATGGCGTCGACCGCACGCGGATGGTCTGCTTCACCAACCCGACGCGCTATGACCTGCTGCTGGACGGACGCAAGATCGCCGGCAGCGCCCAGCGGCGCACCGCCGACGGAGTGCTGCATCAGGGCAGCCTGAATTTTGGCGGCGCGTTGCCGGTGGCACGGCAAGCGCTGTCCACGGCGTTTGCCGCCGCCTGCGGGAAGGTCTTTGAAGTCGCCATGATGCCCTTTGAAATGGATGACGCGCTGCTTGGCGCAATCAACGCCTGTGCCGAAGCACGATATGATACTGCAGAATGGAATCGACTGCGCTAGAAAATCAGAAATCCAATGACCGCGAGCATGGCGTGCAGCCAATTGCGGCGATCATGGGTGAATGCGGGGTCACCAACCACCAGCTGGTGGCCGCATCGACGGAACAGCTTACCCACAAGATGGTATCCAAGGCCTGCCGCGGGCGTGAATTGTCCCCAAAGGTCCGCCAGAAGATCACCCGTGCCCTGAACGCGCTCACCGGCCGTCAATACAACAGCCGTGACCTGTTCAATTATTGATGGTATTGATGGCGGCGGATGGTGGCGGCGGATGGTGGAAAAACGCATCCGCCCGTCCTGCTTTTTTTAATCGAGAGAAGCCGTTTTTTTCCCAAAAAGAATGTCATGGCAAGCACAATTCCGTCAATGGGCCGCTTCCGGGGCGATTGATCTTCCGGAAGCCGGGCATCCGGTGTGCCTGACGCTGAATGAGCATCGCCTTCAGGCGGCGGCGCTGGCGAAATTGCTGTCCCGGACGGGGAAGGACGCCGTTTTGGTGGTCATGCCGGACGGCGCCTCGGCGGAGGCCATTGCCGATGAACTGGGGAGCATGCTCGGGCTGCTGGAGGACAGGCGGGAGATAATCCCGGTGCCGGAGGTGTCTGGCGGGCGGCGGCAGTGGTGTCCGGAGAATGAGGCGAGCCGCTGCGCGGCCCTGCAATCGGCGTTGTCGGGACAGAAGGCGGTATTCATTGCCAGCGCCGCCACGCTGTTGTTGCCGACATTGTCGCCGAAGGGCTTTTCGCGGCGCACCTTCACGTTGCGGAAGGGGCAGGTGATTTCACCCTCGGATCTTGGCAAGAAGCTGGTGGAATTGGATTATGATCACGAGTTCGAGGTGGGGGCGCCGGGGGAGTTTGCCAGCCGTGGCGGGGTGTTCGATCTGTTTTCGCCGCTTTATGCGGATCCGGTGCGCATCGAGTTCTGGGGGGATGAAATCGAGTCCATGCGTTTTTTCTCGGCGGAGAGCCAGCGCTCCGCCGAGGAAATCGATCAGATGCGGGTGATCCCGCGCGGCTCGTCGGTGATGGAAAGCCGCGGGAGTGAGACGGCGCGGGTGAGCGACTATTTTCCGGCGTCGATGCCGGTGGTGTTATGCGACACCGCGGCGGCGCAGGAGCGTCTGCGCGGATGCGGCGAAGACGGCATGGACCGCATGTATCGCGATTTCATGGCGTCGCCGCGGAGGGTTTTCCGGGTGGAGCCGCCGGAGCTTACCGGGGCTTCGGGGGATGGCGCGGCATTTCAATTGGATGCGGACGCCGTGGCGATCGGCGAGGAGCTCTCCGGCGCGGTGGCGGAGCTTGAAGGCGCGGGGATCGCGTTATGGCATTGGCAGCAGCTGCGCAATACGCTGGTGCGCTGGCATGAGAGCGGCTATCGGCTGGTGGCCTGCTGCTCCGGCGCCGGCGAATTGGACCGCTTCCGGGAGATGATGTCGCAGGAGGAATGCACCGCCGCGCTGCCGGTGGAGATGGTGCATTGGGAATTGCCGCAGGGGATGCTTTTCCCCGATCAGCGGCTGGCGATGCTGGGCGACCAGGAGATCTTCGGACGTCAGGGAGTGCGCCGCCGCCGCCGGCAGATCGACTACCGTTATGAGCGCAGCGGCCCCGGCGAAATCCTCGAATTGGAGGATGGCGCGTTTGCGGTGCATGTCAATTACGGCATCTGCCGCTACCATGGGGTGCATCTCAAGAGCATGGGCGGCGAGGAGATCGAGGCCATCGAGCTGGAATTCGCCGATGACCGGCGGATCTACGTCCCGCTGGAGCAGTCATTCCTGGTCAGCCGCTATGTGGGCGGAAGCAAGAACGCCCCGATGCTTTCGGACCTGGGGGGCAATCGCTGGCGAAATGCCTGCCATCGGGCGGAGAATGCGGCCTGGGACCTGGCGTCGGAGCTCATCCGGATGGAGGCGATGCGGGCGTCGTCGCCCGGATACCAGTTCCGGCCTTCGCCGGATTGGGAACGGGCGTTTGCGGCGTCCTTCCCCTACGAATTGACGGCGGATCAGCAGGCGGCGGTGGAGGCATGCTATGCGGACATGGCGTCGCCCAAGCCGATGGACCGGCTGCTTTGCGGCGATGTCGGCTATGGCAAGACCGAGGTGGCGCTGCGTGCGGCCTTCCGGGCGGTGATGAATGGCAAGCAGGTGGCGATGCTGGTGCCGACGACCGTGCTGGCGCAACAGCACTACCAGACTTTCGTGGCGAGGCTGCGCGAATTCCCGATCCGGGTGGGGATGCTCAGCCGCTTCTGCTCCGCCGCTGAACAGCGCCGGGTGGCCAAGGCGCTGTCGTTGGGGGAAATGGATATCGTGGTCGGCACTCACCGGCTGCTGTCTGCGGATATAAAATTCGCCAATCCGGGGCTGCTCATCATCGACGAGGAGCAGCGCTTCGGGGTCAAGCACAAGCAGCGCCTCAAGGCGATGCGTTCCAGCATCGACGTATTGACGATGAGCGCCACGCCGGTGCCGCGCACGCTGTACCTGAGCCTCTCCGGGATCCGCAACCTGTCCACCATCATGACGGCGCCCCAGAACCGCCTGCCGGTGGTGACCGTGGTCGCCAACGAGGACTGGGAGCTGGTGCGGCAGGCCATCCGCCGTGAAATGGAGCGGTCGGGGCAGGTGTTCTATTTGCACAACCGGGTGTACAGCATCGAGAAGTGCTGCGACATCCTGCGGTCGCTGGTTCCGGAGGCGCGCTTCGCGGTGGCGCATGGCCAGATGACTCCGGAGGAACTGGAGCGGATCATGACGGATTTCGTGGCCGGGAGGTATGACGTGCTGGTATCGACCACCATCGTTGAAAGCGGCATCGACATTCCGAACGCCAATACCATCATCATCGACCGTGCCGACCGGTTTGGGCTTTCGGAGCTGTACCAGCTGCGCGGGCGGGTGGGGCGCACCTGCCGCCAGGCATTCGCCTATATGATGCTTCCGCCATTGGGCGGGGTGCTGCCGGCCAACGCCAGGGAGCGCCTGGCGGCGATCAAGCGTTTCACCCACCTGGGGGCGGGGCTGCGGCTGGCCATGAAGGACCTGGAGATTCGGGGCGCCGGAAACATCCTCGGGCAGGAACAGTCCGGGCATATCGCGGCAGTCGGATTCGAGCTGTACTGCCAGCTGTTGAAGGAGGCGGTGTCACGGCTGAAAAATGATTCCGCCGCGCCGTTGCGCAACCTTGATGTGCGCCTGGAGATGGTGACCAGCTCGATTGTGCCGGTAAAAAACATGGTCCAGGCATGCATTCCGCCGCAGTATGTCGGCGACGAAGCCATGCGCATCAAGCTCTATCGGCAGCTGCAGACGCTGCTGACGCCGGAGGAGGTGGCGCAATTTGGCGAGGGGCTGCGCGACCGCTTCGGGCCGCTTCCCAGTGCAGTCCAGCGGCTGCTGCAGTGCCACCGCGTCAAGGCGATGGCGCGCTCCGCCGGAGCGGTCAAGGTCTCCACGGCTGGGGACCGCCTGGTCATCGAGACCCCGGGCGGGCTTTGGCGTGACCGCTCCGGGCAGATTCCGGAATTGCATGGAAAAAGTCCGGAGGAGCGGCTTGACGAGGTGGAGTCGGTGGTCGGAAGCCTGAAGAGGCGGTGAAGAAGACGACGGGATGGGTGCCGGCGGCAGATTCCTCCCGGCGGTCAGGGCGTGCCGGCGTTCAGCAGCTCGATCATGAGCTGGTTGAGCCTGGCGTTGATATTGCGCATGAGCGCCTCGCCGATCTGCGGATGCTGTCCGCACAGCCGGACTACGGTGGACAGCCGGTTGAAAAGCCCGGTCATGCGCGACGGCAGGCCGCGGACGGGAAGCCGGGCGGGGCATCGCGGGTTGGAGAGCGACTTCTGGATCTGCTGGTCGTAGCCGCCGTCAAGGAAGCACCGGATGACCCGGATGTGCCTGGTGTGGCAGCCGCGGGTGTGGCCGGTTTCCCATTTGTGCAGCGTGGACCAGCTCAATTGGAGGAAATTGCCCAGCTGCTGGTAGCTGATGCCCAGCGACAGGCGCTTGTCCTGGAGCTGGTGGCGGTACTCCGAAGTGAAGACGCCATTGAAATCGGAGACGGAGGCGGGGGTGTTCGGCTCAAGCTGATGGTCGGTCATGGCATTCCATGTGGTTGGGGGCGATGCCCGAATCCGTGAAGCTGGTGATATTGCGTCAGAATGGGGAATTATGGGTGGGCGCACCCGGGAGCGTGTGGACGGAAAATGACGAAATCATGGCGCAAAGGAACCAACCTCACTGCATTCAGGTGATTATTGATGGGGGGAAATCGAGGCATGGCGGCGGAAGGCCATCCCGATCGTCAGGACTTGGTCATCACCAATGCGGATGCGGCTTCGTTGACGGCCTCCGAAAGCAGCTGGAACATCCGGTCCTGCAGCTCGGGGATGTGGGCGGACAGCTGGTAGAAATTGACAATGCGCTCGCAGCACCCCTCCAGGGAGTGCTGGTTGCAGAAGCGGCCGGCGGCAAATTCGTATATCGGCGAATGGCAGCTGAGCTGCTCGTCATAGCCGCCCGCCAAAAAACGCTGAATGTGCCGGATATGATGGCTCTGGCAGGTGCGGGTGATCCCACACTCCCATTTGCGCACCGTCGACCAGCTGACCTTGAAAAGCGCCCCAAGCTGCTGATAGCTGACGCCCAGGTCGCGGCGATGACGGGTGAACAGCTCGCGCGACCGGGCGGTGAACAGCCCGTTGAATGCCGGCGGAGTGGACAGGACACTGCAATCGTCTTCCTTCATTTCGAACCTCCAGGATGGCGGGTGGCTTGATGAGGGTGAATTCCGGCGGATTCGGCCGGTCGATGCGCAAAATCTATCCGCCCCGCAGAGGTTGTCAATTCCGGTGGTGAAGACGAATGGATCTTCCCCGGTGATGCCCGCGAAGGTGACGCCATCATGGGAAAAGCATGGCGTTTTCCGGTTTGCAAAAAAGGCTTTTTGGGTATATGTTCTGTTACTCTGATGTATGCGTGCCACCGTGCAGGGTATTGAAATACTGGGTGGATTTTTATAAAATATGGCAAACAGAAGGAACAAACTCCGTTCCGTTCCCCCCTCATCGTAGCAACTACAGCAACTTGGAGACGACATGATGATGATTCGGCCTTCCCGACAAAATCGGACATTTACGCTAATTGAACTGCTGGTAGTTTGAGCATTGTTGTTTACCCATTTATGGGGTAAACAACAATGACTTTGAGATTCGTTGGCGATCCTCTATTCCTTCGCCGCCACATGCAAAGCGAACAACATCTGCTTCCGCCAATGGCTGGAAGACGTGCTTCCGCGTCTTTCTTCAACTCCGGCAAATCAAATCGAATCTTTACTTCCTACAAATTGGAAGTCTGACACCAAATAATTTTTCAATTTTTCCATTTCAAGACACCGAAAATGCCTCAGACATGTAGCTCACCGGGTGGTTACGGACGAAACGTCATGGAGTTCGAGACTTCGCCATAGCGATACTCTGAAAACATCGAACTGCCGACTTTTACAACCCCCGCCGACTTTTCGACCGAATCTCGAACCTCCGACTTTTCGGTTTGAGTTCAAACGTTCTCAAACAGAGGTGACGCTCTGAGCTGAAATTCCG
>CAKUJM010000047.1 GCA_934661755.1 uncultured Lentisphaeria bacterium | reverse complement strand
GTTGTGCCTGGCCGTAAAACGACCGCGCTCACGTTTTCACGACAAGAAAAGCCTCCCCTGCAAGGGGAGGTGGCGCGTCAGCGCCGGAGGGGTTGGCGCCGGTCATGACGCGCCTCTGTGCGTAGTTTGAAGAACGCGCTTTGTTTGTAACAACATAATTGTCCAAGGGCGAGACGCCCTTGCTATCCCGGAGGGGTTGGCGCCGGTCATGACGCGCCTCTGTGCGTAGTTTGAAGAACGCGCTTTGTTTGTAACAACATAATTGTCCAAGGGCGAGACGCCCTTGCTACCCCGGGGGAGGATGCATTAGCGGCGGTGTTTGTGCAATATCATCTTCAATCCCGCACTGGCCAGATACAGCAGTCCCGCCAGTTCGACCACGGTCGCGCCGGGCGAGAGCATGATTCCTCCCGGCAGGCTGTCATAGCTTAGGGCGATTCCGGAGATGGTGCATCCCAGGCAGAACAGCATTGCGATCAGCATGATCCGCACGATTCTGCGCGAGCAGTTGGCGGCGGCGGCCACCGGCAGGATCAGCAGCGCCACGCAGAGGATGATTCCGACCAGCTGGGCCAGGATCACCACGGTGAGGGCGATGAGCAGTTGCAAGGCCAGCTGGATCCGCGATGGCTGGATGCCGCGCAACAGCAGCAGTTCGCTGTTGAATGACAGGGCGATGAAGCGGTGGTGGAAGACCCAGGCGCTGGCAATCACCACGCCATCGAGCAATGCCATCAGGCAGAGATCGCCGGGGGAGATGATCAGGATGCTCCCGAAGAGATAGCTGTTTAGATCGGGCGGGTATCCGGGCAGGGCGGTGATGAAGGAGATTCCCAATGCCATCCCCAAGGCCCATACCGCCGAAAGCACGGTGTCGGTGCGCATCTTCCAGCGGGTGGTGCAAATTGAAATTGCCACTGCCGCCAGCACTGCCGCCAACAATGCTCCGACCCACGGCGAAAGCCAATCGACATGGCAGCGCTGCGAGAAAAACAGTGCTGCGCCAATGCCGCCCAGCAGCGAGTGGCTGACGGCGCCGACGGCATAGCTTTCCCGCCGCAGCACGACATAGCTGCCGACGATGCCGCAGCCGATTGCCGCCAGAAATGCGGCCGCCACCGCCCGCAACAGCAGCGGACTGCCGGAAATGAGGTCTTGCAGGAACATGGAATGGAGTTCAGCCGTCCGGATTCACGGGTGAGGCAATGGCGCTATGCGGGGAGTCCTGCTCATGGCGGTCGTTGTCGCATATCGGGCATTGCTCGTGGAAGATATGCACCCAGTCGCCGTGGTGGAGATCGCAGGCGCTCACGTCTGCGATGTCATGCATGTCGACGGTATGGTTGACGCAGATGACATGCCGGGCGAACGACTCGACCATCGACAGGTTATGGGACACCATCACAATCGTGAGTCGCTGGCTCAACTCCTTGAGCAGCGCGTAGATGGTGTGCACTCCCGGTGTGTCCAGGTTGGCGCCGGGCTCGTCAAGCAGCAGCAGCTGCGGCTCGGAAGCCAGCGCCTGGGCGATGAGCACCCGCTGCCGCTGTCCGCCGGAGAGTGCGGCGTATGGGTCATGTTCGCGGCCGGCTAGGCCGACTTCGGCCAGTGCCGTCAATGCGGCCTGGCGGTCGGAGTCGTCGAATCCGCCGCACCAGTGCCGCTCAATGCGTCCCAGCAGCACCGTCTCCAGCACATCGATGGGGAAATTGGGGTCGAATTGCAGCGACTGGGGGACATATCCCAGTTTTCGCCTTTGCCGTTGCGGCGGCTGTCCGAAGATGCGGACGCATCCGTAGCGTGGGGTGAGCAGCCCCAGCATCAGCTTGAGCAGCGTGGTTTTGCCGCCGCCGTTGGGGCCGACGATGATGGCGAAGTCGCGTTCGGGGATGGCGAGGCTGACATTGTGCAGCACCTCGCGCTCCTCGTAGCCAAAGCACAGGTTTTCGATGGTGATGGCATTCATTGCAATCCCGTTTTGCCGTCGTATGCCTGGCTGATGGTCCGCCCCATTTCCAGCAGTCCGCCGGAGATGTCCTGCGGCAGCGGATCCAGGACGGCGGTGCGGCATCCCAGTTCGCCGGCAATGGCCTTCACGGCGCGTTCATTGACTTGCGGCTGCACGAAAAGCACCGGGCATTTTTCCGCCTTGGCCTGGCGGATGACCTGTCCGAGGTAGCCGCCAGGCGGCTCCTTGCCCTCCAGCTCAATGGGCAGCTGCCTCATGCCGTAGCGTTCAAGGAAGTAGGCGAATGCGGGGTGGTAGACCAGTATGCTTTTGCCGTGCAACGGGCGCAGCAGCTCTGACAGCTGACGGTCGATTTCCTGGACATGGCGGCAATAATCCTGTGCCCGGCCGGCAAAGCCGTCTGATTCGGCTGGACGGGCGCCGGAGAGCGCGTCGGCGACCTGCCGTGCTATCACCATGATGTTGCCGGCATCAAGCCAGAGGTGCGGGTCGCGACCGATTCCGGGCGGCGCGAAATCGCGCACCGACAGCCCGGCGGCGGGCGCGATCACCCGCAGGCTGCGGTTGAGATGCCGTAGCTTCGGCAGAAGCGCGTCCTCGCAGGAGATGCCGATAGTGAAGAAGAGATCCGCCTTGGAGAGGGCGTTGAGGGTGCGCGCATCCGGCGAAAAGCTCTCCGGCGACATCCCTGGCGGCACCAGCACTGTCACCTGGGCTTCCGTGCCGGCGATTCGCTGGACAATCTCGCGTTGCGGCGCGATGGTGACGAACAGCCGCAACGGCGCCGCCGCCAGCACGCCGGCCAAACACAGCAAAATGAGGCCAATTGCCTTATGCATAATAATAAATAAAACGGGGTGTCCTGGGGTATAATGCGCGGGTGGCCAGCCGTGCATTGCGGCGTGTCACGCCTGTGGAGATGCCGCGTTGCCGCCTTCCCTGGCGGCGGGTGCGGCGGTTCGCCCCGAGGTGATGCCGCGCCTGGTGTTTTCCAGGAACTGCACGAACTGCAGCACCTGCGGCAATTGGGGGACGGTCTGACGGATGGCGGCGATGGCATTGGGACGGCTCAAACCGCAGAAGCAGGTGAGACGGATGGCCTCCTTGATGGCGTCACGGGCCTGGGTGTCCCAACCGGCACGGCGCAAGCCGACGGCGTTGATGCCCTGGATTACGCGTTCCTGCAGCATCGAGAATGGCGGCACATCCTGGGTGATGGCGTTGCCGCCGCCGATCATCGCCAAGGCGCCGACCCGGGTGAACTGGTGGATCATCACCTGGGCGCTGATGAATGCGTGGCAGCCGACTTCAACCCGGCCTGCCAACAGTGACGCATTGGCCACCACCACGTCATCGGCAATCTGGCAATTGTGGCCGAGATGCGAGAAGGCCATCAGCAGCACCCGGTTGCCGACCACGGTGCGGCTGCCCTCTTCGACTCCGCGGTGGATGGTCACGTATTCACGGATGATGCAGTCCTCGCCGATGTCGGTGAAGGAGTTGGCGCCGGTGTAGTGCAGGTCCTGCGGTTCATCGCCGATATTGGCACCGGTGTGGATCCGGGTCCGGGCGCCGATGGTGGTGTTGCCGATGATGACTGCGTGCGGCGCAATGCGGCACCCGTCGCCGATGCGGGCTCCGGCGCCGATGACCGCGAAGGGGCCGATGGTGACGTCATTGCCGATGGTCGCGCCGTCCTCGATGACTGCGCGCTGGTCGATAAAAGAGGACATGATCCTGGCTTTCCTTGGTATCGGTTGGGTAGAGGTGGCGGCATCCAGGTGCGGCGCCCTGCCGCGCCTGCGGGGGGGGGCGCAGGCCCGTCAAGGGCCTCGCAGGCATCATTGCATCAAAAAGTCGAAAATGCGCGCAAGGATGTCATGGGGTTGCGGAACGCTACGCCAGGATCACGCGCTTGCGGCTCTTCTTGCCGGCGCGGAGCATGATCTGGCGGCTGTCGCCGAAATCCTCGGCGGTGATCATCTGCTTCGGATCGTTGACCCGGATATCGCCGATATGGCATCCGCCGCCCGTCACCAGCCGGCGGGCATCGCCATTGCTGCCGCAGAGGCCGGCCTTCACCAGCAGGGTGAGCACGCCAATGCCATCGCCCAGCTCCGCGGCGCTGATGCGGATGGCGGGGATGGCCTCGCGGGCGGATTCGGCGGAAATGCCGGCCACTGCGCTGGAGGTGTCGATTTGCCCTTCCGGATCGGCAAAGCCGAACTGGGTTCCCGCGGCCAGGTAGGCGGCGGATGCGGCCTCATGCCCGTGCACCAGCGCGGTGGCTTCGTATGCCAGGATCTCCTTGGCACGGTTGATCTGCGGCGCGGGCAATGCCCCCAGACGCCGCACTTCATCCATCGGCAGCGCGGTGAAGTACCCCAGCAGACGCTGCACATCGCCGTCATCGACATTGCGCCAGAACTGGTAGTATTCGAATGGCGAAGTCCGGTTGGCATCCAGCCATACCGCGCCGCCGGCAGTCTTGCCGAATTTGGTGCCGTCGCTTTTGAGCAGCAGCGGGAAGGTGGCCCCGAAGACCTCCTTGCCCTGCAGACGTCGCGTCAGATCCACGCCCGCCACGATATTCCCCCATTGATCCTGCCCGCCGAATTGGCAAAGGCATCCGTACCGCTGGTTGAGGATGTTGAAGTCGTATGACTGCAGCAGCGGGTAGCTGAACTCCAGAAATGACAAATTGCCGTTCTCCAGGCGCATCCTTGCCGACTCGGCAGCAAGCATCTTGTTGATGCTGAACAGCGAACCGATGTCACGGATGAAATCGATGAACTTTAGCGAGCGCAGCCACTGCGCGTTGTTGACCAGCTGCGCCCGGCCCTCGGAGAAGTCCAGAAAGCGCGACAGCTGCGCCTGGAGCGCCGCGACATTGTCGTCGATGGTCTGGACGGTCATGATCGGCCGTGCCTCGGTTTTCCCGGAGGGGTCGCCGATCATGGCCGTGCCACCGCCGACCAGCGCCAGCGGACGATGGCCGCATTTCTGCAGCCACCGCATCGCCATCACCGGCAGCAAATGGCCGATGTGCAGCGAATTGCCAGTCGGGTCGAAGCCGACATAGAAGGTGACCTGCTGCTGGTCCAGCAGCTTGCGCATCGCATCCGCATCCGTCGCCTGGTAGATGAAGCCACGCTCGACAAGGACATCCCATGCATTCATTTTTCTGACTCTGATCTTCGGTAAGGGGCTGTGGTGAAAATGAAAATGGGGCATGACGCATAGACACGCGCACACGCCCCGTTTTTTCAACTGCTGTGAATTTCCGTCCGCCGGCAAATGGCCGCCGATGTGCTATGCACCGACGATTTCCTTGATCGTCAGACGGGTCATGTCCTGGCGGTGGCCGTTCTTGCAACGGCTGCGCTTGCGGCGCTTCATCTTGAAGACGATCAGCTTCGGGCCGCGGAAATGGGCCTTGATCTCGGCCTTGACCACTGCGCCGCTGATTACCGGGGTGCCGAAGGTGGTGGACTGGTCGTTGGAGATCGCCAGGACGTCGCTGAAATCCACCGGCGCGCCGACTTCGCCGGCAATGCGGTCGATTTCAATTTCCTGGCCGGGCTCGACTTTATACTGTTTGCCCGAGGTTTTGATGATTGCGTACATGGCTATTGCTCCGTGATTTGCTTAATGATATGTGAAAATGGGGGGATTTTGTCAAAACGCGTTAATGTAATGCCCTTTTGGGGTTTTGCAACGCATGACGGCACTGCGATGCCAACGCGCCATTGGCAGGAGGCGCGATTGCGGCATGGCGTCAAGCCACCAGTTCCACCGCATTCAATGAGACTGCCGGCCATCCCCTACAGTCGCCGGCTCTTCCAGCCGTCGAGCTGGCGTTTGTCATAGCTGAAGTTGGCGCCGATGAGGACGATCTTCCTGCCGCGGTTCTGGTACTTCTGGTAGTACTGACGCGCCATGATCTGGTCGAAGGCGACTTCTTCGTCCTGGTCGATCTTGAACTCGAAGATGTAGATCCAGTTACCGCAGGCGGCCACCGCGTCGATGCGCCCGGTGTTGGTATGGGCCTCCGCGTCGATGTACGCCCCCAGCAGCAGGAATACCAGGAAGACGATGGTCTGGAAGTAGCGTTCCTCCCGGATGAAGAGGTCGTAGGGGATGGCGGCGATCATCCCCGTCAGGCATTCGCGAAGGCCATCAACATTGCCATCCTGCATATGCTGGATCAGCAGAGCGAGAATGCAGTTTATTTGTTATTTTTATGACGGCAAAACAACCTTGATATAATTAAGATGCGTATATTGCAATGGCAGTCATTACGAGGAGTGGTTGCCTTTTTTGGCGGCATTGCGGCGGGGCGGGTTATAGTAGGATTATGGCACACTGTGGCACAGTGTGGACACACTCAAACGCAGGGAAAAATCCTATGAAACTCTATAAACGCGGCAATGTCTGGTGGGTGACTTATGGCGGCAAGGCCAGGAAGCGCATAAGCACCCATCAAAGCGACCACAAGAAGGCGGAAGAATACGCGCTGAAAATCATCGCGCCCATTCATCTGGATGAAGACGCCGCATTGCTGGAGCGGGCGGCGAAGTTGCGCAACCGGGCGCAGGACATGCGCTGCGCGTTGCTGTCGCTGGATGAGCTTTTCGATGTCGGGAAGTATTGCCGGCTGCACGGATGCAAGCCGAACCGCGGGGAGGCCGCCGGCCAATACTGGCGTCGTTTTGTCGATCACTGCCACGGCCTTAATATAAGCACCACCGATGGACTGACTCGCGAGGTGTTCCGTGATTTCATCATGGGGTTGCGTCCGCGGGCCGCCCAGGTCGCGATCGTGTTCTGCCGTCAGATCCTGCGGGATGCGGGATATGACCGCGACATCTATTGCAAGCCGCCGCGGCATCAGAGCATCCACCGTGAGCCGCTGACGCATGGCCAGATCAGGGACCTGCTGTCAGCGGCGTCCTGCCATGGTGAGGAATTTTCCGCCTTTGTGCGCGGTCTGATCTATACCGGCTTGCGGCTGGGCGATGCGGCGACGCTGCGCAGTTCGATGTACAATCCCAGGACCGGGGTGATTTGCCGGACGATGGCCAAGACCGGCCATAAGGTGGAGTTTCCGCTGCATCCGGCGATGCGTCCCTGGTTTGACTCGCATTGCGTTTGCGAATACATATTTCCGGCAATCGCAAAGCAATATCTAGGTAGCGCCGACGTCCTGAAAAGGCGGATTGCGCGGTTGTTCACGGCATCGAAGATCAGCGGGGAGCCGGGGCAGTACTGCGCCCATTGCCTGCGGACCACCTTTGCGTCGCTTTGCGCCGAAAACGGCGTGCCGCTGGCGGTGATCCAGAGCTGGCTGGGGCACACTTCCTCGATGGTGACGCGGATCTATGCGCGCATTGAGGACATCCAGCGCAAGCGCGAGGCGTTGCAGCGCTTTCCATGCCTGGACGAAATGACGGGAGAGGACTGACGATGAATAGTAAAGGACCGCTCAAGCCATTGGAAAATGCGGTCGAACAATCCTTACCAGTGTGAGAATCCGAAGACGCGGACGGCGTAGTAGACCATTGCGGACTTTCGGGCGGTCATGCCGTTATTGACCAGCGCCTGGCGCAGCCAGTTATCGGCCTCCTTCCGGGTGAGCCGGTGGGAGGCGTAGAGCCAGTCGTGGATGATTGATGGTCCGGCGGTGCGGCCTTCGATTTTCGGGGAGATGAATCTCCAGAAGAAGCGGGGGACGGACATGCCGTCGGACTTGAATCCGGCGGGCATGATGGCGTCGATTCCCCACGACGCGAGGTTGGTGTCGTGCATGGTGACAAGCTCCATGTTGCCGTCTTCGTCGTAGAAGGTATAGCATCCGACCTGGACAAGTCCGGCGAATTTATAGGTCTTGTTCATCGGCGGGGCTCCTGTCCAAGCCGTTTCTGGATTTCGGCGACGGATTCGACGCACGGGCACTCCTGTCGCCGGCGGTGGCAGACTTCGTGGGTGACGAAGTCCTTGGCGTCGGCGCGCATCGCCGCCAGTTCGGAGGTGATCTTGTCGAGTTTGTTTACGACCCATGCGGCGGCGGTGAAGAGTGCGCCGACGATGGCGATTAGGGTGGTGATGTCAATCATGGGCGGCTTGTTCCTCGGAGTTGGCGGCGGGGGCGTTCTGGGGGGCGGTGGTGGCGTTTCCGGAGGCGGTGAGCGCGGCCTGGGTTTCGGTGGTCTTGTCGGCGTTCACGGAGTGTCCGGAGGCTGGCGCGTAGGTCATGCCGTCGGTGGTGGCGTACTGCTGGGAGGAATTGGAGCGCCATGCGAAGGATACCGGCGCGGTGAAGACACAGGAGGTGGCCAGCAGCGTCAGGGCGGCGGCAATGGTGGTGATGACGGCGGTTTTCATGGTGTGGCGACTCCGGCGTTGTTGATGGTGGTGCTGGTGGTGTCTCCGCCCTTGCCGGCGGATTTGATGAAGTATCCGCCGGTGACGGCGGCGGCGGTGGTGGCGGTGATGCCCAGCGCCTTGAGTTGGTATGCCTGGCCGTCGGGGATAGCGGTGGGCTGATACGGCATGTTGGGGACGGTGATCACCAGCTCGCCGCCATCGGGGACGGTGAGCGGGCCTTTTATCACCAGCGGCGAATAGGTGGCCGGATGCGCCTTCTTGGCTTCGATGTCCTGTTTGCGCAGCTGGTACTCATTGTCCGTCATGCAGCCGACGAGGGCGGCGCAGCAGATGATGGCGATGGCGATTTTCATGGGCTTGCAGGTTATTTTATGGGGTGAAGTTCATTGCGCAGCGCGTTTATCTGGTCAGCGGTCGGCATGTAGGTGAAGAAGCGGAATCGTGAGGCATAGCCAGAAAATTGGTTCCTTCCGCCTTGTGAAAAAAGCGAGATTGAGCTATCGCCCTGTCCATAGGTACATGAAACTTCCTTTTGCTGGTCATCGTATCTGGCGTAGGCCTTTTTGCTGGCGGCATCATATCCCAGCATGATGAAATGCCAATCATCCCTGGTGACGGGGATGGCCTCGAAGAACAGTCCGCCGGTACCAGTTCCAGAGCCAAACCAGATGGTCCATTTGCCATTCCACGGCTGCACTTCAATTTTAGAGCCGACGATGACCTTCTGCGAGCTGGAGTCGGTGACATTGACCCAGATGGTGAAGCAGAAGCTGCCTTTCTGCCAGTCTGCCGGCAGCGCCAGATTTGCGATGTACATGGCGTTGCCGACCCTGCAGCATTTCACGTTTTTGTAGGTGATGGCGGATGTGGGGAGGGAATTGCCGTTGTTGACGGTTCCCGGGCTGACGACTTCGCCGTTGGCGTATGCTGTGGCGAAGTCGTCATTAAACGGCAGGTAAAGCGCCGTGACGGCAGGGGCGGGGATGGCTGATGCGCCGCCGCCGTCGTTCAATCTGGCGCGGCGTCGCATCAGCTGCAGGAATTTTCGGCAGTCCATGTCAGTCCTCCGATTCCCAGACGTAGAGTTTCGCAATGACGCCATCCCAGCGCACGATGCAGTAGCTGGTCTTGGATGCAGCGGGAGCGTCGATAATGACGAGATTTGTTCCGGCGGAGATAGATCCGGATGCACCAAGCGCCAGCACCAGCTCCCGGTATCCGACTTTGCCATCCTCGCCGCCGGTGGCATTGATGGTGACGGCGTTGGCGGCGGTGACCTTGATTGGGATGTCTCCGGGTGAGATGTCGATGGTGGTTTGGCTGGATGTTTCGTAACCGGATAGCGGGGAGATTGCGTCTTTGAGGGTGTAGCCGTTGATTTCGCCGAGAAGATCGGTGGCGGTGAGGGATGTGATGGAACTTGACGCCTGTGCCACAGTGGCTGCGAATGTCTCCGCGTCCATTGAAGTGGGATCCTCCTCCAGCGCCTGTGCGGCCCCAATTGAGGTACCGGGGTCGCTGGGTGCGGCGATGGCGTCGAAGACCCACCAATTCAATGAGGTGCAGTGAACGAAGTACTTGCCGTTGGTGTTCTTGTAGCGGGTGTATTCCTTTGACTGGTAGGTGGTGGTGCCGTCCGGCACATAGTCGCCATTGTAGTCGGCTTTGTCGGTGGGAAATCCGGTGATGCTCAATCCTCCGGGGGCGTATGTCGGAGTGACCATGTAGTGGTGTCCGTTGGCGACGCTGCCATCGATGGTGTCTGCAGTCCAAAGGAAGACGCGCCCGTTGTCGGCCGCAGTCCAGGCGGCAGGCAGCGCGTCGAGATGTTCGACGGCGTTGCCGGGTGCGGAGGAAGTGCCGCCGGTGATGTTGGCGGACAGCGTGCCGTCATCGGAGACCGACAGGTTGGCGCCGACCTTGACGCCGCCGAGGGTTTCGGCGGTTGCGGCGGGGAGGGTGTACTGCTGGGCGTCGGCGGACAGCGTGCCGTCATCGGAGACCGACAGGTTGGCGCCGACCTTGACGCCGCCGAGGGTTTCGGCGGTTGCGGCGGGGAGGGTGTACTGCTGGGCGTCGGCGGACAGCGTGCCGTCATCGGAGACCGACAGGTTGGCGCCGACCTTGACGCCGCCGAGGGTTTTGGCGGTGGCGGCGGGGAGGCTGTATTCCTTGCCGTTGGTCAGGTTCGCGGTGGTCGTACCGTCCTTGTCGGTGACGGTGAACGTCGCGCCGGTATCGGTCTGCGTCACGGTCGCGGTCGGCGCAAACGCCGCATTTGCGGCATTTTGGGCAATGGCGGCTACTTGTGCCTCGGTGAGGGCGGTGACGCTTACCGGTTCCAGGGTTCCGGCGGCCTGCGGGTCGATGACGTACGACGCGATGATCGGGAAGCAGACATAGAGGATTTGTTCGCCGGCCGCATCCATCCCGGCGATTTCCATATATGCGGCGCAGGACTGCTTGCCATCGCAGACCTGCTGGAATCTGGCGGTTTTGGCATTGAGCGGGATGGTGACGACGGCATTTTGGTCGTCATCCACGGCGGCGGCAATTCCGGTGGTGGTGCGGCACATCGGGTCGGTGGAGGAAGTGAAATCCACATCGACGGCGGCTCGCCAGCCGGTGATTCCGGGGAGGGATACTCCGATCAGGGTGAATTTCCATTCCGGCTTCGATCCATAGGCCAGCGTCGGCTTGTATCCGGTTTTGCGGTTGTATGCGTCGCCGACTTTGTCGTAGAAGCTGGCGGTTTCCTTGTCGTAGTAGAAGGCTGTGATCATGGTGTTTTATCCGTTAAGAAGCCATGCGAGGTCGGTTCCGGTTTCAGCGACAGTCTCGCGCCAATCCAGCCGCATGGCGTGGTCGAGTGCGAGCGCCGCGGCGAACCATGCGTCCTTGGTGACGGTGTTTCCGCTCTGGATGTCATGGCGGAAGGTGCGCATGTTTTCGGCCAGTTTGCTGTCGGCGGCCAGCAGGTGGATTTGCGCCTCGGCCAGATCGCCGATGACGTGGGTGCGGTTGATGCCCTCATATCCGGCTTCGGTGGCCAGCCTCCAGGCGCAGGCGAACAGGACCACTCCGGCGAGGGGGTTGTGGGTGGCCATGCTGTCGGTGCGTTTGGCGGCGTCATGGGTCCCGGTGTCATCGACGCCGCCGGGATGCATGGCAATTTCCGCGGCGATCAGCACTGCGGCCTGTTCGAACAGGGCTCCGGGGGGAGTGCTTGAGACAACCAGTTCCTGTTCGATGGCGGCGATGGCGTCAGCGATGGCGCGGTATTCCAGCCGTGCGTGTCTTCGTGCGCAGTCCAATTCGCCGAGGATGGCGAGCCGGAATCCCATTCGGCATCCGAACCGGGAGCGCAGCGCCTCGGCGATGGCGAAGTGTTTTTCGCAGCAGAAGATGCAAGACTGCTCCGGCAGGATGGAGTGCGGGGGCTTGGTGTCCGTGCCGAATTGCGGCGTTTTGGCGGCGGCGTCAGCTTTTCCACATGAGCATGGCATGGTTTTTCTTTAGCAGGCTTTGAAGTGAGATGCAATCGAAGAGGCGGCGTCATTGCATGACCTGGTGCTGAATGCATCGGGATGGCGGCCGGGGACGAACCGCAGTTCGGATGCGGAGTGGCCGGTGTTGTTGTAGAAGCTCCATGCCGGGTCGGTGAGTTTGTTGTAGTCGAACGGATACTCCTTTTCAGACGGGAAGTTGTGGAAATCGTAGTAGATGACGTACTTGCCGTCATCGCCTTTTTCGTTTGGCAGCCAGGTGTAGAGGATGTAAGCCGGCCGCTGCAGTCCGGTCTTGTCGTAGCCGTTGAGGACGCCTATTACCGGCGAAAGCGCGGCTGCGTATGCGTCCTTTGAAAGGTTTTCGCAGCCGTACCAGTATCCCTGCGATGCGGAGTGGACGATTTTGGTCTGTTCGTCTGTCCAGTATTGTTGGGAGACCTCCCATGTCGGGGTTGGCAGCTCCCTGCCGTCCCAGCATCCGGAGTAGGATTGCGAGTACATTTTGTACTTTTCGTTGATGACGCCGCGCGCGGACCAGGATGCATCCCAGGTTGAAGAGCACTTGCTGGCGCAGACGGCGAGTGCGTCACGGGCGGATTTATATGCGTCAATGATGTCGGAGATGTCGGTGCCGCCCTCTCGGTAGTTGTCTTCCGCTTCGTGGTCGCATTCCTTTGATGCGGAGGAGAATCGACCTATGGTTCCGCCGGTGCCATATTCTGTCGGCATGGGGCCGGCGGAGGTGTATTCGTTGCCGTCTCCGAATTTGATTTTGGAGACGGTGGCGGAGATGGCGCTGTCGGTGGACATTTTTGCATCGCCGTAATAGGTCCACCAGTTGTTTCGCTGATGGTAGGAGGTGCCGACTCTGGGTGTGCCGAAGGTGAGCGCTGAGAAGAACAGGATGGATTTTCCCTGGTATTGGAGGGATTTGCAGTCGAATGCCGGGGTTGCGGGGCACTGGTTTGGGAAGGTGTGCACCGTGCCGTCGCCATCGGTGTATTGGATGGGTACGACCTGGCATTTCCGTTTGTTTTCATCGACTGGTTTTGGCATGCAGTCGGATGGGGTTTCCAGATCTGCGGGGGTGATGGTATCCTTGACGCTGTGGCCATTGACGCTGTAGTACCACTGCGGGAAGTTCTTCTGCGCGGAGAGGCGGATCACCATCAGTGCGCATTTGTCCCGTTCCGAATCCACCGCTCTCCATTCATCGTCATCGCGGACGCGCCAGGTGTTGAGCGGGATGTCCTTGTCATTGGATGACTCTGGCGGCGCGTAGAATGTGCGGATCACCTTGGGATAGCTGCTCATGGTGGCGCAGTTGTCCTGCATCGCCTGCTTCTTGTCGCATTCCGAGCCCTCGTCCTTGATGAGCGCGCAATGGCTTTCGAGGATGGCGTATCCCGCCATGAGGCAGTCGCCGCTCATGGTGTCCAGTCCCGGGGATGGCAGCCTGAAGTCCGCGAGGGCGCCGATGTCGCGTCCGGCCATCCGCCACCTTGCGATGGTGGCGGACAAATTGACCTTGCCATTGGAGACGACGATATCGGCGCCGTCGAAGGCGCGGGCTGCGGTGATGAAAAGTGCTTCGTATTCAGCCTGGCGGGCGGTGGCGGCGGATGCGGAAAGCGAAGCGGTGACTTCGGCCTTCCAGCCAGGCATCAGCATTTCCGCCAGTTCCCAGTGGGTCCTGCCGTCCTGCAGTTCAGTTACAGCGCTGAGCGATTCGGTCTTCACGGTCTTCTTGAAGAATCCGCTGCTGCCGGTGATGGTCATTTCGAGCTTGACATCTGGATGGCCGATGGCGGAGAACTTCCATTTGTTCCAGGCGTCGTCATAAAGGCCGCTGGCGGCGACCAGCTGGCCCTTGACGTCACGATGGTAGGAGATGCTGTCGTAGACATAGGTGATGGCGCCGGCGGAAAAGGTCTTCTGGGTGATCTCGGGCGCAAGGTCGAAGTCGCAATAATTGACGACGGTCGCGCTGTTGTTGAGACCGGTGGGCGCCGGCGGCGCCTCGATGGTGACCGCGCCATCGGGGATTGCCTCGCCGGTGGCCACGCTCATTGAATTGGCGAGGATTTCCAGGCACTTGCCGTCATCATTAGCGCATGCGAACGGCCCATGGATGATGAAGTAGCTGACCTTCTTGCTGTACCGGTACCATCGGCCGATCACGGGGATTTCCGGCCATGGATTCGAGGACGCGCATTTGTATTCCGCATCCAGCAGCTTCGGCTGCGACCAGACGCATTCCCAATCGCCGTCTTTGCATTTCCCGTCATATTTGGACTTGAAGCGAAACCAGCATCCGCCGCTGCAGGGGCACTCATCACACATGATGAGCCTGCCATCGCGCATGATGAGCTGCCCGGATGAATTTAGCCAGAATTTCGCCATTGGATGATGGGATGATGGAAGGCGCCATCGCCTTTGCGTGGCGCACACGGCCAGTTCAGCAGTTCCCTACTTCGAGGTATCTTTCCTCGCCGTTCACGATGGCACGGACGTAGATGCCGTTGGTGCTGTATCCCGGTATTTCCGACGGCGACAGGATCAGTTTGCCAGGTTGGCCGTCGGCACCAGGTTGGCCGTCGCCGCCAGGTTGGCCGTCGGCACCAGGTTGGCCGTCGCCGCCAGGTTGGCCGTCGGCACCAGGTTGGCCGTCGCCGCCAGGTTGGCCGTCGCCGCCAGGTTGGCCGTCGCCCGTGCCGGTTCCCTTTGGCAAGACAATGGCGGGTTCGCCGTTGATGGTAACGACGGTTTGCCCGGTTGCGGGATCTATTGCGGCGTCGACAGCGGACTGCACTGCGCCCTGGATCATTCCCCAGTCGAGATCGATTTGCAATCCGCCGTGGCGGTTGATGCCGATGATTATTCCGGAGGAGCTGGAGAGGTATTTCAGCACTCTCACGACGTCATTGAAGGTGACGGCGCCGGGGATGGCGTTGGCCTCTTCAAGGAATTTTACGGGGATGTCTGCCATTTTACCTCAACCATACTCCGGGGTCGGGCATTCCGTTTCCTGCCCTCCATGCGGCGTCCGCCCATTTTTGGGCTTCCTTTACCGCATTTTGCGTGGCCTTTTCCAGATCCGCCTTGATGACTTCCTGACGGTATACGGTCCATTCGGAGAGGTATTCCCAGATTTCGGTGTAGATGTCGCTGAGCGGCTGGCCGTACTCACGGTCGATGATTTGCTTCGTGCAGCACCACCCGCCTCCCAAACCCGCCATCGGTGCGGCTGGTCGTGATGCGCCGGTGGCCAAGTGGCATTTGTATGTCCTAGTGATGGCGGCGCGCTGCAGGTACTGCTTCACGGTGTCGGCCAGATACACGGTCCCGATGCCGCTGTACTGTCCGGCCGAGTTGTTCAGAGAACCCAGCTTTTTGGATCGCTGGTTGGTATAGAGGGTGTTTTCCTTATACTCCAGCGATGCGGTCTCGTTGCAGAGCACCAGCGGTGTAATGTTCTGGTTTACGTTCGGCGTTGCCATACCCTTATATACGGAGGCGGAATTATTTCACGATGTAGATGCGTCCGGCCAGTTCCTGGATGCCGGAGGCGATCTGGGTGAGTTTTTCGTTGGACTGGCTGGTGAGGGCGGCCAGCTTCTGCGCGGCGTCGGACTGCGCCTTGACAGCGGCCTGCTGTTCCTTTTTTGCGGCGGCGTACGCGTCCTGCTTTTTCTGTTCGGCGCGTTGTTTTTGCTCTTCCTGTGCCCTGGCCAGCTCCTTCTGCGCCTTTTCGAGGGCGTCGGCGGCCTTTTGGCGGCGGCGCATCCGCCGTTTTTCCTCGCGGGTGAATTTCACTTTTTCTCCGGCGGCCTCCAGTTCGAGCTTTTGGGCGATTCCTGCATCGAGGCGGGCATTTTTGCGGCGTTTGATGGGCTGGAAGTCGAATTTTTCCAGCTTTGCCGACTTTTTGTCCACATTCGCGGACTTTTTGGCGATGTATGCGGCCTCGCGCTGCTGTTCGGCGGCGGCCTCGATGGCGTCGATCTGGCGGTTTGCGGATTCCAGGCGCCGTTTGGCGGCGTCATAGGTGCGCTCGGCGTCTGACAGCGCCCTTTTCGTGGCGTCCGCCTGCTGCTTTTCGATGGCGTCCTGCGCGGTCTTGCCGCCGTATTCGGCCAGATAGGCGTCCGGGTTCTGCTGGTACTGCTGGATGTTCTGCTGCCGCTGGCTGCGTTCGGCGGCGTATTTCGCCTGGCGATTCCTTGACTTGCCCAGTTCGTCGTCTGTCGGCGCATCGGAGTAGAAATCCACACCTTCCTTCTGATAGCCGAACAACCATTGGCCGGTAGAGCGGCCGAACGCCTGTTCAGCGCCGAAGAGCTTGTTGGCGACGTAGTTTCCGCCACGCTGCAAGTATCCAATGGGGTTGAACGCATCGACGACGAGCGCGCCAGTCCTCCTCCACCATGAGAGGTTCTCGTTGTGTTCCTTGCCGCGGTCGTGGATGGTATCCCTGGTTTCGCTGATGAGCTTTTTAAGTCCGGCGACATCACGGAGGGAATTGACGACGCCATTGAGCCAATTGACAAATCCGGTATCGGCGGCGATGGCGATCAGCGCGGCCTTGAGGTCGTCGATGCCTCGCTGCAGTTCCTGTGCCTGTCGGACGGCCTCTTCGGAGAATGCGCCCTGGAGTCCGCCGTCGGTCATTTCGCGGTATTTGCCGACGAATCCGTTGAGGTCCTTGAAGCTGTCGCCGAAGATCCTGGTCTTTGCGGCCACGCCGTCCGGTCCGTCAATGGAATCGCCGAGGGCGTGGCAGGCGGAGGTGACCAGGTCGAAGAGCTGTTCAGGATTCTTGCCCCTTAGTTCGTCGATGGAGATGCCCAGCCGCGCAAAGGCGCCGATGGCTCCGGAGTCTCCGGAGAGCGCGGAGAGCGCCTGCTTGCCGACATTCTGCACGGCGGCGGTGACGGTGCCGAGGTCTTCCCGGGTGTCCTGCGCCGCCTTCCGGAGCACCTGAAAGCCATTTACGGACATGCCGATCTTGTCGGCGGCCTCGCCGACTTTCAGCAACTCCTCGTATGCGCCTTGGAATGCGTCCTTGGCAAGCTTGATGGTTTCAGCTCCGATTTTGGCAAACGCATCCTTAAAATTTTTTTGTAACTGTTTTGATTCTTTTTCGTTTTTCAGTTTCTCGTTAAAGTCGTTGATATCCTGCGCGGCCTGGGCGGTCGCCTTCCCCGTGGCTTCGATGGCCTCCCTGACCTGGTCTATGGCGCCCTTGGATTCGCTCATCTGCGCCGCCATCTGCTCGGTGGCGCTGGCGGTGCGATCCATTGCTTTCTGGCCGCTCTCCCCGAGATGCAGAAGCTTGTTGGTGCTGTCCTCGACTGCCTTTTTCAGGTCGCTGTTGTCAGCGGTTAGGGTGATGTTGATTTTCTGTTCGGACATTATAGTAAGGCAGTGTCACTGTTATTGCAATCTGGCAGAGGAGGCTGGAAGATGAGTACTTGGGAAGTCGGTGTCTTGACGTTTATCGGGATTGTCCTGAGTGTCATCCTCTGGAGGAAATTCAATTACACGCCACCGGGGAGCATAGAGAAAAACTACCTCAACTATGGCATTTCTCGGACTGATTGGAAGATAATGGGGAAGGGGATTATTTTTTTTATTGTGGCATTCCCCACTGCAATAGGCATACTCTACCTATTGGCGAAGTACATCGGCCATGTGCTAGGCTAGCGTTCCTGCATTCCCTTCCAGTCGAGCGGTCTGGCGGTAGTTCCGCCATTTCGGCGATGTGACGCGGCCAGCAGGTGGGCGGCGGTGGCCATCGGGATTTTCCAGAGGAAGTCATCCCAGGCGATGGCTCCGCAGTCATTGCATGCGGCGTAGAGGTCGGCGAGCCATTCGGGGCAGAATCCGGAGTAGTCGGCGTGGCGTTTCTGGTCGGGCGGGTTTTCGATGATTGCGAACGGCCTGATGGCGGTGGAGATGGCGTTCACGATTTCCTCGGGCGTGGCGTCGTCCTCGGCGAGGATTTCGCGTGCGGACGCCAGCGCCTCGGGGGTGATGTCGTCATATTGTCCGGTGACGAATGGCGAATCATCCAGCCAGAGGCGCATGAGCTGTCCGGGGGTGACGGCGACATCGGCCTGTCCGATCATGGCCGCCGCCTCCTCGCGGATCATCCGCGGGGAATGCAGCGGCTTCACATCGACGAAGTCGGGGATGTTCCGGCGGTCGGGCATGTGCCTATGCCGATGCGGTCTTCACTGCGCCGAGGCCGTTTTCCAGGAAGCGGGTGGCGGTGAGGGTGTACTTGTCCACGTCGGAGTTCGAGGAAGTGATCTGCGAGGATGTGACCACGAACTCGACGGCGGTTCCGGCGGTGTTGTCGGTGGAGATGGTGACGTTGGCGGAGGTCATCGAGCCATCGGCGGCGGGGGAAGGGAGGGTGACGCCCTTGATTTCGACGGTTGCGCCGATGATCGGCACGGCGGAGCCCTTGGGGATCACGGCGTTGATGGATGCGACGGCGCGGTGGTTGTAGTACTGGAGGTATGCGACGTTGCCGTTTTCGTCCTTGACCTGGGCTTCATCCGCCTCCATCGAGATGTTACAGTCCTGCATGATCAGTCCGGAGACCGCATCAGCGATTTTGAGGGTGCCGACTTTATAGGTAGCCATGGCGTGGTGTGTCCTATGCTAGGGTGTGTTGGGTGGATTGTTGAGGATCAGAAAAGTCGCGGTGAGGGAATTGTAGCGGTAGAATCCATCCACCTCCAGTCCGGCGTAATGCCAGGCCGAGGCGTGCAGGATGGTGAATCCGCCGGTTTGCGCGGTGTCGATCGGCAGCGCGGCCAGCGTTTCCTCTACGCCCTGGATCAGGGTGTTGTACGCGCTGCAGTCCACGTCATCCGCCAGTGAGGTGCGCACGGATACCGCGGCGTCGAAATCCAGCAGGATTCTTCCGGGCAGTCCGAGGTGCGCGCCCTTGTCGGTGACATCCACGACGATGGCCGCCGGGCCGATTTTGGGGTCGGCCTGGTCGGTGACGGCGCGGATCTGCCCGGCCTCCGCCAGCGGCGCCAGCTTGGCGTTGGCGGACAGCGAATCGATCAGGAGGTTCTGGAAGGCTTCGGTGGTGGTCATCTAGATATTGGAGTTTGGGACGCCCATTTTTGGGTGTTTGGACCTGATGGTTTTGATGAGATCCCTGGCGAGTCGCTGCGATGCCAGCGCGTACCCTTTTTTGGCGGCATTTTCCTGCCATTCCGGGTGCAGCGACAGCGACGGCTCGCGGATGGTGACCTCGATTCCGGGGTGTGCGGCGTCTCCGACGATCCGGCGCTGCGAATATGGCTCGCGGCGTCCGGCGGCCTGGCGTCTGGCGCGTTCGCCTTCGATGTCGGCGGCGAACGCATCTGCGGATTTGTGCGCGTAGAATGAGAATCCGCGGCGGATTTTATCCAGCGGCGCGGCCTGCGGCGGCTTTTTCTGCTTGAACTCCAGTTCGCGCATGACGGGGATGAACATCGATCGCGCGAATCCTCGCATGGGTTTGGCGAGGCGGAATTTCTCCAGCCGTCGCTGCGCCTTCGCGTCCAATGAATCCAGGCGGACATAGACGCCTTTTCCCTGCATGCTGCCTTTTCCGGGCACGAGCGCCCAGGGGTTCTTCGCGATTTTTTCGGCCACGGGCGTGGTCATGTCGCCTTTCCCGTATGCCGCCTGGACGAAGTCCTTGGCGGCGTTTCGGAGGACCTTTGAGAGCGGGATTTCCTTGAGTTCTGCGTAGTACTCGAGGATTTCGCGCAATCCATTGAGGTCGAATCTAATCATCCGTATTGTGCTCCGAGATGGAATCGGCAGTTTCCGGCCACGTCCTTATCTACGGCCAGAATCAGATGCGCGGTTCCATCGATGGTGAAGGAATCGCGCAATGGCTCGGGCGGCAATGGGAACGCCGCCAATTCGGAAGCGGGGACCAGCAGCGAGAAATCGTAGTGGTACATGCTGCCGGAAAGGGTTGCCGCATCCTGCCTTTTCAGGGTGGACCTGACGCCTTTTATTTGGTTTTTGTCCCAGGTGGCGGTGATGCATAATCCGTCCTGCAGCAGCAGTTCGGCGGCGTCCTTGGCAAGAAAATCGAATGGCATGGCGGAAAGCCCGGCGGGCGGGTGGCGGGAGGTGTCCGGGGGAGGCCCACCCGTCCGCCGGGTGGCGGGGTGGTTAGAAGAGCTTGACGGTCTTGCAGAGGTCGGCGTTGAGGATCTGGGAATCGACCAGACCCTTGACATCGACGCAATCGGCGTCCACCTTGTCCTCGTGATAGGACTCGCAGACGTAGAAATCGCCATCGCTGGACCACTTGTAGTAGATGGTCCGTCCCAGCTGGATTTCCTCGGCCGGTTCGGTGGCCTCATCGGGGAGGACCACCAGCGCGGCGTTGCCCTGGTAGTCGAAGCCATCGGATCCGCCGCTGGCGGTCGGATTCTTCTTCATGGCCGCGAACCAGACGTCATTTGGTCCGATCAGCAGCTGATCGACTCCGAGGATGGCGGCCAGCTGTTCGGCGGTGACCATCCGGGGGTCTCCGCCGGCGCCGACGACCACGCCGGTGTTCTTCATGCGGTCCTTGATGGAGTCATTGGCCTTCAGCTTGGTGAAGTTGCGGGAGGAGAGGACCAGCGCGATCTTTCCGGGGGCCTTGTCCTGGAGTTCGGCGACGGCGTTTTCGATGTCGCCGGGGATGTCGGCGGTGGATCCGGTCAGGTCGAGCGGCGAAGCGGCGCCGAGCAGGGCCTTTGCGGTGGCGGTTTCGATCTTGTTGAACCAGGCGCGCTTGGCGCGGCGGGCCATCGCCAGCTCGGCATGGAGCAAGTCGGCGTAGCCTTTGACCTGGGTGTAGCTCATCTTCTGGCGGTCGCGGACTTCCTCGCAGGAGAAGGTCTTGGTGCTGGCGGCCACGATGTGTTCGGTGATGGTGCCGATGGTCTCGGCGTGGGCGCGTCCGGACTGCGCATCGTTGTCGGCGAGGACCTTCTGGTAGTAGAGGGTGCCGGCGATCTGCTCCTTCATGAGCGGCGGCAGGATGATGTCAGTGAGGAACGGCGGGCGCTTGAACTCGGCGGCCTGGAGATCGGGGCGGATGGTAGCCATTGCGGGTAGTCCTTATTTTAGGGGTGATTACGGAGGGAATTGTAGAGATCGGGGTGTTTCCTGGCGGTCATGCAGAAGGCGTCGTCATAGGACATCCCGGGGTGCGCCTGGCGCAGATTTGCCAGTGCGGCGTGGAAGTCCTGCGGCTTCTGCGCGGCGTCGGAGGATGCGGCGCGGAATCCCGGAGAGAGCTTCCGGTTGGCGGCCTGCGCCTTCGCGAGCTGGTTCTGGAGCGACGCGACCTGGCTGGTGAGGTTGTCGAGCTGTTTCCGGAGATTGGCCAATTCTTCCTCCGGCTTTTCCTCCGGCTCTTTTTCCGGCTTTTCCTCCGGCTCTTTTTCCGGCTCTTTTTCCGGCTCTTTTTCCGGCTCTTTTTCCGGCTCTTTTTCCGGCTCTTTTTCCGG
>CAKUJM010000046.1 GCA_934661755.1 uncultured Lentisphaeria bacterium | reverse complement strand
CACTGCGGCACGTCATGCCCGGCGCCAACCCCTCCGGCCTCTCCCGGGGTAGCAAGGGCGTCTCGCCCTTGGACAATTATGTTGTTACAACAAAACGCGTTCTTATAAACTATGCACAGCGGCACGTCAAGCCCGGCGCCAACCCTTCCGGCGCTGTCGCGCCACCTCCCCTTGCAGGGGAGGCTTTTCCTGTCGGAGAACGTGAGCGCGTTCGTTTTACAGGCCATGGCCATGCACGACGGCACATCATGCCCGGCGCCAACCCCTCCGGCGCTGTCGCGCCACCTCCCCTTGCAGGGGAGGCTTTTCTTGTCGGAGAACGTGAGCGCGTTCGTTTTACAGGCCATGGCCATGCACGACGGCACATCATGCCCGGCGCCAACCCCTCCGGCGCTGTCGCGCCACCTCCCCTTGCAGGGGAGGCTTTTCTTGTCGGAGAACGTGAGCGCGGTCGTTTTACGCCCATGCACGACGGCACGTCATGCCCGGCGCCAACCCCTCCGGCGCTGTCGCGCCACCTCCCCTTGCATGGGAGGCTTTTCTTGTCGGAGAACGTAAGCGCGGTCGTTTTACAGGCCATGCACCACGGCCTGTCATCCCAGCCGTTTTTACCCGTTTTTGTAATACCGTTTTTACATAATATGTAAGCCGTGGGCGGACGGCAATGCATGGCAGCTGTTGGCATAGTCATTGCTTGCTTTTCTCGGACGATTCTACAATCCCCAAATCAGGAAGACAGCGATTATGGAAGAGCAGATTTTTCGACAGCGGCCGCAAGGCATGTATGATCCGGTGCAGGAGCATGACGCCTGTGGTGTCGGACTGGTGGCCGATCTCAACGGATGCGCCAGCCATGGCATTGTGGAGAAGGGCATCACGGTGCTGACCCGCCTGATGCACCGCGGGGCTGCCGGGAGCGATCCGGAGACTGGTGATGGCGCGGGTCTGTTGCTGTCGTTGCCGGATCGTTTCTTCCGCAAAGCCGCTGGTTTCGAGTTGCCGTCCAAAGGCAAATACGGCGTCGCCATGCTCTTCGGCGGCGTCGGTGTGGAGTCGCGCATCGAGGGGATTGTCCGGGACGAAGGCGGCGAGGTGCTGGGATGGCGCGAGGTGCCGGTGGAGCCGTCCGCGATTGGCCGGATGGCACGCCAGAGTGCGCCGCGAATCCGCCAGCTGTTCATCGGCGGCGCGGCTTTTGCGACCCAGGAGGAGTTTGAGCGCAAGCTGTTTGTGATGCGGCGGCTGATTGAAAAGGCGCATCTGGATCTTTATGTCTGCAGCATGTCGAGCCGCAGCATTGTCTATAAGGGGTTGCTGCTGGCGCCGCAGCTGTCGAAATTCTATCCCGATCTTTCCGATGCCGACTTCGTCTCCCATCTGGCGCTGGTGCATCAGCGCTATAGCACCAATACCTTTCCGACTTGGCAGCTGGCGCATCCGTTCCGCTACCTGGCGCATAACGGCGAGATCAACACGTTGCGCGGGAATCTGAATGCACTCAAGGGGCGCGAACGGCTGCTGAAAAGCCCGCTGTTCGGCGATGACATTGCCAAGCTCATGCCATTGATCGAGCCGGGGCAGAGCGATTCAGCGTCGCTGGACAATATGTTCGAGCTGCTGGTGGCCGCCGGGCGGCCGCTGGAGCACGCGATGCTGATGCTCATCCCCCAGGCATGGGGGCAAAAATACTACATGGGCAATGATGTGCGGGCATTCTTTGAGTATCATTCGGCGCTGATGGAGCCGTGGGATGGCCCGGCGGCAGTCGCCTTCTCGGATGGCGTCAATGCCGGCGCCATCTTGGACCGCAACGGCCTGCGTCCAGCGCGTTACACATTATGTAAAGACGGGCTGTTCGTACTGGCCAGCGAGACTGGCGTATTGGACATCGACGAGTCACAGGTGCAAAGCAAGGGCCGTCTGAAGCCGGGCGAGATCATCTATCTTGACTTGGAGCATCACCGGCTGGTGCCGGACTCGGAGATCAAGAATCGCCTGGCGCGCAGCAAGCCCTATCGGCGCTGGGTGGAACAGAACCGTCTGAGCGTCCACGGACTCTTCACCGAGATCACGCCATCGGAGCCGGAGAGCAACCTGACCTACCGCCAGCAGTTCTTCGGGTACAGCCGGGAAGATCTTGGCGTCATCCTCAAGCCGATGGCGGAACAGGGCAAGGAACCGATTGGCTCGATGGGCAACGACGCCGCATTGGCGGTGCTTTCCGAGAAGCCACAATTGCTCTTCGGGTACTTCAAGCAGCTTTTCGCCCAGGTCACCAACCCGCCGATCGATCCGATTCGCGAGGAGCTGGTCATGAGCCTGATGACCTATATCGGCAACCACGGCAACATCCTGGAGGAGACGCCCGAACATGCGCGGCTGATCAAGCTGCGCCGCCCGGTGCTTACCGATGACGAAGTGCGGCAGTTGCGCGAATTCGGCGCCCGCGGCTACCACTCCTGCGTGCTCCAATGCGGTTTTGCCGCCGCCGGCGGCGAGGCGTCATTGCGCGAGGCCCTCAAGGCGCTGGTGCGGCAGGCCATCGACGCCGCCCAGAATGGCCAGAGCATCATCATCCTCTCGGACAAGCATCTGGCGCCGGGAATGGCGGCGATCCCCAGCCTTCTGGCCTGCTCGGCGGTCCATCGCGCCCTGACCAACGCCGAACTGCGGCCGTCGGTAGGATTGATCATCCAGTCCGGCGAGGTGCGCGAGGTGATGCATTACGCATTGCTGCTGGGATTCGGCGCCACCGCAGTCAACCCCTATCTGGCCTTGGAAAGCGTCACCGCGCTATGCCGCAGCCATGCCATCGACACCGACGCGGTGACTGCCGCCGGAAACTACATCAATGCGGTGGACAAGGGACTGCTCAAGATCATGTCCAAGCTGGGCATTTCGACGTTGCGCAGCTACCGCGGCGCGCAGGCCTTCGAGGCCGTCGGTCTCTCATCGGCGTTTGTCGACGAATTTCTTCCTGGTACCGCCAGCCGGGTTGGCGGCATCGGACTGGCGGAGATCGCGCAGGAGGCAATCCGGCGGTCACGCGAAGCCGACTTCGCCGCACCGCTGCTGCCGGACGGCGGCCAGTACCGCTATCGCCGGGATGGCGAGGCGCATCTGTGGACACCGCAGTCGCTGGCGGCCTTCCGCCAGGCGGTGCAGGAGGGCGACTACGCCAAATTCCAGGAGTACAGCAACCTGATTGACGACCAGACCCACCATCTTTGCACTCTGCGCGGGCTCTTCCGCTTCAAGCGATCGACGCCGATTCCGGTGGAGGAGGTCGAGAGCGTGGAGGAGATCATCCGCCACTTCGTCTCCGGCGCCATGAGCCTGGGGTCGCTAAGTCCGGAGGCCCACGAGACCATCGCCATCGCGATGAACCGCCTGGGCACTTGGAGCAACAGCGGCGAAGGCGGCGAAAACGCCGAACGATTCGACAATGAGAAGAACTGCGGCATCAAGCAAGTTGCCAGCGGGCGTTTTGGCGTGACCCTCAACTACTTGCGCCACGCCCACGACATCCAGATCAAGATGGCCCAGGGCGCCAAGCCCGGAGAGGGCGGACAGCTGCCTGGATACAAGGTCAATGACTTCGTCGCGCATCTGCGCCATGCAATGCCGGGAGTCACCCTGATTTCACCGCCGCCGCACCACGACATCTACTCGATCGAGGATCTGGCGCAGCTGATCTACGATCTGCGCAACGCCAATCCCTCCGCCCGCATTTCGGTCAAGCTGGTCTCCGAGTTCGGCGTTGGCACCATTGCTGCGGGAGTGGCCAAGGCCCATGCCGATGTGGTGCTCATCTCCGGCCATGACGGCGGCACCGGCGCCTCGCCGCTGACCAGCATCAAGCATGCGGGGTTGCCGTGGGAGCTGGGAATCGCCGAGGCGCAGCAGACGCTGGTGCTCAATGGCCTGCGCGGCAAGATCAAATTGCAGGTGGATGGTCAGCTCAAGACCGCGCGTGATGTCGTCATCGGAGCGCTGCTGGGGGCTGAGGAATTCGGCTTTGGCACCACGGTGCTGGTGTGCCTGGGGTGTGTGATGATGCGCCAATGCCACAGCAACACCTGTCCGATGGGGGTCGCCACCCAGGATCCGGAGCTGCGCAAGCACTTCCAGGGCAAGCCGGAGTACATCATCAACTTCATGCGCTTCCTGGCGCGTGGTGTGCGCGAGTGCCTGGCGCAGCTGGGATTGCACAGCCTCAAGGAGGCCTGCGGCCGCAGCGATTTGCTGGAGGTCAATCCCGCCATCGACTTCTTCAAGGCGCATGGCCTGGATTTCAGCAGGGTCTTCGCCCATGCCGCCGGCGAGCCCCACGCCTTCGACGCCGATGCGCCCCGGGAGCCGCTGGAGAATTTCGACCGCCGGGCGTTGCTGGGCAAGCTCCGGCTCGACGGCAGCCGCGAAGAGATCGAGGCGGTGATCGCCAATGCCGACCGCACGGCCGGCACCGAGCTTTCCGGCGAGGTGATCATGCGCCATGGTGCCCAGGGGCTTCCTGAGGACACCATCACCGTCAAGCTCCATGGTACCGCAGGGCAGTCCTTCGGCGCCTTTCTGGCGCCGGGGGTGACATTGCGGCTTTATGGCGAAGCCAACGACTTTGTCGGCAAGGGGCTTTCTGGAGGCAAGATTGTCATCGCCCCACCCGATGATGCGCCATTTGAGGCTGCCGCCAACGTGATTGCCGGCAATGTCATCGGCTATGGCGGCACCTCCGGGAAGATCTTCATCAACGGCATTGCCGGCGAGCGCTTCGCGATCCGCAACAGCGGCATGACCATGGTGGCCGAGGGCATCGGTGACCATGGCTGCGAATACATGACCGGCGGACGGGTGGTGGTGCTGGGGCCGGTCGGCATGAATTTTGCGGCCGGCATGACCGGCGGTTTGGCATACGTCTATGACGCCAAGGGGCATTTCGACCTGAGCTGCAACCTTGACGGCGTGGATCTGGAGAGCATCGAGCCGGGCAGCGATGGCGAACGCGAACTCAAGTCGCTGATTGAGGAGCATCTTGCCGAAACCGGCAGCCAGCGGGCCCAGGAAATGCTGGCGGACTGGGAACAGTACCGTCCGCGATTTGTCCGGGTCTTCCCCGTCGAATACCGCGCCGCCCTGGAACGCCTGGAAAAAATGCATCAGGAGGCTTGAAGACCATGATCCAGATGAAGCGAATCCATGATTTGTACCGGCCAATCCCTGAACGCAGACGTGACTTCCGGGAGGTCGAGATCCGGCTGAATGCCCGGCAGATCCATGATCAGGCCCGGCGCTGCCACAATTGCGGAATACCGTTCTGCCATGGCGCCGGCTGTCCGCTGGGAAATCTGATCCCGGACTTCAATGAGGCGGTGGCCAATGACGACTACCGTACCGCGTACGAACTGCTTTCCCGGACCAGCTTTTTTCCGGAATTCACCTGCCGGATTTGCCCCGCATTGTGCGAGGGCGCATGCTGCAATGGCGTGGATGACGAGGCGGTGATGGTCCGGCAGTGCGAAAAGGCGATCATCGAGACCGCATTTGAGCGCGGATGGGTCAAGCCAGTGATCCCGGGCAGCCGCAACGGCAGGCGCATCGCGGTGGTTGGCTCCGGACCATCGGGGCTGGTTGCGGCCGAGGCGCTCAACCGAGCTGGATATGCGGTGGTGGTGTACGAGGCCAACCATGCCCCCGGCGGACTGCTGCGCTACGGCATCCCCGATTTCAAGCTGGACAAGGCGGTGATTGACCGGAGACTGGCGCTGATGCGTCAAGCCGGGATCAGCTTTGTCACCGACACCCGCATCGGCAGCGATATCTCCGGACAGTACCTGCTACGGCATTACGATGCCGTGGTGCTGGCTATCGGCACACCCGCCGCCCGCGATCTGACGATTCCCGGCCGCGAACTGCGCGGCGTGCATTTTGCCCTGGAGTTCCTGCAGGGGCAGAACCGCGTCAATAACGGCGAGCTTGAGGAACTGCCTGTTTGCGCCAAGGGCAAACGCGTGCTCATCATTGGCGGCGGCGACACCGGCAGCGACTGCGCCGGCACCGCCATCCGGCAGGGCGCCGTCAGCGTCAAACAAGTGGAGATCATGACCATGCCGCCGGAAACGCGGTCGCCATCGACGCCCTGGCCGGCATGGCCATGGCTGTTGCGCACCAGCTCCAGCCATCTGGAGGGCTGCGACCGCGAATGGAATGTCGCTTCCGACCGTTTCATCGGTGATGACTCCGGCAAGGTTACTGGCGTTGAAGTCCATAAGGTGAAATGGGAAATGACGCCCGAAGGCCGGCCGCTCAAACCGGTGCCGATCCCAGACAGCTCGCGGATTATCGAAGCCGACTTGGTGTTGCTGGCGATGGGCTTCACCGGCGTGCCCGGTGAAGGACTGGTGGCGGAGCTGCAATTGCAGCAGACGAATCGGACGGCGCTGATCCCCGACCCCGCACGCCGCATCTATGCCGTCGGTGACTGCGCCAATGGAGCCTCGCTGGTAGTGCGGGCCATGGCTGACGCCAAACGCGTGGCGACGGGGATGACGAGAAACGGGTGACGGCGGAACGGCGGCGGCCGCACTCGTTCTCCCTGGGCCATCCGCACCCACAGCCTCCCCTTGCAGAGAGGGGGGGACTGTGCTGTGCCGCTGTGGCGACGCGGGACGCATGTGGCACAACCCCGGTACCGCCGGCGGCTTTGCAATCGGCGTAAGTTGAAAAATGGCAAAAGTGTGGCATATTATGCAGTTGCGCGAGAACATCAATCAATTCCACATATAACACAACAACATCCAGTCTTTATAGAACCGACTTATGGCCAATACCAAACCGCACCGCCTTCACTCCGCGGCCAAGCACATGCGTGCTGATGCCCGGAAGCGCACCATGAACCGCGCCCGCAAGAGCCGCGTCCACACCGCCGAGAACGCCCTGGATGCCGCGATTGCCGCCGGCAACAAGGACGAGGCAAAGAACCTGCTTTCACTGTGCTTCGCCCAGCTGGACAAGGCCGCCAAGACCAGCGTCATCCACCAGAACAAGGCCGACCGCAAGAAGGGGCGCCTCTTCGCACGGGTCGCCAAGATGGCATAGGTTCATCGCCTATCCCCTGCCCCCCCCTGCATTGCCGGTTCGGGAACAAAACGGGACGTCGAACGTAGAGGAAAACTACGGTGTTCGCGTCCCGTTTTGCGTTGATTCATCAGCAGCAACGCGTGAGATCAAAAGACGAGATGGAAGCAAATCCCAAGCACTTGATTGAGGTGTTCAGTGACAGTTGCCTGGCGGTGCCTCGGCGCATCGTGCTGACAACTTCGGACGGACGGCAGTTCACCGACACCACCTATGCACAGCTTTACGGCGAGGTGCGGTCCTGGGCGCAGTACCTGCGGGACAAGCATGGCGTCAAGGCCGGCGACCGGGTGGCCGCGATTGCCTCCAAGCATCCCAACCATTTCCGCTTCGCCTATGCATGCTGGCTGCTGGGCGCCATTGCGGTGCCGATCTGCGAAAGCCTGGGCGACGATGAGATGGCGTTTGTCATCGCGGACTGCGAGCCCACGGTGATCCTGGCGGAGAAGGGCTTTGTGAAGAAGGCCGCCGCCAATGCCGGCGCCATCCCGGTGATCGACTGGTCGGAGATCCCGGTCCGGCAATTCCAGCTGGAACCGCTGCACCATATCCAGGAGAACGTCGATGCGGCGCTGGACAGCGTCGCGGTGCTCATCTATACTTCCGGCTCCACCGGCAAGCCGAAGGGCGTGATGCTGACCCACCGGAATCTGTGGTGGAACATCTGGTCGGCCTTGCAGTGCTTCAGTGTGCATTCAAATGACCGCATCATGTCCTTGCTGCCCTATTGGCATGCCTATGCAATGACCTGCGAGATCGGCTGTTCGATCATGGGGCGGTGCCGCACCAGCATTCCTCACAATATTGCGGATTTCAGCCGCAACATCGGCAAATACCAGCCGACGCTGGTGCTGGTGGTGCCGCGGATCATGGACAACCTCCATGCCGCCTTCCGCAAGAAGATCGACTCCGTCAAGGGCTTTAAGCGCAGGCTGATCGACAATGCGATCTACAATGCCAGCCGGATTTTCACCGCCAACACCAGCTGGAATGGCGGAATCTTCCGGATGCTCTATCACAAGTTCTTCTATAACCCGTTTATCTTCAGTCAATTCCGCAAGGCGTTGGGTGGGAAGGTGCGGCTCTTTGTCTCGGGTGGCGCGCCGCTGGACCTGGATGTGCAGAGCTTCTTCAGCTTCTGCGGCATGCCGGTCCTGCAGGGATACGGCCTTTCCGAGGCCTCGCCGGTGATCTCCAGCAATCTGCAGGACCAGTACCGGCTGGGGTCGTGCGGATTGCTGATGCCGTGGCTCAAGCCGGAATACGGCGGCGACTACACCTTCAAGAACGAGGAAGGCGAGCGCGGCAAGAACATCACCGGGCAGCTGCTGGTCAAGGGCAACTGCGTGATGAAGGGCTATTGGCGCCATACTGACGCCTCCGCCAAGACCATGGAGGACGGCTGGCTCAATACCGGCGATGTCGGACACATGGACAAGAACGGATTCCTCTTCATCCATGGCCGCAATTCGTCAATGATTGTGCTTTACGGCGGCGAAAAGCTCCATCCGGAGTACATTGAGGATGCTGTCAAGTCATCGCCGCTGATCACCGAGGCGGTGGTGATCGGCGAGAAGTGCAAGAATGTGTACGTCTGCGTCAATGTCGCCAAGGAGGATCGCGAGAAGCATGCCCCGGAAGAGCTGCACCGGCTGGTGAAGGAGGAGGTCGAGCGCACCACGGCGAATCTGGCCAACTACCAGAAGCCCAAGGATGTGCTGGTCCTGCCCGATTTCTCCATGGAGGACGGCACCATGACCGCCACTCTCAAGGTGCGCCGCTACAAGATCAAGGAGATCTACCGCAGCCAGATCGACGCCTTCCTGGCCGCCAATGGCGAGGCCAATGCCACCAAGAGCGCCCTCTCGGTGCCCAGCTCGCGGATCGTCGACAGCCTGAAGGACGAGAATATCGCGGTCGGCAACACCGGCGTAGTAAAATAGCATGGGCGGAGTCATCCGCCCGCATCTGCATCACGCACATACCATCATGACACGGGAAGAATTGCAAAGCAAAGTGTCCGAAGCCCGGCAGCGCTGCGAACACTTGAGGGGGTATCTTTGACGTCGCGGTCAAGCGCGAAAAGCTCGATTTGCTCCAGGCCAGCATGGCCCGTCCCGATTTCTGGGACTCGCAGGATCATTCGCAGGCGGTGGTGAAGGAAGTCAGCGCCCTCAAGAATGTCATCGAGCCCTTCGACCGGCTGTGCCGGCAGGCTGATGACCTGGCAACCCTGGCGGAGCTGGCGGCCGAGGAGGGCGACGACTCGCCGCTGTACGCGGAGGCCGACTCTGAATGGCATTCCTTCAGCGAGGGGCTGGACCGACTGGAGCTGGTCAGCTTCCTCTCCGGCAAAATGGATTCCCGCGACGCGATCATCACCATCCGTGCCGGCGCTGGCGGGACCGAGTCCTGCGACTGGTGCGCGATGCTGGAACGCATGTACCTGCATTGGTTTGAGAAGCGCGGCTTCGAGTTTGCCATCAACGACATGCAGCTGGGCGACGAGGCCGGGATCAAGTACATCACCATGTCGGTTTCCGGAGAATTCGCCTACGGCTATCTGAAATGCGAAAAGGGCGTCCACCGGCTGGTGCGCATCTCGCCATTTGACGCCAACAAGCGCCGCCACACCTCCTTCTGCTCGGTGGATGTCCTGCCGCAGATTGATGACGAAATCAACATCGAAATCAGTGAGAAGGACTTGCGGGTGGATGTCTTCCATGCCTCCGGCGCCGGCGGCCAGCACATCAACAAGACATCGTCCGCGGTGCGCATAACTCATCTGCCGACCGGGATCGTGGTGGCGTCCCAGTCGGAACGCTCCCAGCACCAGAATCGCTTCATCGCCATGAACCTGCTCAAGGCGCGCCTCTACCAGATCGAGGAGGACAAGCGGATGGCAGCGGTGGTGCAGAACGACATCGAGAAGGGTGACAACGCATTCGGCAACCAGATCCGCTCGTATGTCCTCCAGCCCTACCAGATGGTCAAGGATCTGCGCACCGGATACGAGACCAGCAATGTCCAGGCGGTCTTGGACGGCGATCTGGATCCATTCATCAATGAGTACCTGCGCCAGGGGGCTCCGGCAAGAGGCGGCAACCCCGCCACCGCATAACCGGCACGGCGTTTCCCAAAAACGCCAGGGGAGCGCGGCGCGCCGCACTGCTGCGGATGCCGCCCACCCGGCCATTTTTTTTCATGCATCCCCAGACCAAGGACATCGAAATGACTTGTAGTTGCTCCGACAGGAAGAGCGCCGCTGCATTGGCGGCCGACACCATCCGCATTTTGTCGATCGACGCCGTGCAGAAGGCCAAATCCGGCCATCCAGGCACGCCGATGGGCGCGGCGGATTTCGCCTTCACGCTCTTTTCGAAATTCCTGCGTTTCGACCCCGCGCGCCCGGACTGGATTGGCCGCGACCGTTTTGTGCTTTCCGCCGGCCATGGTTCGATTCTGCTTTATTCGCTGCTGCATCTCTTCGGCTACGATGTCTCGTTGGACGACCTGAAGAATTTCCGCCAGTTCGGCAGCCGCACGCCCGGGCATCCCGAATATGGCCGCACTCCGGGAGTGGAGGTGACGACGGGACCGCTGGGATCCGGGCTGTGCTCGGCGGTCGGCATGGCGATGGCCATCAAGCAGTTCAATGCGCGGGTCGGCATGCCCGAGGCGCTGGTCAGGGATCAGCGGGTCTATGTCTTCTCCGGCGATGGCTGCATCATGGAAGGCTGCAGCCACGAGGCCTGCGCCCTGGCGGCATCGCTGCGTCTGGACAACCTGATCCTCTACTACGATTCCAACAAGATCACCATCGAGGGCGCCACGGATGTGGCCATGAACGAGGACGTGGCGGCGCGCTTTGCCGCCTATGGCTGGAATGTCCTCAAGGTCAACGGACAGTGTCCGGCCCAGATTGAGGCGGCGCTGACCCTGGCGAAAAGCTGCCATGACCGCCCCAGCATCGTCATCGGCCAGACCACCATCGGTTATGGTGCGCCGCATCTGGCGGGCAGCGCCAAGACCCACGGTGCGCCGCTGGGGCCGGAGGAAGTGGCGGCGACCAAGGCGGCGCTGGGCTTTGATCCCGGACAGTCCTTTGTGGTGCCGCAGGAAGTGCGCGACTTGTGCGCCGAAATCATCGGCCAGAAGCAGATAGCCGCCGCGCAATGGGATGACGACTTTGCGGCCTGGAAGGCGGCTGCGCCGGCGGAAAAGGTGGCGTTGATGGAGTCGTTGCTGCATCCGGTGATTCCCGCCGACCTGGGGCAGAGCCTGCTGGCGGCGATTCCGGACAAGGACGTGGCCACCCGCGCCTCCAGCGGCGCGATGCTGCAGGTGCTGGCTGCGCGGATCCCCGCGCTTACCGGCGGTTCCGCCGACCTGGGGCCATCCAACAACACCAACATGAAGGGCTTCGGCGATTTCTCCGCCAGCGACCGCACCGGCCGCAATCTGCATTTCGGAGTGCGCGAGCTGGCCATGGGGCTGGCCGCCAATGGCATGGCATTGACCCACACCATTCCGTTCACCGCGACCTTCCTGGTCTTTTCCGACTACATGAAGCCGGCGATCCGGCTGGCTGCAATCCAAAAGCTCCACGAGGTATATGTCTTTACCCACGACTCCTATGCGGTTGGCGAGGACGGCGCCACCCATGAGCCGGTGGAGCATCTGATGATGTTCCGCACCATGCCGGGAGTCGTTCTGCTGCGTCCGGCGGAGTCGCACGAGGTGGCCCAGGCATGGGAATATGCCGTGCGGGCCGCCTGTCCAGTGGTGCTGGCGCTCACCCGTCAGGCGGTGCCGAATTTCCCTGCCACGATGGTCCCCGGCGTCGCCGTGTCCAGAGGCGCGTATGTACTCTCCGATGACGAGGGATACGAGGCGATCATCATCGCCACCGGCTCGGAAGTCGGGCTGGCGCTGGCGGCCGCCGACCGTCTGCGTTCCCAAGGGCGGCGTCTCCGCGTAGTGTCAATGCCGTCGTGGGAGCTCTTCGATGCCCAGGATGAGCATTACCGTCAGAGCGTCCTGCCGGACAAGGCCACCCGCCGGATCTCGGTCGAGGCAGGGGTTGCCACTGGTTGGCAGAAGTATATCGGGCGTGATGGGCTGGCACTGGGGCTGAATCACTTCGGGGACTCGGCGCCGGCGTCAAGGCTGGCGGAGGAATACGGCTTCACTCCCGAGAAGGTGGCTTCCGCCATCGCCGATTATCTCAGATAACCAGATTTGGCTTAACAGAGGATGACGGGAAAAGTGCCCCGCCTATCCATCTTGGGATGATAGCTACGAAGGGCACCGGATGGTTTTGCTGTCGGGCATGGCGTGCCGCCGTGTGCCGTCTGTAGGAGTCGGTGTGCGGTTGTTTTGATGCGGTGGCCGTAATCCAGCGACTGTGGGGACTGCCTGCTTTGTAAAGTGTCTGCCAATCGCACACTTTTGCGGATTTTTCGCATTGTGATTGGCAGTGCATTTTTTTGCCAATACCGTATACACGGGCGGGTGGTGGGGGGATTCCCACCTGCCAAGGCATTGCGCGCATGCGCGCGAGGAGGCCACACGGTTTTAATCCAGCGGCGGCGTTACCACAATCCAGCGGCGGCGTTACCACAATCCAGCGGCGGCGCTGCCACAATCCGTCGGCGGCGCTGCCACAATCCGTCGGCGGCGCTGCCACAATCCGTCGGCGGCGCTACCACAATCCGTCGTCGGCGCTGCCACAATCCGTCGGCGGCGGGTGGTTGCCTGCTTTGTAAAGTGTCTGCCAATCGCACACTTTTGCGGATTTTTCGCATTGTGACTGCCAGTGCATTTTTTTGCCAATACCGTATGCACGGGCGGGTGGTGGGGGATTCCCACCTGCCAAGGCATTGCGCGCATGCGCGCGAGGAGACCGAAGAATACAGACAAGTGCTCCAGGGGGGATGACGAAAATCCCCATCCCCTGTTCATCTGTTCATCCTGCTTATTTTTTGCTCTTCATCTGCCCACTCCAACTAGTCATTGCCCCCGCTGACGCACTCTGAAAAAAAAGAAAAAAATGGAATACTGCCTGGCACCAATGGCCGGTTATACCGACTTGCCGATGCGGCGGATCTGCCGAAGGCTTGGGTTGCGATATGGCACCACTGCGCTGGTTGATGCCGGCGCATTGGTACACGCGAACCCGGATTGCCAGGCGATCCTCCATCGCGGCGAGGAGGAAGAGTGGCTGCAAGTCCAGCTGCTGGGGTCGATCCCCACCGATGTGCGGACCGCGACGAGGATGCTTCGCGACCATCCGTCTTGCTTCGATTCGCTGGATTTCAATATGGGATGCCCGGTGCGCAAAGTGCTTCGGCGGGTGGCCGGCGCGGCGCTGATGACCCAGCCGGTGCGGGCCATCGAGTGCCTTAAGATCATGAGAGATCTGTGGCCGGGACGGCTGACGGTGAAAATGCGGATTCTCAAGGAGGATGATGAACCAGATGTGACCGTCGAATTGGCACGGCGGCTGGAGGCTGTCGGCATCGACGGCCTCACCATCCACGGCCGGCTGGCACGGATGGTGTACTCCGGTCCGGTGCAGACTGCAGTCATCCGCGCAGTCCGGGAGAATCTGCGGATCCCGGTGACCGCAAATGGCGGGATCTTCTCGGTGGAGGACGCCAGAAGGCTGTCACGGGAAACCGGCTGCGAGCGGTTGATGGTAGCCCGCGGTGCGTTATGTAATCCATGGATATTCAAATCCCTCAATGAGGGAGTAGATTATGCACCATCACGGCCGGAGCTGATCGATACCATGTGCGATCATGTCTGGCTGATGGTCCAGGAGTATGGCGAGCAATCCGCCATGATTCTGGGGCGTAAGGTCATTTCCGATTACCTCCATGGCCGCGGCTTCCACCACGAATTGCGCGCACAGGTGGTTAGGCTCGCATCATGGCGGGAATTCGTTGATTTTGTTGAGATTCTGCGCGCGGCACCAGTCCTGAAATAGTCCTGAATCCATGCAGCAGGGGAATTTTGCGCCATAACAAGTAGCCGTGGCGCAAAAAGAGCCATCTCCACGCCATTCAGGCTTCGTTTTGAGTCGTTTGAATCCTTAATCCATAAACTAACGGTCATGCTTTCCCTTTACAAGGTCTTTTCATCCCATGCGGTGCTCCAGCGGGAGCGCCCGATTGTCTTCTCCGGTCATGGCGCCTGCGCACTCGCGTCGGTGAAGGCGCAATTCGCCGGTTGCGAGGCGACCGCACAGGCGGCCGAAGACGGAACCTGGTCCGTCACCTTCCCATCCATGGCTGCCGGCGGGCCGTACGAGCTCGTAGTGAGCGACGGCAGCCAGAGCGTCACCCTCAGCGACCTGCTGGTTGGCGAGGTCTGGCTGTGCTCCGGGCAGTCCAACATGGAAATGCCGATGAACAGCGAAGGGCCATTCTGGCGCACCAAGAATGCCGATGCGGAATGCGCCGCGGCCAATTTCCCTGCGATCCGGCTCTTCGACTTCACCAATCTGAGGCGGATGTCCCCGGAGGCCGTGATCGACGACGTCCATGCCGGCGAATGGAAAACCTGCACTCCGGAGAATGTCCGCAGCTTCTCCGCCTGCGCCTATTTCTTCGGCCGCAAGCTCCATCAGGATCTCGGCATTCCGATCGGCCTGATCTCCACTTCCTGGGGCGGAACCGACATCAATGCCTGGATCAGCCATGATCAATTCGTCCGCAACCACTGGCTGGAATATACCGAATACAAATACACCCTGCCGGAGGAGGCGAAGGCCGACGAGGAAAATGTCCGCAAGCTGTGGTCCAATGGCATTGGCCCGCTGGTCAGCTGGTGCGATAAATTCGACGAGGCGTGCGGTGAATGCCCTGCGGAGTGGCTCGGCGAAGAGCTGCCGGACGAGTCATCCTGGGCGTTGTGCAACGGAGACGCAAATGTCGCCGCATTGCCCCGGCCGGGGCGGTATGCGGTGCGCGCTGTCATCGAGGTGCCTGCGGAGGCCGCCGGCCGGGAAATGACCCTGCAGGGAATGGTGGCCAATGATTGCGACCGCACTTTCGTCAATGGCGTGGAAATCGGCTCAACGGGCGTCGGGACGCCGGATTACTGGTCGTCGGTGCGCACATATGCCATCAAGGCCGGTGTCCTCCATGCCGGCCGCAATATCCTGACAGTTGTCGTCGATGACCATCTGGGGATCGGCGAGGTGAACCTGGCCTCTTTGCGCATCACCGGTGGCGGCGGAATCGCCGCCGCCGTTGTCCCCGGCAGCCTGATGGTGAAGACCGTCTCCACTCTCCCTGCGGATTTCTGCCATCGTCCCGATCCGCCGTTCAATCTCATGATCACCAAGGAAAGTGCGAACTACCCGTGCACCCTCTACAATGCCATGCTCTATTGCTTCCGGCGCTACGCGATCCGCGGCATGATCTGGTACCAGGGATGCAACAACAACGGCACCCAGGCATACTACAAACAGCATAAAATGCTCATCGAGGGCGTCCGCGAACTGTGGCGGGATTGCGAGATGCCGTTCATCATCGTCCAGCTGGCATCCTTCGAACAGCATTCTCCCGAAACGCCGCTGTCGGATGCGCTTTTTGAAAAGCTTCCGGACACCATGCCGTATTACGTCCCGTATGCTGTCACCCGCGAAATCCAGGCCGCGGTACGCGACCGCATGCGCAATGTCGGCATGGCTTGCATCTTCGATGCCGGAAACCACTCCGACATCCATCCCCGCGACAAGCAGACTGTAGGCGCCCGACTGGCGCTGTGGGCAGAAGCCCATACCTACGGCATGGATGTCAAAGCCGAAGGGCCGCGGTTTGCCGGCTGGCGCCGTGAAGGCAAGAGCGCCCGGATCTTCCTTGACTACGCCGAGGGGCTGACGACCACCGACGGGCAGCCGCCGAAGGGCTTTGCCGTAGTGAGCCGCAATGGCGTCGTCGTCCCAGCGGACGCGGTGATCGATGGCAGGACCATTGTGGTGAGTGCCCCCGTGTGCTCCGAGTTCGAAGCGGTGCGCTACGCGTTCATGGGTTTCTGCAATGTCAACCTGGTCAATGGCGCCGGATTGCCGGCCGAGCCGTTCCGCTCCGATGCCATCGACTACGAACGTGCCTTCCGGTAAACGGAGGCAGACAGGGGGGCTGGAGGCAAACGGGAGCCGTTTTGCCCCTCCAGCCCCCCAACCTTCATGGTTCGAATACAATTTCCAAAAGGTATCTACCATCATGCTTAATGAAGCCCTAAAATCACTCTCCGCACCGGGTGCCGAACTGCGTGGGGCGCCCTTCTGGGCCTGGAACAGCAAGCTCGATCCCGAGGAGCTGCGTCGGCAGATCCGCATCTTCAAGCAAATGGGGATGGGCGGATTCTTCATGCATTCGCGGGTTGGCATGGCAACCCCGTACCTTGGCAAGAAGTGGTTCGAGTGCATTGACGCATGTCGTGACGAGGCTGAAAAACAGGGGATGTACGCCTGGCTCTACGATGAAGACCGCTGGCCATCCGGCGCCGCCGGCGGATTGGTTACCAAGGATCACAAGTACCGCCAGCGCTTCCTGCACTGCGTCTGGGGGAAATGCGCAGCGGATATCGAGACGAGGGTCGCAGCCCTTGCGGCTCCACATCAAATCGGCCAGTACTATAGCGCGAAAGTGGATGACTCCAATCCGCAGGTGCTCGATGGCGAAGACTTCAAAGCACTCCCGTCATTGCCGAAGAAGGCCCCGCAGGGACGCATGCTGGTTGCCTTCTTCGAGGCCGAAATGGCTCCGTCTTCGTGGTACAACGGCCAGACCTATCTGGATACCATGAATCCGGATGCGGTGGGGAAATTCATCGCGGAGACCCACGAGAAGTACAAGCGCGAATGCGGTCAAGAGTTCGGCAAGGCCATCCCCGGCATCTTCACGGACGAACCCAGCTATGGCAACGTCATGGGAATTCGTGACCAGCGGCCGTGGACCTCGTGCTTGCCGGTGAAATTCAAGGAACGCTACGGCTACGACCTCGTGGAGCATCTCCCCGAGTTGTTCTTCAATATCCCGGGAAATGACTTCTCAACTGCGCGCTATGACTATTATCGCCTCTGCACCGACTTGTTTACAGCGGCTTTCGCGCAGCAGATCGGAGAATGGTGCGAAAAGAATCACCTGGAGTTCACGGGCCATGCCCTCTATGAGGATGACATGATCACCCAGCGCGCCGCCATTGGCGACGCCATGCGCTTCTATGAGTTCCAGCAGCTCCCCGGCATTGACTTGCTCACCGAGCACTCCGATCATATCGATACCGCCAAGCAATGCTCGTCTGTGGCGCATCAGCTCGATCGCCCCAACCGTCTCTGCGAAGTCTATGGCTGCACCGGCTGGGATTTCGGATTTGCCGGCCATAAGGCGCTGGGTGACTGGCTGCAGGTGCTGGGGATCAACTTCCGCGTCCAGCACCTGGCGTGGTACTCGATGCGCGGCGAGGCCAAGCGCGACTACCCCGCCAGCATTTCCTTCCAATCCAGCTGGTGGCCGCATTACAGCGCGGTCGAGGACTACTTCGCCCGCCAGCGCGCCATTCTCGATCCCGCCAAGGAAGTGCGCGACATACTGGTGATCAACCCCATTGAGTCAATGTGGGGATACCGCCCGAACCCCAGTGACAAGGAACATCAGGATTACTGCAATCGCCATCAGGTAGATCTGCGGAACATGCTGCTGGGTAACCACCTCGACTTCGATTATGGTTGCGAGGACATGCTTCCGCGTTATTCCTCAGTGACTGCACCCCTTCCGGAGGAGGAACTCTGGGACAAGGGACCGCGATTCCAAGTCGGCGTGGCACGCTATAGCACCGTCATTCTGCCGCCAATGGAGACAATTCGTGCGACTACCCTCGAATTGCTGGAGAAGTTTGCCGCTGCCGGCGGCGCTGTATACTTCCTGGATGATGCGCCCGCCCATCTTGATGGACAGGAAAATGCCGAAGTGGCCAGACGCTACCGCAAGGCCTTCCATAAAACAACCCTCAAGGGGCTGCTCAAGGCGCTCCAGAAGGGCAATTGCCGGATCGAGATCAGCACCGACCGCAAGGGAGATCAGGAGGGGCGTGCGATCTTCTGCCAGGTCCGCCAGGCCGGCGACTATCAGGCACTTTTCCTGGTCAATACCGCAATGGAACACCCCCGCGATTGGCATGACTGCGATCGTGCGGTCAACCGCGAGATCTCCTATGACGACGTATCCCTCCTCTGGAACGGCGTCGGCAAGGCTCGCTATCTCTACAAGGTCGATCAAATGACCGGCAAGATCACCCTGGTCGGACAGGCGGAAAAGTCCGCGGGCAAGAAATCCGAAGTCAGCTTCTTCCTGGACGGCTTCAGCCTGTCGCCATTGGAAAGCATGCTGTTCATCGCCACCGAAAAACCGATCGCCCAAGCGGAGAAGAAGGTGTCCGGCGTGGATGAAGGGGAATCTGATGTTTTTGATCTGGGTCACTGCTTCGAATACGCCTTGAGCGAACCCAACGCGATGGTGCTTGACCATGCCGCATATTCCGTCATCGCCCCCGATGGCCGCCGCATCGATCATAAGGAAGTGCAATACATCCTAAAGGTCGATCGCGATTTGCGCGATATCCTTGGTGTCGAGCGCCGCGGCGAGTCCATGTGCCAGCCATGGCTGACTTCGGAAGGCAAGCGGCCGGCCAAGATGCTGGATCTGACCTTGGACTATACCTTCGATTGCGAGGCGCTGCCGCAGGAAGATCTCCAGCTGGTGATTGAGAATCCGGAGCTCTATGCCATCACCCTAAATGGCGTGTCCATCGACAACACGCCGGTTGGCGAATGGTTCGACCCATCGTTGCAGTGCCTCAAAGTCCCCGCATCAGTGCTCCGGATTGGCATCAACCGGCTGACGCTGAAGTCCGCCTACCACGCTGCCTTGCCGGGGCTGGAGGCGATCTTCCTGCGCGGCAATTTCGGGGTGCGGGGCATGCGAACCATGACCGCATTGCCGGATCATCTGCATGTCGGAGATTGGTGCAACCAGGGATTGCCGAATTACTCCGGCGATGTGGTTTACCGATGCTCCTTCAAGCTGATGAAGAAGGGACTCAAGCACCAGTTCGCCATCGAGATGGGCCAATGGCGTGGCGCCTGCCTTGGCGTGAAGGTCAATGACGGCGAAATGAAGTTGTTGCCGTGGCCACCATACCGTTGCCCGCTGGAGGGGCTCAAGGCCGGACTCAATACCATCGAGATCACCGTCTTCGGGTCCAGGCGCAATGTCTGCGGACCATTCTACTGCGAACCCACCTGGCCAAATTGGACCGGGTCCGGGCAGTTCTGCTGCTATGATGTACCAGAACGCCGGCTGGTCCCCAGCGGGTTGCTGGATGTCCCCCTGATTGTCGTGAAGTAGAAGAAAAAACTGTCCCCGTGAATGTGGGAGTGGATACTCCCCCTTCGCGGGGTCAGGCCATGGCCTGCCGACCGGCTTAGACCTGGATGTGTCTGGCGAGCCAGCCACCCGGCGGCAGAACTGCCGGGATTTTTGCTCCGGAAACAGCCAGCTCCGTTTTCGCAGGATCGTCGCTCAAATTGATCGCTATCAGCATCGTTTCCTCCGGAGTGCGGCGTAGATATGATATTACCTGCTTTGGCGTGCTATTGTCAATCTTGATTGTCTCGCCACGCTGCAAAGCGCGGCAGCTGCGACGCAATTCAATCAACTTGCCAATCAATTGCATCCGCTCCTTGCCCTCCGGGATTGCCCCGCGTGGCCAATCCACTACTAAGTTCTTGCCGGTTAATCGATTGCTGAAAAGCGAATGCCGACATCCGCATCCGCCAAAACTACCGGACAAAGATAGACGATATCGATGCCAAGGGAGGCAATATGCGGCAGCAATCTTTCTGCTGCGGCCAATGTGCCGTCAAGCGTGAAGCTACGCAGTAGAATTTGATAGACGACGCTGCCGTCCAGTAGCGTTTTCGGTGGGACATTCTATGGCGAAAACCTCTGTTTTGTGCTTGAAGCGCTGTATATTATAGCATGGGTTTTCCCGGGCGATAATGGCCAGAATGATTATAGTTTTAACAAAAGTGATGAAAATGATCGATTGGGAAACAAAAGCGAGGACCATTCCGAATCCCGAAAACTACTTTCAGGGGCGAACCGTCGCTGACGGATTCCGGCTTCCGGCCAGCATCCTGATTTTTTTTCACGACTATCCGCATGAGAAGACTATCATCAGCACCCGTTATATGTTGATTTTGCCGACGATTCCCATGGAATTCCGAGTGGCGGACTCCGCGATTCAGTTGATGCCGGGGGAGGCATTGCTGGTGCATCCATTCATCCAACGGAGCATGCCCGAGAAAAACCCTCATTGCGATCGGCTGATCATCGCCTTTGAAGCCGAAGGCAACGAGGGCTATCTGCCGCCGGATTCCGTCATGCTCCTGACGGAAAATGCATCGCGCCATATCAGCCAGCTGGTCGACTGCTACCTCTCCGGAGACACCTTGGCGGCACTCTTTGAACTGGTTCTTTTGCTGTGCGAGCTGGGACGAACCCCGGTGAGCAGAAAATTGCCGTCGCTCTCGCCGCCGGTAACCCGGGTGCTCCGCCGGGTCAACCAAGAGCTGGTGCAACCGGTGTCAATCAAGGAACTGGCGGAATATTCCGGACTCTCCGCCAGCCATTTGCGCTGGCGTTTCCGGCAGGAAATGGGGATGCCCCTGGGCGAATATCTTATCAGACAACGCCTCACTGGCGCCCGACGGCTACTGGAGGAGACTACGTTGCCGATCGGAGAGATCGCCCGCCGCTGTGGCTATGGGTCGATCTATGCCTTCAGTCGATTCTTTTCCCGTGAAGCCGGCGTCTCCCCGCGAGCCTACCGCCATCGTGGATGTGGAATGCGACCCTGAACAGAATGGGCAGACTGGACAGACGTCACTCACCACCCGTTTTGTAAAGTGTCTGCCAATCGCACACTTTTGGGGATTATGGCGCTTGCGGCTGGCAATGCCGTGCGGGGCGGTTAGCTTAAGGCTGGGTGGTCGGGCGGGGGATATATGGCCCACCTATAAGGCTGACGCGCGCGCGCGAGGGAACGAGGGCGGATGGGGGCTTTTGGGGAGGCTGGGGGGGTGGCGCCGGTCATGACGTGCCGTCGTGCATGGCGGTAAAAAAACCGCGCTCACGTTTTCACGACAGGAAAAGCCTCCCCTGCAAGGGGAGGTGGCGCGACAGCGCCGGAGGGGTTGGCGTCGGGCTTGACGTGCGTCCATGCG
>CAKUJM010000045.1 GCA_934661755.1 uncultured Lentisphaeria bacterium | reverse complement strand
GTGGCGCGACAGCGCCGGAGGGGTTGGCGTCGGGCTTGACGTGCGTCCATGCGTAGTTTGAAGAACGCGCTTTGTTGTAACAACATAATTGTCCAAGGCCGAGACGGCCTTGCTACCCCTCGTCAAGGGCGGGACGCCCTTGCTACCCCTCCGTTGCCAGGTTCACTCACGCGGTTAACCCATCCGTCGCCGAAGCCCATAGTATTCACCCATGCTTAAGATCACCTCTCTTTTAACCGAGTACAAGCGCAATCCCATGGGGATGGACGAAAAGCATCCCCGCTTCTGCTATCGTCTGGACGGCGACAGCCTGCGCCAGAGCGCGCGCCGCATCGTGGTCAAGGATGCCGCCGGCGATGTCGCCTGGGACACCGGGATGGTGGAGTCCGGCGGCACGATCCAGATCGCCTACCACGGAGCGCCTCTCAAGCCCTTCACCCGCTACACCTGGCAGGTGCAGGTGAAGGACGAGAACGGCGTCCAGTCCTCCTGGAGCGACGAGGCGTGGTTTGAGACCGGCTTCCTGGGCACTCCGTGGGCGCACAGCCAGTGGATTTCCGGCCATGAATACGTGATGGCGCAGTACCCGCCGCAGCGGATTGCCGGCGACTTCACCGTGGAGCGCCAGCCGGTGCAGGCGCGGCTCTATGTCGCCGTGCTGGGAATGTACGAGGCATACATCAATGGCCAGCCGGTGACCGACAACTGCCTGATGCCGGGCCACACCCAGTTCAACCACCGGGTGATGTACCAGGCCTACGACGTCACCTCCCTGCTGCGCAACGGCGGCAACGTGGTCTCGGTGCTGCTGGGCGACGGCTGGTACAAGGGCACGATCGCCCGCTGGTGGAAGCATGGGCGCCCCACCTACGGCGAGTACTCGATGCTCCGCGCCGAGTTGCGCCTCGTCCATGACGACGGCTCCGTCGAATGCATCGGCTCCGGCAAGCACTGGGTCTGCGACCGCGACAATTCCCACGACACGGTGGTGATGAGCGACATCTACATGGGCGAGACCTATGACGCCATGGCGCGCTTCGATGGCTGGCTTGACCCCGATCAGAGGCATGTCGACATTGGCTGGCAAGGCGACTACGACAGTTGCATCGAGCACCGCCAGGTGCCCGTCAAAATTGTCTGGAACTCCGGCGCCCCGGTGCGCCGGGTGATGCGCATGGCGCCAAAATCCATCACCCGCCGCCCCTCCGGCACCTGCATTGTCGACTTCGGCCAGAACATGACCGGCCGCGAGCACTTCATCCTCAAGTCGCCGACCCCCGGCACCAGCATCGTCATCAAGCATGGCGAGATGCTCAACGCCGATGGATCGCTCTATCGCGCCAATTTGCGCAGCGCCCGCGCGACCACGCTTTACACCTGCGCCGGAAGGGCAGTGGAGGAGTACGAGCCGCACTTCACCTTCTACGGCTTCCGCTATCTGGAGATCAGCGGCTGGCCCGGCGATCTCACCGCCGATCAGCTCTGGGTCGAAGTGCTTAGCTCCGACCTGGAGTCCACTGGCGACTTCACCTGCTCGGAGGAGATGCTCAATCAGCTCTACTCCAATATCCGCTGGGGGCAGCGCAGCAACTTCGTGGATGTGCCCACCGACTGCCCGCAGCGCGACGAACGGCATGGCTGGACCGGCGACACCCAGGTCTTCGCCAATGTCGCCACCTACAACACCTTTGCGCCGGAGTTCTATGCCAAATGGATCGCCGACCTCAACCTGGCGCGCGTCAATGGATGCTACTGCAATATCGTCCCGGATCCCTTTGCCTGGGGCGAATACCGCGAGGATCCGCCGGCCACCGGATGGGGCGACGCCGGCATCATCTGCCCGTGGGTGATGATGCGCAAATACGGCGATGTGCGGACCTTCATCGACAACCTCCCCAATATCCTCTACCACCTGGATTGGCAGACCGACCACGCCGGCGAGGACGGCATTGCCCGCAACGCCTGCTTCGGCGACTGGCTGAACCTGAATGACAGTACCGACGAGGGGCTGCTCTCCACCTCCTATCTGGTGGGGATGAACCGCCTGGTCGCCCGCATGGCCCGCCTGGTCGGAAACGGCACCCTGGCCGCCGAACGCGACGCCATCGCCGACGACCTCAGGCGGAAGTACATCCGCAAATTCTTCACCCCGGATGGCGAACTCACCGAAAAAAGCCAGACCGCCATGCTGCTGACGCTGCATTTCGGCCTCTGCCCGGATGAGCCGTCACGCCGGAAGCTGGTGCAATCGCTGGTGGAAAATATCCGCGGCAAAAACCATACCCACCTGACCACCGGCTTCCTAGGCACCCCGCTGCTGCTGGGCGTGCTCACCGAAAACGGCCAGGCTGATCTGGCATACGACCTGCTGCTGCAGACCTCCTATCCCGGATGGCTCTATCCCGTCACCCAGGGCGCGACCACCATGTGGGAACGCTGGAACAGCTGGACCGCCCAGGACGGCTTCGGACCGGTCGCCATGAACTCCTTCAACCACTACGCCTACGGCGCCGTCGGCGAATGGTTCTACGAGACCATCTGCGGCATCAATCCCGATGGCGCCGACGACCCCTGCGGATTCAAGTGCTTCCGCCTCCAGCCGCACTTCGGGCACCGGCTGCAAAACGCCAGCGCCAAATACGACTCCATCTACGGCACCATCGTCTCCGAATGGGAACGCCAGGATGACGGCACCGTCAAATGGCGATTCACCATCCCCTGCAACACCACCGCCAAGGTGGCCACCCCGGATGGCCGCTCCTGGATCGCCCAGCCCGGCACCCACGAGGTGACGGTCAGGGCATAGACGACACCCGGGCAGACATCGAAGACGACATGGGGCGCGGCCGGAAAACAATATCCGGCCGCGCCCCGTGTCGTTGAAAAATGCGCCGGTGAACGGGGAAAGGGGAATTGGCAGTTTTTTCTGAAAACTATTTTTTGCATTCAGCTTGCATTTTTGCAAATCGGCATTATTGTTTGCACATCGACCGCGGGGCGGTGCGTTTGGTCATCCCGGGACGCCCCTGCTCCGCACCTCAGGCAATAATTCCGGGAGGCAACAATGGGAGTAGACATGAATCGCATAAATGCAATTATGCTGGCGGCCATGCTGGCATGTTCCGGCAGCGCGTTGCTTGCAGATGGCGGCGAGCCGGCGGTCGCGGACAAGCCTGCGGCGGCGGTGGAGTCGGTCGAGAATGGCGGCAGGAATGTCAAGAAGCTGCGCGGCAAGCTCCTCTACAAGCGCAACCAGATCAGCAAATTGGAGCGCAGCGCCATTGACGGCGACGAGCAGCTGCGCGGCAAGGTCGAGTCGCTGGAGATCCAGCGCCGCGATCTGCTTTCCGGCGCCCAGCCGAAATTGAGCGAGCTCTACCAGGAGGAAATGGAGTTGCGGCAGCAGATCAACGACCTGTCGCCAAGGAAATAGCACTTGCCTCAATGGCGTGAAGCCGGCAAATTCCGCGCCAGCGCGCGGTGGAGGGGGGGGATTTTGCGGCGCGTGCCGGAAGCACGCGGCCGGGAAAATGACAATGCCCGCCATGGCCGGCTTCACGTCTCCAGCATCCGGGGGGACGCCCAAAATGACTTCATTCCAATCCGGCCAGAGGTTCCTGATTCCAATGCGCGACGGCGTGCGGCTGCTTGCGCGCTCATATGCCCCGGCTCCGGGCACGGCCTCCTTGCCGGCGGCCGCCGCCCGCCGCTGCCTGCTGATACGCACCGACCGCTGGGAGGACCCGCCATCTGGCAATGACCCCGCGCGGTCTTTGACGGGACGGCTGTCCTCGCGCGGCTGGACGGTCATCGTGCAGATGGTGCGCGGACAGGGCGGGTCCGAGGGGGTGTTCGCGCCGTACAGCCAGGAGATCAACGACGGCATCGACACCCTGTCCTGGCTGGGTGGCGACGGCCACTGGGGGCGGTTCTCCTTTGTGCTCTACGGGATGTCGTACTCCGGCCAATGCGCGCTGTATGCCGCCGTCCACGCGCCGGAGCATCCGGAGATCGCCGGCCTGGTCTGCGGCAATGTCTCCGGAAACATGAACCAATGGGGTCTTTGTACCGGCGGCATCCTCAATGGCGCCACCGTGCGGCAGGCCATCGACTGGGCGTCGCCGCCAGATGGCCGTCTCCGCGTCCAGGATTTCCCGCCGTGCAGCTTCTGGCATCCATCGCTTTCGCCTCTCTCCGCACGTCCGGAAATCGAGGAGTGGTTCCTCGACTTGCAGCGCAATTGCGGCCGGACGCCCTTCTGGGAACAGGACTGCTACAATGTCCGGATCATCTCGCTGATGCACCCGCGGATGCGGACGCTGTTCTTCAGCCAGTGGTCGGACCCATTCTGCCCGGGGACGCTGGGAGTATATGAGCAATTCTGCTCGCATTGCATCAACCGCCCCCAGGTCGACATCCGGCAGGAGCTGGACGGATGCCGCGACGATGCCGTCATCGACTGGCTGGACGGCGCATGCGGCGCCGGTGCGGCCGGCCTGAATTTGCCGGCGGCTGGCGGCAGTGCCGGGCAGAGCCATTATTTTATCTGCGGATATGACGGCGCCAATGGCGACGGCACGGCGGGCGATGCGGCGGACTTCGGAAATCTCGAGCCGACGCCATACTACCTGGGCGAGGAGGCGCTTTCCGGCACCCCGCCGCCGGCACGCAATGACACCGCGGCGCTCTATACGGTCTTCCAGCATGATCCCCGCCATGAGCCGGAGTGCGGGGATCGCGGCGTGAATTTCGCCCCGGCGACACCCTGGGACGGGCGCCGCCGTCCGCTGGGGAACTCCATGGATTGCGCCGTGTTCGTCGCGCCGCCATTCGCGGAGGCCATGCAGCTCATCGGCGTGCCGAGGCTGCGGATGTGGGTGAAAAGCAGCCATGCCGACGCCACATTCGTCGTGCGGCTGGTGGTGCGCCGGAGCCCACGCGGCGGGACGGCATCCGGCGATGTGGCCTTCTGCTACGGCGCCCGGCGCCTCAGCACCCAGATGGCCGGGGGCGGTCCCGGCGCGAAAAGCCGCGTTCAGGAACTGCCGGTGGCGCTTGAAATCGCATTGAGGCCGGTGGCGGCGCAATTGCCCGCCGGGGCGCAGCTGCGGCTGGAGGTCTCGTCGGCGGACTACCCGCGGTTCATCACCCCGCCAAACGCCCCGCCGTTGCGCCATGCGCCTTCGCCATTCCTGCCGTCGGTCAATGCCATCTACCATAGCCGCCACTACCCCTCGCGGCTGTGGCTGCCGCTGCGGAAGGCCGCCGCCAATGGATGACTTCATCCTGGATTCGTGAAGCTGGCGGTCTTGCGCCAGAAAAGGGAAGTTTCGTGGGGGTGCGCCGCCCCTGGGGTCAAAAAGGAGGATTCCACCATGCCGTCCTTGAATCGCGTGCAACTTATCGGCAACCTCACCCGCGAGCCGTCGCTGAAGGCGACCTCCAACGGCACGCAGGTGTGCGAAATCTGCCTGGCCATCAACCGGCGCTACCGCAGCCCGGATGGCGTCGCCCATGTCACCACGACCTACGTCGAGGTCGCGCTCTTCGGCAGGATCGCCGCCGCCAGCGCACGATTCCTGCACAAGGGGTCGCTGGCATACGTCGAAGGAAGCCTGTCGATGGATGAGTGGACGGACAAGACCGGCGCCAGACGCAAGCGCCTGTCGGTGCGGGGCGAACAGGTGCTCTTCCTGGACCCCAGGGGAAATGTGATGAATGACGTGTCCGCGCCGGTGGATGCCTCGGAATTCACCCTCGCCCGGCCCCCGCAGCCGCCGATGGCGCAATACCCGCCTCCGCCTCCGCCGATGGGCTGCTGACGGAGCTGGAAGACGCCCCCCCCATCCGATTCACTGACCTATGCAAATACGCAGATTCTACCAACCCGGATATGAACCCGGCGATGCGACGATCGCCCTGGACGAGTCCGAATCCCAGCACGCGCTGCGGGTGCTGCGGCTGCGCCCCGGAGACCAGCTGCAAGTGCTCAATGGCCGCGGCGCAATTGCGCAATGCGAGTTGCTGCCGGACCCCGCGTCGGCACGGCGGCCGCGGAATGCCGTGGCGCGGGTGCTGGCGGTGCAATGCCTCCCGCGGCCGGAACGGACAGTCACCCTGTGCGCCGCCATCCCCCGCGGAAAAAATTTCGACCTGGTGCTGAAGGCGGCTACCGAACTGGGGGTCGCGGCCATCCAGCCGATGGTCTGCCGCCATGGAGTCTCGCGGCCGGAAGCGGGCGCGGACAGCCCCGGAGAGGCGGCGGTCACCGCCGCTGTCAAGCAGTCGATGAATCCCTGGCGCCCGCAGCTGATGCCGCCGTGCGCCTTCAACGATGCTGTCGCGGCGTACGGCGGCCTGCCGGGAATCCTGGGGGCGTCGCCGGCGGCGGAAGCCACCGCCGCCATGCGGGTGGATGCGCAATTCGCCGGCGCCGTGCAGTGCCTCTGGATCGGCCCGGAGGGCGGATTCGCACCCGAAGAGGAAAGACTGCTCCTCGACTGCGGATGCCGCCCCGTCACCCTGGGAAATTGCATCCTCCGGGTCGAGACCGCCGTGCCGGCAATGCTCGGATTCCTCTACGCCCGGCGCGGCACGGCCTGCTGACACCCATGTTCCGGCACTTGTTGAAATTCTTCCATTGGCGGCGGATCGGCTGGCGCCCGTTCGTCGGCGTGATATTGCTTGCGGTCAATGTGCCGTTCGGATACGGCGGGGCGGCGCTGTGTGCAATGATGGCGGCCGGCCACCCGGACTGCCAGCGGCTCTGGCTGGCCGCCGCCGGCGGAGTCTATGCGCTGTCGTGGCTGATGCTGCTGGCCGGCACCTGCCTGGCCGGCCCAGCAGTCGTGCGCGCCTTCAAGCAACGAGTCCCGCGGGCCTGGCGGGCCTGCCGCCGAAAACGACAGTCAAATGGATGACGGACGGCCGACGGCGCCCGAAAATGACGACGGCGATGCCCATGCGCCGCCTCCCACCCCTCCGCCCTGCGTGACGGAAAATATTTGCTACGGCGAATGGCATTATCCTGAATATGGATTATCTTATGCTGTTTTGAGGGATTTGCCCCACAATTTTTCCATCTTGCACTGTCGCCGGATATGACGATTTCATGCCAATCCGGGACAGTTGCCGCCATTTAATGACTACACATAAGACTATGACCAATTCAAATACCCCAAGAGGAATGAAAATGACGAAAAAATCATTTCCACAATTCACTCTGATGATGCTCATCCTCGCCCTCCTGCTGCCGGCCGCCGGCGTGTGGGGAACTCCTTTGGATACTGATGACGATGGGGTATGCGATGATGTCGAAAAGTTGCTTGGTTCTAGCCATGTGCATCCAATGAGCGTGGTTTTGGCGGCACGCGATTTTTCCCTCGGAGAGGTTGAATTCAAAAAAGGAGATGTTATTGTCGGGGATTATATTGAGGAAATAAAAAAAGATATTGAAAAGAACGGGACGATTAACTACATAGCAACGACTGCTCCGAATCGTTCATTGGACCTGGGGAAAATCAATGGTGATATTGAATTGCCAGATGCGAATCGTTTTGCCACCGGTGTGATGCAGGCGGAACAATATGCGGAGTATAAAGCATATTCTGGTAGCTTTACACTGGAGATGTGGGTGAAGGTTTCTGACGATGTTCTAAATGGGGATGATGCAGTTACTCTTTTTGAATACAAGGCAAAGGAAACTAATTTTGGCTGGAGTCTTGGAATTGAGAAGGGAATCCCAGTCGGAAAAATAAAAAAGGATGAGACTACGATTGCCTATGTCGGAGGCATAAACTCCGAAAGGGAAAATGCAACAGCGAAGTTAGTTCCAGAGACCTGGACGCACCTCGCATTTGTTTGGGCACCGGACAAGCGTAGTTTGAGATTGTATGTCAATAAACTTGGGGTTATGGCTTCACGGCCGTTATACGATATTTCAGAAATTGATTTTGATAAGGAAGGGAAAACTGCTATTATCAAGAAAAATGATGGAATAAGGATTGACGAATTCCGTTTCTGGAATGCCGAGCGTACCGAAAAGCAAATAGAATACTGGGCGGATAAAATCATTCCCACTCCGGTAAATGGAATTATAAGCTATGACAACCTGGTTGTCGGTGATATGGATGCCGATGATCCCATCGAACTCTATACAAAACTTCAAAACCTGGCAAGCGGTAATGCAAAAGCCGTCGATTACTTCACACACAATAAGTTTCCGTTACAGGCGTACTACCGTTTTGATGACGGCGGAGAAAAGATTGAGGATTTTGCCAAATTTCAAAACAAAGAATATGCGCTTGCTGGTCTTAAAGGGGCGATTATTGTTGGGGACGATGCAAAGATGATTGACGGCATTGATGATGTGGATGGCGATGGTCTCCCGGAATGGTGGGTTAATATTTGGAACTTGAATAAATTCTTCAATGCAGAAAAAAACGAACCGGGAGTGGAAAACTGGGGGGATATCCCAGGCATAGATCCTGCAGGAATTTCTTATTCTGTCGTCGGGAAAGAGGGGGAACCCGCGACGGAAGTTGAAATGTATGCAGGCGATGATTCGTGGATGAAAAATCTAGTATGGAAGGATGAAAATACCATTGGTGGACTTCGTGGTTATCAGCATGGCGTGACATATGCTGCGTTGGGTGGGTCTATAGAAAAGTGGTTTTTGCCAGACAGTTATTACTATCGACTGAAAGGGAATGCTTACGTTGAAGAGTTTGCGGACCCGATACGTGCACATGGATTGTTTCAATACTTGCTCGAAAAACAGCAAGTTGGTGAAACCGGAATGCACGCAGATGGAGTATACTTTGCTGATTCGCAGATTTTAAGCGTGGATATGGCTTGTGTCACAATGCATAAGTATATAAATCTGGACCACAAGCCATCGAAGGCAATTTTTAGATGGGTAACGACCCAAAGGGCTAGCATCATTGGCATTGTTGTGAACGGGAATGATGTTGGAAATAATAATGGAACTGACATCGCAAAATATCTTAAGTCTGGGCGAAATCAGATAATTGTCGTTTGGGCACGTGGGCAACGTGGTTCGCGTCTATATAAGGTGCCGAAGCCGGGCAAGCCAAAGGATACAGTCGATTGGACGAGAAATCTCTATTGGGGGAGCGTCGACTGTGAGTTGATTGCCGATAACAGGGAGGCAATTGTATTCGGACACGAAAATCCGTTTGATCCACGTGCGGTATGGTATTTCCGCGCATCTACGGAGTTTTCAGCAGGATCCCCTTTGGAGGGACATCTGGTTGATAATAATGGCTATATGCTAAATGAAGCCATCAATAAAACAACTGTGTCGCCATATTCTCATGAATTTGGCATGAGATCGGATCAGGATGGGGATGGCATTGACATCTATAATGAATTTTTGATCGGAACTAATCCAACGGAATTTGACAGCGACAATAATGGAATACGCGATGATCTGGAAGATTATGATGGCGATGGTTTAAACAATGCAGTAGAGATCAATGTATATGGAACTGATCCATACTGCAAAGATACGGACAATGATGGTATTGCCGACAACGCAGAAAGTGAATACGATAATTTGCTGGATGCCGACGGCGGTTTCATCTATGCCGCCACGGATTGGAATCGTCCGTTCACCGATCGCTGGCTGAAGTTCGATGGCAGCGAGGGCAGCTATCTGCTTCTGCCGTGCCAATCGCGCTTTGCGATGGGGACCTTCACGGTCGAGGCGAAGGTGCGTCCCGGTGCGGATGACGCCAATGGCAAGCTGGTGTCGCGGGTGGTGGCGACCGCCAACAAGACGCTCATCAACTACGAGCTGGGCCTGAAGGATGGTCACCCATACATGAAATTCACCAACAAGGATGGCGACTTCGAGGACAAGAGCCATCTGGTGGCGGACTTTGCGGTGCCGTCCGATAAATGGACCTACCTGGCAATGAGCTTTGATGGCGCCAGGAACGCCATGAAGCTCTACGCCGACGGGCAGGAGATCGCCTCCATGACCGCCAAGCTGACTCCGGTGACCGCCGGTGCCGGCGAGGTCTACACCCGTGCCGGCGAAGGCTATTCCGGCGAATTGGATGAACTGCGCTTCTGGAGCGACATCCGCACGGAGTCGGAATTGGCCGCCGGGAATGGCAAGCAGCTGACTGGCAGTGAAGACGGCCTGGTTGCCTACTACCGCTTTGACGACATCTATTTCAAGGGCAGGGCGGAAATTGCGGGGAAGACGGACACCGCGATCCGCAACGACATCACGCTGGCGCCGTACTACCTCCATTGCGGGGACAGTGTGGTTACCAGTGCCCGTGACTGGAAGAACGGGTGGCGCAACGCGGCGGTGATGACCAGATCCGGGATCAGGGTGCTGGATGCGGAAATGACCGAGCTGTCAATTGCGTTGCGCACGCTTGCCAATCCGTCGCAGACGCCATCCGCGCTCTACATGGATACGGATGTTGCCAAGGCGGAAATCCTTGTCGAGCAGACGGATGTGGCCGGGCGTGAGGTGTCATACAGATACTTCTGGCTTAAGGCAATCGACGAAAACGGCTATGCTGAGGCCGACTTGTCGTACGTCGCCAAGGACGATCCAGCCGTTCCAGGCGCATACATCTATGAGCTTAAGAATGGCGATGAGGTTCTGAGCCCCATTGGCACGGAAGAGAGTCTGGATCTGAAGGCGGTCGCGGATGCCGACCTGCCGGCAGGTGCGTATCTGCAATTGGTGGTGGCGGCGGTGGTTGAGGAGATCAGCCCGGTGGAGTTCATAAACCTCAAGGCGACTTCACCCGTGGTGGTTGAGGGCGGCCAGTCGCCGCTTGTCATCGACATGCGCTCCAGCAACAGCCCCGATGCGACCCCGGCCATCCTCTACAAGGGCCAGGGAAGCATCGCGGGGGACACCGCCATGGCAGTTGTCATTGTTGATGTGTTCAAGACTGATGGCTCGGGAGACAAGGCTGACTACAAGTACTTCTGGCTGAAGTCCCCGGATGCCGCCGGTCTTGCCGAAGGCGACCTGGAGTACAATGTCGCCGACGGCAAGCTCTACAAGACTGGCGAAGCGGCGCCGCTTGACACGCTTGGCTCCGCCGAGTCATTGAATCTGAAGAATGTCGCCGGCATTGCCCATGATGACTATCTGCAGGCAGTGGTGGTGGCTTTGGATGGCGGGACTGTCCTTGCCATCAAGGCCACCGTGGCGGTCAGGGTGGCGGATAGCAAGGAATCGCCCTGGACTGATCCCCCGGAGCCGAATGTCCCGGAGGTCGACACCGACGGCGACGGCATTGACGACGACTGGGAGATGGAGCACTTCGGCGACCTGACCACCGCGGATGCCACCACCGACTTCGATGGCGACGGCGTGTCCGACCTCAACGAGTTCCGGATGGGATATGATCCGAAGGATCCGCAGTCGAAGCAGCGCTCGTTCTTCACCTGGGTGGATAGACAGTATGTCCAGGTGAGCCAGACCATCACCGAGGATGGCGATGGCGTGCGCACCACCACCAAGCTGGTGCTTTTCGGCACCTCGGAGAATGTCTCCATCGACGCCCTCGACGATCCGTCGGTGATTGACCTGGAGGATGGCGATCTGGATTGGGATGGTGACTTCCTGACCAACAACGAGGAAGCCGAGCATGGCAAGGCTGTCCCGGAGATCACCGGCACCGACCCGTGCGTGCGTGACACCGACGGCGACGGCTTTGACGACTTCCAGGAGTACATGGTCCTCGGCACCGATCCCCTGGATCCGAACCGCCCGTGGATCAACCGCGGCCTGGACCTGATCCTGAAGGAGCACGACTACTATCTTGCGGCGCTTGACGCGGACAACGGGAAGGTCGTGATCAGCCAGAGCGGACATGCCACCGCGCGTCTCAACCCGCACGGCGTCATCGAGAAGATCAAGGGCATGGCCACCATGCGCAGCACCTCAATCGAGCTGTGGTTCCGCCTGGCGGATGACTCCGGCGACAATGGCACGCTGCTGCAGAAGACCTATGCCGGCAGGGACAAGGTCAGCGACTTCCGGATCTACCTGGAGAATGGCGTCCCGATGGTGGCGGTCAAGCCGCGGAGCGGCGCGTCCGCGGCAACGCCGCTTTACGGGGCCGACGAGGTTCCGGAGGGCTGGAGGATCGCGTCGGCGGATGGCTGGTGCCATCTGGCGGTGGTGCTCAACCAGCCGAAGGACAACACGGCGAGATTCGAGGCTGCCATCTACCTGAACAAGGGTGGTGTTGAGCAGCTGCCGTTCACGAAGGAGTGCAAGTTCATGCTCGGCGCCGCCACCGCCGGCGACCTGGTGATCGGCGATCTGCCGTCGGCGGCCAACCGGCTGTCGATGGAGGTCGACGAGATCCGGATTTGGGACACGGCGCGCAGCGCGGATCAGATCCGGAGCATGCGTGACGTCTTCCTGGACGAATCGAACTCCAGCGGCATCGCGCTGTACCTGCCGTTCAACTACGGGCGGGACGGCGAGTTCTTCGCGCCGCTGTACAGCGAGCTGTCGCAGATGGTGTCGGTGGTCGAGAGACTGCAGTCGTCGTATGACTACTGGGTGAAGCAGGCCGATGAGCTGTACGAGGCGGGCACCGCGGACAACGCCAAGGAAGAGGACAAGGCGGCCTACGAAGCGGCGGTTGCCCAGCGCAACCGCTATGCGGAGCTGCTGCGGCAGGCCCGGAAGGCCCTGGCGGACGAGCGCAAGAAGGGAGGTCTTGCCGGCGACTTGAAGAACGACGCCTTCCTGGCGTGCCTGGATCCGGAGGAGTACATGAATGGCGACTCCGATGGCGACGGCTTGCCGGACTGGTGGGAATACACCTACTTTGGCAGTCTTGACGAGACTGCCGATGGCGACTACGACGGCGACGGCCTGAACAACTACTACGAGTACATCCTGCGCAACGAGGGCGCCGACCCGACCGACCAGAAGTCGCTGGATCCGGACGGCGTGCTGCTTGACGGCGATGTCGACTCCGACGGCGACGGCCTGACCAACCGCGAGGAGCAGAAATACGGCACCGACCCGACCAATGAGGACACCGATGACGACGGTGTCGTGGACGGCGTCGAGGTGGCGATGCACTCCAGCCCGGTCCATCCGATGAGCGTGGTGGTGGAGAAGGCCACCGGCAGGCTCTATACGGGTTCGTGGGACGAGTTCAAGGGGCTGGATCCGCGCAAGTACCGCGCGGACAAGGCGCCGAACCGCTCGCTGCAGCTGGCCGGTGCCGTCGAGCTGCCGGATCCGGACCGTTTTGCAGTGGGCGCGCATGTCGTGGATCCGCTGGCGGTATACCGGACGCAGTCCGGCGACTTCACCCTGGAATTGTGGGTGCGGTCGGAGACCGGCAACGACAGCTGCAAGCTCTTCGAGTACCAGGCTGGCGACACCAAGTGGGGCTGGCGTCTCGAGCTGGTGGACGGCATCCCGCAGGGCGTCATCTTCCATGGCGACGACGACCGCATCCAGGTTGGCGGCGTGAATCACGGCGGCGACCTGGCCACTCCGAAGCTGGAGGCGGGCGTGTGGACGCATCTGGCGCTGGTCTGGACCTCCGGCAGCCGGGCGCTGAACCTCTACCGTGACCGGCTGGCGAAGATCAGCTCCCTGCCCAGCTCCTACAACGTCGACTTCGGCAGCCAGGGCCAGTACGCACGGCTGGGCAGCCCGGAGGCGTCGCAGATGATGGTGGACGAGATCCGCTTCTGGGCCGAGGAACGCACCGCCAGGCAGTTGGAATACTGGGCGGACCGGCTGATACCGTCGCCGGTCAACAGCATCATCAGCCATGTCAAGACGAAGGATGCGGCCACCGGCCGTGAGCACAACGAGTTCTTCACCCGCTATCCGTACCGGCTGCAGGCCTACTATCGCTTCGACGATGGCGGCGAGACGGTCGAGGACTTCGCGCACTTCCGCGAGGACGGGTATGCCCTGGAGGGACTGGCCATCACCGCCGAGGGCGACGAAAAAGCCCTCAAGACGCACGGCGTCGATGACATCGACGGCGACGGCATGCCGGAATGGTGGGTCAATATCTGGGATCTGAACAGCTTCCCGAACGCCGCGAAGAACTACCCGGGACAGTGGTTGTCGCAGACCCCTGGCGGACTGTTCTTCACCAGTTGGCAGCGTGCATTGAAATGGAATGATGAAGGCACGGAGATCGAAGGCATCCGCGGATACCAGTATGGCGTGGTGTATACTCCGCTTGGCGGCCAATTGCAGTATAGTACCTCCTATAGCGGAGGGACGACGTGGCGCAATACTGGCGCCGATGGCACGACTGGCATTGGAGCTCCGGAAGGCGCCTATGCGCCGGACACCAAGATCCTCAGCGAGGACATGGCGTATGTCACCATGCACAAGTACGTCAACATCAACAGCAAGCCGACGGCGGCGTCCTTCAAGGTGGTGACGGTATTGGGCGCAAAGATCACCGGCGTGGTGGTCAACGGCAAGGCCCGCACCGTCGATACAAACGGGCTCGAGGGCGAGATCGACATCACCGACGACCTGAAGATCGGCCGCAACCAGATCGTGGTGGTCTGGAGTCGCGGGGAGAAGGATTCCCCGACAGTCAAGATACCGAAGCCAGGGACGACGGACACCATTGATTATGTGCATCATTTGTTCGATGGCAGCGTCGATTGCGCGCTGACTGTGGATGGCAACGAGCTGATCGTGCTTGGCCACGAGAATCCGTTCGATCCGCGGGCGGCGTGGTACTATCGCGCCACCACCATCGACGAGCCGAATCTGCGTGCCAGCCTCTTCGGGTGCAACTCTGTCGACAATAACAGCTACGCCCTCAACCCCGCCATCACCGGCACAAACATGGATGCGCAGTTCGCCAACTACGCGATCATGGTTGACCAGGATGGCGATGAGCTGGATGCCTACACCGAGTACCTGCTGGGCACCAACCCGCGCAGCAAGGACAGCGACAACAACGGCATCAACGACAGCGAGGAGGACTACGACGGCGACGGCATCAGCAATGCGCTGGAGGCCAACGAGTTCGGTACCGATCCGCTTTGCGTGGACACCGACAATGACGGCACTCCCGACAGCGTCGAAAGCCTCTTCAACGCCACGGACCCGGACGGCAATGTCATCTATGCGGCAACCGACTGGAATCGTCCGCTCAACAGCCTGTGGATGACCTGCGACGGCGTGGACGGCAGCTATCTGCTGATGCCGCACCAGTCGCGCTTCGCGCTGGGGTCCTTCACGATCGAGGCGGCGATCCGTCCGGAAGACAGCAGCACGGATGGCGTCATCGTGCGCCGCGTGGTGGGGACGGTCTTCGACGGCAAGCCGCAGCTCAATTACGAGCTGGGGCTCGAGAATGGCCGGCCGTACATGAAGTTCTCCAACAAGGACGGCGAGTCGTCCGGCAGCTACCTGAAGGCGCGCACCGCCATCAAGGGCAAGCAGACCGGCGCGGACGCCGAGAATGACTGGACCTACCTGGCGGTCTCCTTCGACGGCAAGAGCAACCTGATGTCGATCTATGTCAATGGCACCAAGGTGGCGCAGGCCCAGTCCAGCTATGCCCCGGTGACCAACGGCCCGGCGCTGACCTTTGTCCGCGTCGGCGAGGGCTTCAAGGGCGACATTGACGAACTGCGCTTCTGGAGCGCGGTGCGCACCGGCGAGCAGATCAAGGGCAGCCTCACCGCCACCCTGGCCGGTGACGAGGCGGATCTGGTGGCGTACTACCGCTTCGATGACGCCAACCAGGCGGCCCGCGATCCCGAAAGCGAGTACTTCGACCGCGTCGCCGACAACTTTGTCGGCAGCGCCCGCGACTGGAAGAACGCCTGGCGAAACGCCGCCATCCTGAAGGGCGGCACCTCCGTCGGCAACGACGGCACCGACTTCGCAGTCGAGGTCCATGCCTACTCCGGCGGCGACAGCGCGGTCTCCGAGGCCTATCTTGGCAATGGCACCACCTTGCCCAGCGACGTGCTCACCGCGGTGATCACCAAGCCGGCGGTCGATCCGAATGGCGGCGCCGTCAGCTACCTCTACTACTGGCTGAAGGTGAATGAAAGCGGCCAGTACGCCCCCGGCAAGCTCGGCTATGACGGCCTCAACCTGGTCGACAAGGCCACCGGCAGGACGGTCCAGCCCAGCGATGTCCTGGGGACGAACAGCACCTTCGACCTGGACAGCAAGGACAGCAACGGCGATGCGCAGGTCGCCTCCGGCGACCGGCTCCAGCTGGTGTCGGTCGCGCTTGACAGCGCCGGCACTTCGCTGGGGGTCGCCGTCAGCGGCGTCGTGGAGATCAAGAATGCCGAGGACAACCTCGACAAGATCCTGCAGGCGCTGGTGATCACCAGCCCGACGGCGGATGTCAGCAAGCCGCTGGGCACGCGCTCGTTGAGCGTCTCCGTCAGGAACCCGAACAGCGCCGGCGGCATCGCGCACATCAGCTGGTACCGCAACATGGTGCTGGTCAAGTCGGTGGGCATGTCCATCGGCGGCAATGGCGCGACGGCGACCTTCACGCTGGACGACAAGGACAAGATCCAGGATGGCGACGTCTGGTCATTCAAGGTCTGGTTCGAGGCCGCCGACCACCGGCGCTCGGTTGCCGCGCCGCCGCAGCTGACGGCGCCCGCGATCAAGTCCGACTGGGTCTACATCATGATCGGCGAGGGCTTTGACAAGGACGAGAAGGAAGACGACAGCAATGTCGGCGCGCCTTCGCAGCCGCTCAAGGTGACGCTGAGCCCGAAGAATCCGGATCCGCAGTCGATCATCTACGCGATCGCCAGCGGCAGCAAGTCCGATGACGGCGCCAAGTTCAACTACTACTACCAGTGGTACTACAAGTCGGTCGGTTCGACCCAGTACGTGCTGGCGGCGGGCCAGAACCTGGCCTACTGGCAGCCGGTGGTCCGCGCCGGCGGCGACGACAAGGACAAGAACGGCGACATGGGATACACCAAGGGCGGTCTGTACACCTACATCCTGGACACCGGCGACTCGCTCTACTGCAGCGTCTACGCGATGGATGTCATGGGCCGCAAGTCGCGCAACCGGGTCTCCGAGTCGGTCACCATCGGCGAGGATGTCTCAATCGGCTCCTCGATCTATGGGCCGTACGAGGACAACGACCAGCCGGAGCGTGCCAAGGTGATCTACCCGAAGACCAGCTGGCTGTCGATTGGCGACAGCAACATCCAGAGCCACACCTTCAAGAGCGTTGAGGACAAGGACTGGGTGTGGTTCACCGTGCCGGCCACCAATTCCAACCGCAAGTGGCAGGTCAGCTTCGAGACCAACACCGGCACGATGTATGGCTCCGGAAGCAAGCTGACGGACAACACCAACCCGAATACCGCGCTGGCGCTGTACCGCAGGAACGACAAGACCGGCAAGCTCGATCACCTCAAGGACTTCGCCGACTACATCGAGGACGACAATTCGGGCGACGGCACCATCTTTGCACGCTTCCGCAACCTGAAGCTGGATCCCGGCATCTACTACATCGAGGTCTACTCGCAGTACCGTGATCCGTACGATGTACTGATACCGTACCAGATGCACCTCTACATGGAGCTGACCAACAACGCCGGCGACGAGCCGCAGTGGGATACCGAAGGCCTGGCCTCAGGCAAGCAGGCGGTCGAGCTGACCCCGGAGAAGCCGGGGCTGACCGACAAGCTGGTCGCCAAGCTCAACTGCAAGGCCTGGGACGGCAATGGCATGCAGGCGGATCGCTACGACTACATCTGGTATCGCAACGGCATCATCGTGCCCTTCAACGGCGTGATCTCCATCAGCGACTACACCACCGAGAGCTACCTGCTCAAGAATGCGGTTCCCGGCAAGGACACCATCGATCCGGGCATGACCCGCAAGGGCGATGTCTGGCGCTGCGAGGTCTACCCGTACTCCAAGGAGTTCGGCTATGGGCAGCCGATGAAGTCCAACGAAGTCATCATCGGCGCATCCAGCTGGCGGATGGAGCTGCAGGTCAGCAGGCAGTTCGCCTCGCTGGGCGCGGATACGCCGGTGACTGACGACTTGGTGATCGGCTGGGAGGCCAATGCCACCTTCGGCTACGACGCGTCATACGACGTGGCGCTGCCGACGAACCTGGCGCCGGGCGAAAACCGCCCGCCGCTGGAACACGGCATGAGCTACACCTACGGACTGGACAACGACTACCCGTGCCTCTCGACGGATATCCGGCCGTATGGCAAGTCCTCCAGCTGGTATCTCTTCATCGAGATGGGTGACAACCAGCTCGACGACATCCAGAAGGCGACGTTGAGCTGGGGTCAGACCGCGATGCCGGACTCCTCGGCGGAAGGCATCACCATCACCCAGATGCGCCAGCGCAGCGACGGCTACTTCGAGACCGTCCCCGGCAGCGCAGTCAAGGTGGAGGCTGCCACCGCCGGCCAGGTCGCCATCGACATCGCCTCGCTGCAGACCGATGGCTATGGCCAGAAGTACGCGGTCTTCCGGGTGACCATCGGCGCACCGGATGGCCTGGCGCAGATCCGGCTCAACAAGGGCTGGAACTTGGTGGCGCTGCCGCTGACTCCGCTTGAACCCGATGTCGCGGATGTCTTCTCCGAGTCCGGGACCAAGCAGTATGTCGGAAAGGTCTACAAGTACGACAATGGCCGCTATGTCGACGCCGACACCATCGAGGCCGCCCGCGGCTACTGGGTGTACAGCAAGGCCGCGGCCACCTTCAAGGTCAGCGGCGCCTTTGAGAACTCGGTGATCAGCCTCTCCGAGGGCTGGAACATCATCGGCCCGGTCTACGACATCGACAACTTCACGGAGAGCTACCGGAAGGCGTATCCTTCGGTCTACGAATCGATCGCCAAGAAGGATGGCCAGCTGCAGATCTTCGAGTTCAAGGCCGAAAGCGGTACCGCTGCGTACGAGCCGACCGAAAAGCTCGAAGTCGGCAAGGGCTACTGGATCAAGGCCAGCCGCGCAGTCAATCTGCCGGTGATCGAAAACGTGAAGGAATAAAGGGGACACGGAGGGGGGAAAACTGATGCGAAGCGAGGCGAACGGAGGCGGCCGGAAAACCACCTCCGTTCGCCTCCGTGTGTCTCCGTGTATCCTCCGTGTGTCTCCGTTATCCTCCGTTATCCTCCGTGTGTCTCCGTAAAATGCAATCGATGAAGTCCCCCATTGGCACGGCATTGGTCACCGGCGGCGCGAAGCGCACGGGTGCGGCGATCTGCCGTCGGCTGGCGGCTGATGGCTGGCGGCTGGTGGTCCACTGCAACCGCTCGTTTTCGGAGGCGTCGGCACTGGCGCAGGAGCTCAACGACTCGGGGGACGGGGGGCATCGCGTGGTCTGCGGCGACTTGTCGTCGCCGGGCGGCGTCGATGCGGTGATGGCGCAGTGCGGGTCGCTGGATGCGCTGGTGAACAATGCATCGACCTACCGGCGGATCGCCATGGATGCGCTCACCGAGGAGTCGTTGCGCGCCGACTATGAGATAAATTTCTTTGCGCCATTCCGGATGATGCGGGCTTTTGCGGCGCAGGGCAGGGCGGGCTGCATCATCAATATCCTGGATCAGCGCATTGCCCGGCTTGACGCCGGCAGCGCGGCCTACAGCCTGGCGAAGATGGCGCTGGCGGACGCCACCCGGATGGGCGCGATGGCCTGGGCGCCGCAGGGGATACGGGTCAATGGCGTGGCGCCGGGGTATGTCGCGCCGCCAGACGGCGTCCCCATGGATGCCATGCAGCGCCATGTCGACTCCACGCCGTTGCGATGCCGCAGCAGCGAGTCGCAAATCGCCGATGCGGTGGCCTTCCTGATCGGCAATGCCGCGATCACCGGCGAAATCCTGTACGTCGATGCCGGGGCGCATCTGCCGCCGGGGAAATAGCGGATGACGTGGTGAATGCAGTTATGATCTTCTCCTCGAAAAGGCGCCGCGAATGGATAATGCTGGCGGCATTGTCGTTGTCCTGCGTTGCGGTGTGCTTCATTCCATCGCCGCCCAGATTGGCCGCCGACGGCAACCAGCGTGTCCGTGCGCGGGTGCTGTCGATTGACGACGCCGCCTTGCAGACGCATGGATTGCTGCAATTCGGATCGCAGCTGCTGCAGGTGGAGGTCCTTGACGGCGAATTTGCCGGAAGGCGCTTTTCCGCAGTCAATGAAATCCGGGCGCAGATGGAATTGGACAAGCATTTTCTGCCCGGCGACTGCGCGGTGGTGATTCTGCCGCCGGAGTGCGTGCCGGGGAAGACGGTGCTTGCCGCCCAGGATCATTGGCGGACCGGCTGGACGCTGTGCCTTTTCGCGCTCTTCTGCGCCTTGCTTTGCATTTTCGGCGGCTGGGTCGGCGTCAAGGCGCTTTTCAGCTTTGTGCTCAGCTGCCTGGTGATCTGGAAGATGGTCATACCGCTGGCGCTGCGGGGATGGCCGCCGTCCTGGACGATATTCGCCGCAGTGTGCTTCCTGACTGCGGCGATCTGCTATCTGGTGGCCGGCCCCACCCGGAAGGGAACCGCGTCGTTCCTGGGCGCCAGCGCCGGGGTGCTGGCGGGACTGCTCATGGCGCATCTGTTTACGATGCTCATGAAGATCAATGGCGCCACCCTGCCGTATGCACAGGCGCTGCTTTACAGCGGCTACGACCATCTCGATCTGGGCGACATCTTCGTCGGCGCAATGATATTGGCGTCCTCCGGCGCGGTCATGGACCTGGGAATGGACATCGCATCCGGCGTGGAGGAGGTCGCCAGACACAACCCGACGCTGGCGCGGCGGGAATTGCTGTGGTCGGGGATGCGCATCGGCCGCAGTGTCGTCGGCACCATGACCACCACGCTGCTGCTGGCCTATTCGGGCGGATACATCACGTTGCTGATGATGTTCTGCGCCCAGGGGACGCCGGTGATGGATTTCCTCAACAACCCGCTGGTGGCCTCGGAGGCGGTCAAGACCCTGATCGGCAGCTTCGCGCTGGTGCTGGTGGCGCCGTTCACCGCGGTGGCCGCCGCCTGGCTGTATGGCGGCGGACGGCCTTCCCACACCGCCGCTAGCGGTTAGGGAAGGGAATCTCGCCGGGGATCAACTCGCCGTCCTTCCAGGGAATATACCACGGCGGCGACCCGGACTTGCAGGGCGCCGACAGGAATTGCGTGAGGTTGCGCCGGGATACATGGGCGTCCACAAAGGCGATATTGACCTGCCCGTCATGGCGGTTGCAGCCCTCCGCGCCGGAATCCCAATCCAGATCCAGCTCCTCCATCAGGTTCTCCCAGGTGTTCGCGCCGTAGATGATGCAGGAGTCGCCGGAATCCATGAGCAAGTAGCCATTGGACGGCTGGCGGATGTAGACGCATAATGGCCCGCGGTTGCCCTGGGTGCCATCATAATTCCAGCCATACGACCCATCGTATTCGCGAAAACCTGCGGGCGTGGCCGCCGGGACCTTCCCCGGAGAGGCCGGACACGACAACACCCGGACTTCCTGGTAGTACGGATAGCTCCAGGACGGCCAGTTGAGCCCCGGATGATCCTCCGGTGGCGCCGAAGTGATGTAAGGCGGCAAATACCCCTGCCAGTCGTCGGAATAGCTGGTCATCGCAATCGACAATTGACGCAGCTGGCTGGTGCATTGCGTGCGCAATGCCGCCGATCGAGCCCGGGTCAATGAGGGCATCACCATCGCGCACAGCATCGTGATGATGGAGATGACAACCAATAGCTCCAATAGCGTGAAGGCGGATTTGATGGCATGCATGGCGTGGCTCCTGGCAAGGTCGATCGGCATTTGCCACACCATAGCGGAAAAATCGCCCGCCAGACCGCGCAAAACGCATAATCCTCAAAAGTGTGCGATTGGCAGACACTTTACAAAAACGGACCCCACTGCCTCCCCCGGGGAAGCAAGGGCGCACGCCCTTGGACAATCATGTTGTTACAACAAAACGCGTTCTTCAAACTGCGCATGGACGCACGTCAAGCCCGGCGCCAACCCCTAGGCTCTTCAGCCTCCCCTGCAAGGGGAGGTGCCGCCGACAGGCGGCGGAGGGGTTAACC
>CAKUJM010000044.1 GCA_934661755.1 uncultured Lentisphaeria bacterium | reverse complement strand
AAAAGACAGCTAGAAAGATTCTTGAATCTAGAAACAAGTTAGCGCCTATGGCCATGTACCCCCGCCCGACCACCCAGTTAAGCTAACCGTGCCGCCGAGTATTGCCAATCGCCAACGCCATAATCCCCAAAAGTGTGCGATTGGCAGACACTTTACAAAACGGAAGAGAGTGTTTTTCCGCCACGGCTGCGGCCTGCGATTGGCGGCATTTAATCCCTGCGGCAATTTGAAATACCGTGGGGAGGGAATATAGTAAGCGCGTTTTACGACATTTGAGTCGCCGGAGTGGCGGAATGGCAGACGCACTAGACTCAAAATCTGGCGCCCTTACGGGCATGTGGGTTCGACTCCCACCTCCGGTACCACATGGATATATTTCCCCGTCACGGCATTGACCGCCGTGGCGTTTTTTTTATTCTCCTGAAACCGTATCCCGCACTCAGCGCAATTCGCGGTCGTAGTTGAAGCGCAATGGCGCCCTGCCGGGTGCCAGGTCCCGCCCGGGGCTGGTGCAGCCGCACAGATCCGCCTCCAGGTATTTGGCGGAAATTGCGCGGTTATGCAGCGACCGCCAGTCGAATGGCGCCTCCGGCCGCAGCGTAGTCATTTCGCCATCCTTCCATGCCCTGACAGTGATGTTTCTGCGGTCATGGAAGCAGATGCCGGGATGGCCGGGATCCGCCGGGGCAAATGGCGGCGGCAGGATGGCGCGCGTGGTCATCAGCGCGGGATGTCCGAAGACTACGATATTGAGGGCGCAGGGGCAATTCCCGCTGAGCGCCTCCAGCTTTTCGCGGTCGGCCTCGATGGATGCGGTGACGCATCCGGCGCCCAGCTGCGACAGGAAATGCGCCGCGGCCCCATTGAGCACCGCCATTCCGGGACCGGCATCAAATGGCGCGTCTTCTTCGCGCGCCAATTGCAGCGCATCCCAGGAGTTGACCTCAATCCGCCAGGATTTCCCGACTGCCCACCTGACAAGTCCGCGCAGCGCCGCAAGATCCCGCCCATAGCATACCACCGGCAGGGCCATGACGCATTCCGCCGCCGCCATCCGCTCCGCCGCATCATCCAATTCCGTGATGGCGGTGCCAGAATCCACCACAAAGACGACGCGTTCCGCCTGGATGGCGGACACCTCCGGCAGCTCCAGCCACCGCCGGCATCTGGCGGGGATCCGTACCGCATTAGGCGCATCCCCCAGATGCAAGGCGTTCTCCGGCGATTTTGGCAACTGCAATTGCGTGACGACGAATTGCCGGATTTCCGCCGGGAGGGCAAGCCGCACCACGCCGTCATCCTCACGGGTGGCATTGCGCAGGAATCCCGCCAGCGCCTCCGCGATGACAGCACCGCAACGCCGGGGCAGCAACCGCTGCGACAATGCGCCGTCATGAAAATTCACCTCGCGCTCAATGGTGCGAAAGTCACGCGGGAGCGCGGCAAAGGCCTCCTCCAGTATCGACGACAGCGGAATTGCGCGGCGGGGATTGGCGATCCGCTGCGGCGGAATGCGCAGCCGCTCCGTGGCGCCACTGAAGGTGAAAATGACAACCGTGCCCCGCGAAATATCCTCCTCGACCTCGACCGACAGCCTTGGCGACACCGCGGCCGCATCCTCTGCCATGGCCATCTGGCCGGGATTGCCGCCAACGCCCTGGGCGCGTCCGGCATCGGCATCGGTAAGATCGGCGGTCCGGCCGCAAAAATACCCATCTGTCAGTTTCCGGCCGGCATATCTTCCCAGCTCCTCCGCACCGGCGGCCGCCACGGCCGCATCCTCTGCGCCATCCAGCGCCCGACGGTAAATGGCAACCGCGCGCCGGACCCATGGCGCGGATTTAAGGCGGCCCTCGATTTTCAGCGACGCCACCCCCGCGCGCGCCAGCTCCTCAAGATGCGGCAGCAGACACAAGTCATGCATTGACAGCGGCTTGCGGCACGTCTCCGCATCCTCGGACTGGCTGCTCCAGCCAACGCGGCATGGAGACGCGCAGGCGCCGCGGTTTCCGGAACGCCCGCCCACCCAGCTGGAAAGCAGACACCGCCCTGAACAGCAGAAGCAAAGCGCGCCCTGGACAAATGCCTCGATCTCAATTCCACCCTCGGCGCCGCAGGCCGCAATCTCCGAAGCCGACAGCTCCCGGGCCAGCACCACGCGGTCGCAATGCAGAAGATCCCGTGCAGCCCTCACGCCGGCCTCCGTGGAGACGGCGGATTGCGTGCTTAAGTGGAATTGCATCCCCGGGAAGAATCGACGCATGGCCAGGATCGCCGGGTCCCGCACAATCACCGCATCCACGCCGCATTGCCGTGCCAGCTGCAGCATCCTCGCGGCCAGCGCCACCTCATTTTGCGCCAGGTCGATATTGATGGCAAGATGCGCCTTGGCGCCGCATTGGTGGATGCGCTCGACCACCGCCGGCAAATCCGACTGGGAAAAATTCCTGGCGCCACGGCGGGCATTGAGCCGCCGCAGCCCGAAATACACCGCGTCGGCGCCGCTGGACAAGGCGGCCTCCAAAGTATCGCCATTGACCGGCGCAAGCAGCTCCATTCCCAATCCCATGCCCGCGCTACTCGATATTCATGACTTGCTCGCGGATCTTGGAGATCTCGACCTTGAGCGCCATCGCCTCGCCGGAAATCGCCAGATCCGCGGTCTTGGCCGAAAGCGTGGTGATTTCACGATTCATCTCCTGACCGAGAAAATCCAGCTCCCGCCCGGGGTCGTCGGCGCTGTCCAGCAGCTGATGGAACTTCACGACATGGCTTTTCAGCCGCACCAGCTCCTCGGCGATATCCGCACGGTCGGCATAGAACACCAGCTCCTTGGCCAGCCGCTCGTCATCGACGGGCAGATCCACGCCCAGCCTGGCAACGCGCTGGCGCAACCGCTGGCCCAGCTCCTCCATCGCCTGGGGTTCGCGCTCCTCGATGGCGGCAATGCCATCCGCCAGACGGCGCCCCCGCGCCATCAGGTCGGCCTTAAGGCGCAATCCCTCCTGGCAACGGCTCTCATCCAATGCCGAAAGCGCCTCATTGAGCGCGGGCTCCACCAGCGCCTTGAGGCCGTCATAACGACTGTCCTGGCCGTCATCGACCACCCCCGGCAGCATCAGCAGCTCGGCAAGGCCTGGACGCGGCAATTGCGCCGCCGCCGCCAGCTCGTCCAATTGGCGCAACGCCTGCAGCGCCGCAGCGCGGTTGATGCCCACCCCGGCGGCGTCATCCGGAAATTGGCATCCCACCACCACAAACAGGCTCCCGCGGGAAAGACGCTGCTGCACCAGCCGTCGCAAGGACGGCTCCATCATCCCGAACTCCTTCGGAATGGAAAAGCGCAAATCGACCTGCTTGCGGCTGTTGACTGCGGAAATCTCCACGGTGACCCGCCCGCATTCGCCGACGGCGACGCCGCGGCCATATCCTGTCATGCTCTTCATGATGCCAATTCCCCCAAAAGATGGGCGGCGGACAACGGCCGCAGCCGCCATTCCTGCAGACTACACGGAAAAACGGACGAAACAGCAATCGCCGTCCTGGACGACGTATTCCTTGCCCTCGATGCGCAGCTTTCCGGCCTCCTTGGCCGCATTCCAGCCGCCATACCGCATGAGGTCGTCGTAGGATATCACCTCCATCCGGATGAATCCCCGCTGCATGTCGGTATGGATCTTCCCGGCCGCCTGCGGCGCGGTCGCCCCGGCGGTGACCGTCCAGGCCCGGGTTTCATCCGGACCGGTGGTGAAGAAGGTCAGGTAGTCGAGCAGCCGGTATCCGGTGCGGATCACCTGCTCCAGGCCACTGCACTCGGCGCCCAGGTCCTGCATGAACATCGCGGCCTCCTCCTTCGTGAGCTCCTGCAGCTCCTCCTCGAATTTGGCGCACACCGGCACCACCTCCATGCCATGTTCGGCGGCCTTGGCAATCAACGCCCTGGAGACGTCGTCCTTGCCGAAGGAGCGGTACGCATCCTCGTCGCAATTGGCGCAGACAAATGCCGGAATCAGGGTGAGAAGCTGCATGCGCAACGCCAGCTTGCCTTCTTCCTCGCTGGAGTGGTCATACTGCGGAAGGCGCCCCGCGTTCAGCGCGTCGGCAAAGCGGCTGGACAGCTCCAGATCCGCCTTGGTCTCGGCATCCGTCCCGCAGCGGCAAAGCTTCTGCAACTTGGCCAGACGCTGCTGGAGCAGCTCCAGGTCCGCCAGCATCAGCTCGGTGATGATCAGCTCCAAATCACGCACCGGATCCAGCGTCTCCTTGACGTGGGTGACCTCCGGGTCCTTGAACAGCCGCACGACATGCGCGACGGCGTCCACGCCGCGGATGTTCGACAGGAACTGGTTGCCCAGGCCCTCGCCTTTGCTGGCGCCCTCAACCAGCCCGGCGATGTCGATGAACTTCATTGTCGCCGGCACGACCTTGGCGGATTTCTCCAATTTGGCCAGGGCATCAACCCGCGGATCCGGCACCGGCACAATGCCGGTATTGGGCTCGATGGTGCAAAACGGGAAATTCTGCGCCGCCGCCTTGCCATTCGACAGGGCATTGAAGAGGGTGGACTTGCCGACATTTGGCAACCCGACGAAACCGCATGACAAGGACATGATATCTCTGGTTGGTTATGAAAAAACGACAACTGTGGCCCGGAGGCGCAGGCGCAAAGCCCGGTCCGCGCCGTGACTACTCGGTGAACAGCTTCTTGACCGCACCCGCGGCCTCGCCAATCGCCTTCCCGGCGGCTTTTCCGGCCTCGCCAATCGCCTTGCCGGCGCTTTTGCCGACATCGACCAGGCCGCTCCACGCCTTTCCGGCCACATCCACCGCTGAAGCGCAGATGCTCTTGAGGATCCGTCCGCCGGCCTCAACCAGCGAAGCGCCCTCATCCGCCCGGCCATCGTCCCCGGACTTGCCGATGCCGTTGATGGTGATTGGCGGCAATGGCACCGGCACCGCAGTGCCCTGCATCAGCTTGGCCGAAAGATGAACAGACCCGCCCTTCACGCTGACCTGGTCGATGACCACCTTTTTGCCGCCGCTCTGCACCGCATCTGCGGCCGTCGGCGTCTCTGACGGCTTTTCCGCCGAGTCCTCCGAATCCGCCGCCGCTCCGCCGCCGTCCAAGTGCTTCAGAAGCGTCCCGACATTGGAATTGCCCATCCCCACCTCGTAGGTGATGACCGGGTCGAGAATCTCAATGGCCTGGATGTGGACCGTGTCGGAAAAGACGGAGAGCAAATCCAGCTTGACGTAGATCCTGCCGACGCTCATCAGGTTCGGGGTATTGTACCCCTCCGGATTGCCGACAACAAAGTCCCTGAGCTCAAGCGATCCGCGCAGCAGCGACAAATCGACACCGCCCAGCGTCACCTCAGTTCCGGTCACCTTGCTGCCGATTGCCGGCACCGCGCCCATGATGATCGGATTGATGGCGGCCCAGGTGCAGATGGCCAGCACCACCACGCCGATGGCAATGCCACCGGCCATCCAGCCGAGAATCCTCAGCCATTTGCCTTTGCTCTTGCTCTTCGCCATGACGGTTTTTTCCTTTTTTTACGGCTTTGCCCTCCGGCCACGCTACCGCAGATGCCCGGGGATGTCCACTCCGCGCACCAGGTCGGTAAAGTCCTCGCGGCGGCGAATCAGCCAATGCCGGCCATCCTTCACCAGCGCCTCGGCGGGACGGAGCCGTCCGTTGTACTGGTAGCTCATCGCGTAGCCGTATGCGCCGGCGTTTTCGACCACCACCAGGTCGCCGACCTGCAGATTTTCCGGCAGCATCCGGTCCCGCACCCAGAAATCGGTGTTTTCGCAGAGCTGCCCGCACATCCCCAGCGGGCGCCGGGGTTCATTTTCGCGGCCATTGACGTAGATATGGTGATATGCGCCATACAGCGCGGGCCTGGCCAGCACATTCATTCCGACATCGGTGCCGATGATGCGCGAATAGGAGTCCTTGACGGCCTGGACCCGCCCGATGACAAAGCCGGCATCGCCGACAAAATAGCGCGCCGGCTCCATCATCAGCCGCGGCGGCTTGAGGCCATATTGGGCGATTTTCTTCCGGAAGACCCGGGCGACATTCTCCGCCGCCTTGTCGACATCCAGGACATGGTCTCCCGGCTTGTACGGGATGCCCAGTCCGCCGCCCAGATCGACGAACTCGAAATCGATTCCGAGTTCGCGCCCGGCCTTGCCGATGATATCCATGATCAATCCAGTGATGTACCCGAAGTATTCCGGATCCCGGATGGCGCTGCCGGGCATCATGTGGGCGCCGAAGCGGCGGATCCCGGCGTCGCGCGCGGCCTTGTAGGCATCCAGCACCTGGTCGGGATGGACTCCGAATTTGGCGTCCGGTCCGGCATTGCAGACAAAGGCGCCAACCTCGCATTGGCCATATCCGGGATTGACCCGGAAGGACAGCAGCTCAGGCCTGCCGTATCGGAGCACCCGCGGCAGCAGGCCGATGTCGTCCAGATTGAAGATCACGCCGGACTCCAGCCCCTGCCGGATATCGTCGTCCGAGAGGAAATTCCCGGAGAACATCACATCCTCGCCTCCCAGTCCGATCGCCTTGGCCAGCTGGATTTCGTAGACTGACGCGGCGTCGATGCCAGCGCCTTCCTGACGGAGGATCTCGGCGATGGCCAGGTTGCTGTTGGCCTTGATGGCGTAGAAGAACCGGAAGTCGTCATAATGCCGGCGGAAGGCCGCCAGCGCCCGGCGGAAATTGGCGCGGATGCGCGACTCGTCGTAGACATACAGCGGCGTGCCGTATTGTTCGGCCAGCTCCGCCACGGGGACGCCCCCGATGGCGATTTGCTGGCTGTCGGTGATGTTCAGGCTGTTCATGGCTATCGTGCGCAAATCCCGCCGTGCCGCCTGCCGGCTGCCGACGGGTCTTGTTTGGGTTTAGGCACCGTCGATCAATTCAGGCTGTGAGTGAAAAGCCCGTCGCGCAATTTAGGCTCAAACCAGGTGGATTTGGGCGGCATGATGCCATTGGCGTCGGCGACCCGCATCAGCTGTTCCAGCGAGGTGGGGTGCATCGAGAATGCCGCGACGCATTCGCCGCCATCGACCAGCCGTTCCAGCTCCGCGGTCCCGCGGATTCCGCCGACGAAGTCAATCAGCTTCGAGGTGCGCGGATCATCGATGCCGAGCATCGGCGCGAGGACCTGTTCCTGCAGCAGGCTGACATCCAGATCGGCGATCGGGTCCTCAGGATGGCGTCTGGCGAAGGCCAGGCCATGCCATTTTCCGCCGATGTACAGCGAGACCTCGCCGGCGCGCCGCGGCGTCGCCGGGGCGTTGTCCACCAGCGTGCCGACCGACCGCAGCCGCTCCAGGAACTGCGTGCTGTCCATGCCATTGAGCCCATGGAGGACCCGGTTGTAGGCCAGGATCCGCAGCTGGCTTTGCGGGAAAATGACCGCCAGGAAACGGTCGCTTTCGCCGCTGCCGTGAAGCATGTCGTAGACCCGCGCCGCCGACGCCGCGCGGTGATGGCCGTCGGCGATATAGAGGATGGGGATGGCGTCGAACGCCGATGCCACCGCGTCATTCTGCGATGCGGGAATCCGCCAGCCGGCATGGCGGATGCCGTCCTCGGCATTGAAGTCAAACAGCGGCGCCTGCGAGGCCATGGTCTCATTCATGATTTCCACCAGGGTGTCGCTGTCGCGGTAGGCCAGGAACACCGGGCCGGTCTGCGCCGCCGTGGTGAGGATGTGGCGGGTGCGGTCGTCCTCCTTGGCCTGCCGGGTGAGTTCGTGGCGGCGGACCACGCCGGCCTTGTAGTCGCCAACCGATGCGCAGGCGACAATTCCGCTTTGCCGCCGTCCGTCCATCACCTGCGAGTAGACGTAGTATGATGGCGCGGCGTCCCGGGTCAGCAGCCGCTCGTATTCAGTGAGCTTCTGCCAATTGTCCCTGGCGCGCAGGTAGACGGCGTCGTCATAGCTGGAGACTTCGTCGCCGAATTCCAGGTCTGCGCAGGTGACCCGCAGGAATGAGAAGGGGTTGCCCTCCGCCATCTTCCGGGCCTCCTGGCGGCTCATCACATCGTATGGTAGCGAGGAAATCACCTCGGCATCCCGGGCGGCGGGCAGCCAGGCCGAAAATGGATAGACGTTTGCCATTATGATAGAAGTGCTTGTCAGTGGGTGGGTCGGGCCGGCGGCGGACAGTCTCCGGCGCGGGGCGCGCAATTTACCACATCGCGCGGCGTGGCGGCAGTTTCTCGACGTTGTATGCGTGGTCGCGCTTGGACACCACCTCGATATTGAAGGTGACCCGTTCGGAAGTGCGTCCGGACTGGCTGCCGACCGCCTCGATCTTGTCCAGGACATCCAGACCGTCGATGATCTTGCCAAAGACGGCGTGGTGGTCGTCCAGCCACGGGGTGTCGACAAAGGTGATGAAGAACTGGCTGCCGTTGGTGTTCGGGCCGGAGTTGGCCATCGACAGCACGCCGCGGCCGGTGTGGCGCAGCTTCTTGCTGAACTCGTCGGCGAAGCGGTATCCGGGATCACCGGTGCCGGGGGTTCCGGCATTGGCCATCTCCTTCTTGGAGAACGGGCAACCGCCCTGGGCCATGAAGCCGTTGATGACGCGATGGAAGGACATCCCGCGGTAGAATCCGTCCTCGGCCAGCGCGATCATGTTGGCGACGGTGTTCGGGCATTCGTCCTCGTACAGCTCCGCGAGCATATCGCCCTTGGAGGTCGCAATCCGGATGACCGGGTTGCCGGTGGTGATTTCTGCCATGTTTGCAGCTCCTCTATTTTTGGTGGTGGTTGGACTGGTTGCATCCCCGCCGGCAATGGCCAGCGCCGGCAACAGTGCCATGATGATGCAGAATGCGATGGAGATCTTTTTCATAATTGGCTGGCAGTTAGGCGTTATCCTCCGTTTTCCTCCGTTCCCGGAGCTGTCCGCAGGCGGCGATGATATTGCGGCCATGGCTCAGGCGCAGCGTCGCCTGGACTCCCCGTCCGGACAGCTCCGCCACGCATTGCCGGCATCGCCGCAGCTCCGGCGCCATGCAGTCGCCCCCCGCCGGATTGCAGGGGATCAGATTAACCTTGGCACGGAGGCGATGCGCGATCTGCGCAAGCTTGTCCATGCGCGCCGCGTCGTCATTGCGGCCGGCGATCAGCGCGTACTCCAGGGTCAGCATCCGGTTGGTCAGCTGCCGATGGCATTCGCAGGCCGCGAAGATCTCCTCCAGCGGATAGCGAAGCGCCGTGGGGATGAGCCGGGCGCGTTCCTCGTCGGTCACCGCATGCAGCGACAGCGCCAGATTCCAGCTGCGCCGCATTTGCGCCAGCTCGCGGATTCCGGGGACGATTCCGCTGGTGGAGATGGTGACATGGCGATCGCCAAGCCGGATTGTCTCCGGGCGGGAAAGCCGATCCAGCGCCGCGCCCAGGTTGCCGAGATTGAGCAGCGGCTCGCCCATGCCCATGACCACGATGTTGTCCACCCGCGATCCCAGCTCGCGGCACGCCAGCAGCACCTGGTCGATGATTTCGGATGCTGTCAGGTTGCGCACCAGCCCGCCGCGGCCGCTGGCGCAGAAGACGCAGCGCACCGGACAGCCCACCTGGGTGGAAATGCAGACGGTGCTGCGTCCGGGAACCCGGATCAGGACAGTCTCGACGGCATTGCCGTCGGCCAGCTCGCAGAGCCATTTGATCGTGCCGTCCTCCTGGTCCACCAGCCGTTCGCGCGCAGTCACCGCGCAGGCGGTGAAGTGCGCGTCGAGTTCATCGCGCAATGCCCTGGGCAGGTTGTCCATGGCCGCAAAATCCGCCGCGAAGCCCCCGCCATAGAGCCAGCCGCAAATTTGCCGGGCACGGAAGGCCGGCTGTGAATGCGCCGCAAGCCACTGCCGCAATTCCCCGTCATCGAGGTCCTTTATGCACCGGCGCGGCGGCATCACGGCTTCCCCAAATCGTCAATCGGCCGGCCCAGCAGCTCGGGAAAGCCGTACTCGTCGAAGGTGGCCGGATTCATCATCACCGTCCCCTCCATGCACTGCCGCAGCAGCGCCGGCAGGTCCAGGCGGGCTTCATCGGCTTCGACCGCAAAAAGCTGCGCCCTGGTGGAGGGGTTGGAAGGCGCGAAGACCGTGCAGGAATCCGGGACCTGCTCCGCCGAAAGGGCACGGGTGCCAATCCGGTCCGCCCTGGCGATGATCTCCAGTTTGTCAAAGGTGAGCAGCGGCCGCAGGATCAGCATCCTGGTGGCGCGCCCGATGATGTCCAGATTGCGCAGGGTCTGGCTGGCGACCTGCCCCAGGTTGTCGCCGGTCACCAGCGCCTCGTCGCCGAAATGGCGCGCGACATGCGCGGCCAGGCGCATCATGCTCCGCCGATAGAGGACGGTGCGGTTCTTCTCGGTGCAGTTGTCGCGGATCGCCTTCTGCACCGGCAGCAGATTGACCGCCACCAGCCGTCCGCGCTTCTGGAAGGCGTTGAGCTGCCGGACCAGCCCGCAAACCTTGGTGAGGGTGGCCGGCGGAGTGTATGGCGAGCTGTGGAAGGTGACGAAGTCCACATGGCAGCCGCGCCGCATCATCTCGTAGCAGGCCACCGGCGAGTCAAATCCCCCGGAAAGCAGCGCCAGCACGCCGCCGCCGCTGCCCACCGGCAGCCCGCCTGGCCCCTCAATGCGCTCGTAGTCGACAAAGACGTGTTCGTAGCGGATGTCCACGTCGATGCGCAGCTTCCCGTGGTTGAGGTCGATTTTCAGGCCGCTTCCGGGAAGCAGCTCCCGGGCGTAGTCCCGCTCCAGATCCGCCGAGCGCACCGGGAAGCGCTTGTTGGCGCGATTGACCCGCATGGTGTAGGTGCGGTCGCGCTCCTCCGGAAACGCCGCCAAAAACGCCGGCAGCACCGCCGGAAACGACGACGACAGGACTTCGTGCAGCGCCTCCGGAGTGGTCTCGACCAGGAATCCCGGCGACAGCGACGCCACTCCGGGAAGCGACGGTATCTGCCGCCGCAGGAAGTCGTGCTGTTCACGGCTCAAGGTGGCGCCGGCGCCAAAGGTGATGAATATCCGGCCGTGGTCGTAGAGAAATTTCAGCTGGGGGAAGACCGGCGACAGCAGCCGCTCCAGCGACTCGCGCAAATGGCGTTCGAAGGTCGTGCGGTTGCGCCCCTTGGTGCCGATTTCGCAATAGCGGCACGCCAGCGCGTTATAGGGTAGATATGGCTGCCAATACGACACGGCGTCAGCGATACTGGTGAAAGCCTGGAATACGCGGCGGCGTGACTGCCCGCAGCCCTGGCAAGGCCGCGAATGCAATCACGCCACTGCACGGAAGATCCGCGGGGAGTCGGGGGAATCCATGGCCTTTTCGCCAAGCCGGCTTCAAGAGGATGCCGGCGCAGGTGCGGGCCATGGATCCACGAGGCGCCACGCCTGCGCCGCGCCTCGCGTTCCCGGGCTACTTCTTCATGCATTCCTCAACCGCGACGGCGACGGCGACAGTGGCGCCGACCATCGGGTTGTTGCCCATGCCGATGAGCCCCATCATCTCGACGTGCGCCGGGACCGACGATGATCCGGCGAACTGGGCGTCGGAGTGCATGCGTCCCATGGTGTCGGTCATGCCATACGAGGACGGGCCCGCCGCCATGTTGTCCGGATGCAAGGTGCGCCCGGTGCCGCCACCGGAGGCCACCGAGAAGTACTTGCGGCCGTTTTCGACGCACCACTTCTTGTAGGTCCCGGCCACCGGATGCTGGAAGCGGGTCGGGTTGGTGGAATTGCCGGTGATGGACACCCCGACATTCTCCAGCCGCATGATCGCCACGCCCTCCGGGACATTGTCCGCGCCATAGCATTTGACCGCCGCGCGGGCGCCGGTCGAGAAGGGCTTCTCCTCGACCACCCGGACCTCCTCGGTGAGCGGATCGAACTGGGTCTTGACGTAGGTGAAGCCATTGATCCGGCTGATGATGTACGCGGCGTCCTTGCCCAGGCCGTTGAGGATGACCCGCAGCGGCTTGCTGCGGACCTTGTTGGCATTGAGCGCGATCTTGATCGCGCCTTCGGCCGCGGCGAAGGACTCGTGCCCGGCCAGGAAGCAGAAGCACTCGGTGGAGTCGGAGAGCAGCATCGCGCCCAGATTGCCGTGGCCAAGGCCGACCTTGCGGTTCTCGGCCACCGATCCCGGAATGCAGAAAGACTGCAGCCCGATGCCGATGTCGGCGGCCGCGTCGGCGGCCTTCACATCGCCCTTCTTGATCGCGATGGCGGCGCCAACCGTGTACGCCCACTTCGCGTTCTCGAAGCAGATCGGCTGGGTCTCCTCGACGATCTTGTACGGGTCGATGCCCTTGGCGGCGCAGATCGCCTTGCACTCGTCGATGGAGCCAATGCCGTATTCCTTCAATGCGGCGAGAATCTTGGCCTCGCGGCGCTCGTAACCTTCAAATTGAGCCATCTGTAGATACCTCCTATTCCTTGCGGGGATCAATGTACTTGGCGGCACCCTCGAAACGCCCGTAGTGGCCCTTGGCCTTCTCGTATGCGGTGTTCGGATCATCGCCCTTCTTGATGAAATCGGTCATCTTGCCCAGCGAGACGAACTCGTATCCGATGACTTCGCTGTTCTCATCCAGCGCCATCCGGGTGCAGTATCCCTCGGCCATCTCCAGATAGCGGGGGCCTTTCTCCAAAGTCGCGTACATGGTGCCGACCTGCGACCGCAGGCCCTTGCCCAGGTCCTCCAGCCCGGCGCCAATCACCAGGCCGCCCTCGCTGAAGGCGCTCTGGCTGCGGCCATAGACGATCTGCAGGAAGAGCTCGCGCATCGCGGTGTTGATGGCATCGCAGACCAAGTCGGTGTTGAGCGCCTCCAGAATCGTCTTGCCGATCAGGATCTCCGAGGCCATCGCCGCGGAGTGGGTCATGCCGGAGCAGCCGATCGTCTCGATCAGCGCCTCCTGGATGATGCCGCCCTTGACATTCAGGGTCAGCTTGCAGGCGCCCTGCTGCGGCGCACACCAGCCCACGCCGTGCGTCAATCCGGAGATGTCCCCGATTTCCTTCGCCTGGACCCACTTTCCCTCCTCGGGAATCGGTGCGGGACCATGGTTGCAGCCCTTGGCCACACAGCACATGTTGTCGACTTCTTTGGTGTTCATGCTAAATTGTCTTCCTTGGGAATTTCAACATTCTGGAATGCCGGTGCAAGGCATCCCGCTCAGGAGGCCCGCCGGCCTCCCCGGCGACAGTGCCCGCCGCCATGGAAGCCGGAAAACGGACAGAATATAATGCCCTGCCGACGGACGGCATTTCACCGTGTAAAAAAATCCCCCGCCGTACGGCGCGCCATTGAGGCATTACATTGTGCGGCTGTACGCGTCGGCATGTCATTTCAGCGGCGATTTCAACCACCGGGAGACTCCGGTCACATCCAGATACAGTCCATCCATGAGCGAAGAAACATTGTCCAAGGCATACGCGCCCTCGGAAGTCGAGGCCAAATGGTATAAGAAGTGGGAGGAACGCGGATACTTCAACGGCAAGGTCGACAGCACCAGGGTTCCGTACACCATCGTCATCCCGCCGCCGAATGTGACCGGCATGCTCACCCTCGGCCACATCCTGAACAACACGCTCCAGGACATCCTGATCCGCTTCGAGAAGATGCGCGGACGCCAGACCTGCTGGGTCCCGGGCATGGACCACGCCGGCATCGCCACCCAGGCCAAGGTCGAGGCGATGCTCAAGAAGGAGCGCAATCTCACCCGCTACGATCTCGGGCGTGAGAAGTTCCTGGAGGAGGTCTGGGCCTGGAAGGAAAAATACGGCGGGAAGATCATCAGGCAGTTGCGCACCATCGGCACCGCCTGCGACTGGCCGCGGGAGCGCTTCACCTTCGACGACGGCCTTTCCAAGGCGGTCCAGGAGGTCTTCATCCGGCTCTACAACGAGGGGCTGATCTACCGCGGGCACCGCATCATCAACTGGTGCCCGAAGTCCCGCACCGCGCTTTCGGACGAGGAGGTCATCTACCGCGAGGAGCGCGGCCACCTGTGGTATTTCAACTATCCCTTTGCCGACGGCAGCGGCCATGTCACCATCGCCACCACCCGTCCGGAGACCCTCATGGGCGACACCGCGGTCGCGGTCAATCCCAGGGACGAACGCTATGCCGGCAAGATCGGCAAGATGCTCAAGCTGCCGCTCACCGGCCGTGAAATCCCGCTGATCGCCGACGACTATGTCGAGATGGGCTTCGGCACCGGCGCGGTGAAGATCACCCCCGCTCACGACCCCAACGACTACGAGGTCGGCCGCCGCCATGGCCTGGCCATGCCGAACATCATGAATGACGACGGCACCATGAATGCGCTGGCGGGCAAGGAGTTCGACGGCCTTGACCGCAGCGTCGCACGCAAGCTGGTGGTGGAGAAGATCACCGAGCTGGGGCTGCTGGAGAAAATTGAGGACTACACCCACCAGGTCGGCTATTCCGAGCGCGGCGGCGTGCCGGTCGAGCCGCGGCTTTCCGACCAGTGGTTTGTGAAAATGGAGGATCTGGCGCGCCCGGCCATCGAGGCGGTCACCTCCGGACAGATCAGATTCTATCCGGAGCGCTGGGTCAAGACCTACCTGCACTGGATGGAGAACATCAAGGACTGGTGCATTTCCCGCCAGCTGTGGTGGGGCCATCGCATTCCCGCATACTACTGCGACAAATGCGGCAAGGTCCATGTCGGCCACGAGGCGCCCCGGCAATGCGAGTGCGGCGGCACCGCCTTCCACCAGGAGGAGGACGTCCTGGACACCTGGTTCAGCTCCTGGCTGTGGCCATTCTCGGTCTTCGACTGGCCCAGGCAGACCCCGGAGCTGGAGTACTTCTATCCGACCGACACCCTGGTGACCGGTCCGGACATCATCTTCTTCTGGGTCGCCCGGATGATCATGGCGGGATTGCATTTCACCGGCAAGATCCCCTTCCGCAGCGTCTACTTCACCTCGATCATCCGCGACGCCCAGGGCCGCAAGATGTCCAAGAGCCTCAACAACTCCCCGGACCCGATCGACGTGGTCAACACCTACGGCGCCGACGCATTGCGCTTCACCATCATCTACCTGGCGCCCATCGGGCAGGACATCAAGTTCGCCAATGAAAAATGCGAGACCGGCCGCAATTTCGCCAACAAGCTGTGGAATGTGGTGCGCTTCCGGCTGCAGCACGGCGTCTCGGACCGCAATTGGAGCGACATCAGCAGCCTGGAGGCCGCCGACCTGCGTCCGGACGACCAGTGGATTCTCTCGCGCCTCAACAAGATCGTCGGCACCGTCACCTCCGACCTGGAGCAGTTCAACTTCAACGACGCGGTGAAATCGCTCTATGAATTTGTCTGGAACGAGTTCTGCGCATGGTATCTGGAGTCCGCCAAGCCGGCGCTCAACGCGCCGTCCGGCGAAAGCAGCCCGACCCTGCAGGTCTTCGACTACTGCCTGGGGACCTTCCTCAAGCTCCTCCATCCCTTCATGCCCTTCATCACCGACGAGCTCTTCCACCAGATGGGCTTCTGCGGCGAGGAGGACTCGATCATGGTCGCCGACTGGCCCGCCCGGATCCCCGCCGCGCGGATGCGGCAGCTCGGCGCGGATGACGAGACCGAAAAGCTGGATGCCGCCAAGTTCGAGCTGATCCGCGCGGTGCGCAATCTGCGCGCCAACTACCAGATCGCCCCCAGCCGCGCCCTCGACGTGGTGGTCACCCCCGCCGACAGCTCCGCGCAGGCCTTCCTGGAGCGCGACGAGGCATCCTTCAAGGCGCTGCTCAACGCCGGTGCCGTCACCTTCGGCGACCGTCCTGAAGGCCCCTGCGGCGTGGCGGTCTCCTCCCTCGGCAACGTCTTCGTCCCGCTGGCCAGGATCATTGACGTAGCCGCCGAGGTCGCGCGGCTGCGCAAGCAGGAGGACGAGGCGGTCAAGTACATCGCGGTCATCGACCGGAAGCTCTCCAATGCCAGCTTCGTGGAGCATGCACCCGCGGCGGTGGTGGAGGCCGAGCGTCAGAAGCGCGCCGAGACCGAAGAGAAGCTCGCGCGGATCCGCGGCCAGATCGACTCCTTCAAATAGCCGCCAGAAGCGCCCTGTGCATGGCGGCGCCGCCATCGTATGGCTTCGGCGCCGCCGCCCGCCATTTATCCGGAGCGTATGACAAATACCATCATCGCAAGCATCTCATTCATCGCCACGCTGGCGGCGTTGTTCCTGCTGGAGGCGACTGTCAAGCTGGAGACTTTCAACCGGGCATGGCTGCGCAAGCTGAAGGACAAGGACCGCGAGCGCGCCGAAGCGCTCCGCGAGTACCTGCCCGAGCTGCCGCAGATCCAGAGCTGCTGCCGGATCGCGCTGCTGCTGTCGATCTGCGTGGCGGTAAGCGGCTGGACCATCTGGTTCGGATCCGCCGCCGCCCTGCCCGGCCATCTGCGCTGGATCGTGGCGGCCGCAATGCTGCTGTCGGGGGCGGTCGCGCTGGAGATGACCGACCTGGCGCTCACGCTGCGCGGCACCGCCATCCTGATCCGGATGGCCGCCGGGCTCTATGACCTCCTCCGCTGGCCGCTGGCAGTCGTGCTGATGCCGCTCAACGCCTTCGCCCGCAAGCTGGCACGGACCACCGACGCCGAGGACAGCTCCCAGATTTCGGCGGAAGACGAGATCCTCTCGCTGGTGGAGGACGATGACGACGGCTCGCCCCAGGACAATGCCGCATCCGACACCATCAACGACTTGGAGTCGGATGAAAAACGCATGCTCAACGGGGTCATGACCCTCGACAAGACCCTGGTGCACGAGGTCATGACGCCGCGGGTGGACATCAGCGCCATCAGCGAGGGATGCTCCATCGCGGAGGCCAAGCTGGCAATCGCCAAAAGCGGCCACAGCCGGATACCGGTATACAAGGACAACATCGACAGCATCACCGGGGTGCTCTACGCCAAGGATCTGCTTGACGAGCGCAATTTCAAGCCCGGCCAGCCGCTGACCGCGCTGCTGCACCCGCCGGTGTTCATCCCGGAGACCAAGAATGTCGCCGAGTTGCTCAACGACTTCCGGCGGCGGCGGATCCACATCGCCATCGTCCTGGATGAATACGGCGGCACCGCCGGCGTCGTCACCATCGAGGATGTCCTGGAGGAGATCGTCGGCGAGATCCGTGACGAATACGATCGGGAGGAACACGGCGCCGACGGCCTCGTCCCCCAGGCGGACGGGACGCTGCTGGCCGATGCGCGGCTCACCATCTGGGAAGTCAACCAGGCGCTGGACATGGAGTTGTCGGAGGAGGACGGCTACGACACCATCGGCGGCTACATCATGGCGCGGCTCGGACGCATTCCGCGCACCGGCGAGCATGTCGAAACCGAGGATTTCGGCATCGACATCGTAAGCGCATCCCCCCGCAGCCTGAAGATGGTGCGGCTTAAGAAGAAGGCGGAATGATCCAGTTCATCAGCGTCAGCAAGAACTTCGGCCGCCAGCAGGTGATTGCCGAGGCCAATTTCGCCATCCACGACGGCGAGCGGGTCGGCTTTGTCGGCCCCAACGGCGCCGGCAAATCGACGCTCCTGGAGATGCTTGCCGGCAACAGCACTCCGGACCATGGCGACATCGCCTATCCGTCGTCGCTGCGCCTGGGCTATGTCCGGCAGCAGCTCAATGCGCATTCGATCGACTCGACATTGATCGGGTACGTGGAGAATGCGATGCCGGAGATCAACCAGATCCAGCACGAGATGGATGAGCTGGAGTCGCAGCTGCCGGATGCGGCGGGTGCCGACCAGGAGCGGATGCTGAAACGGCTGGGCGACCTCCAGACCCGCTTCGAGCATCTGGGCGGCTATGAATTGCGCAACCGCGCGGAGACGATCCTGAGCGGCCTGGGCTTTGCGGTCACGCGCTTCAACGACCCCTTCCGGAGCTTTTCCGGCGGCTGGCAGATCCGCGCCGAGCTCTCGCGGGTGCTGGCGTCCCAGCCGGATGTGATGATCCTCGACGAGCCGACCAACTACCTGGACGTCCCCGCGGTGGAGTGGCTGCGCGACTATCTGCGCAATTATCCGGGGACGCTGCTGCTGGTTTCCCACGACCGCTATTTGCTCAATTCGCTGACCAATGTCACGCTGGAGGTCATGGGCGGCCATGTCACCCGCTACCCCGGCAACTATGCGCAGTACATGCGCGAGCGCCAGGCCAGGCACGAGCTGCTGCTGGCCCAGAAACGCAACATCGACCGCCGCAAGGAACAGCTGGAGCGCTTCATCGACCGTTTCAAGTACAAGGCCACCAAGGCTGCGCAGGCCCAGAGCCGCCAGAAGCAGCTCGACAAATTGGAGGAGGTCGAGATCCAGGAGGTCTCCACCGGCGGTCCGCGGATCCGGCTGCCCGAGCCGCCGCGATGCGGCGACGAAGTCGTGCGCCTGGAGGATCTTTCATTTTCCTACGATGGCAGGCGCGAGATCCTGTCCGGGTGCAACCTGCGGTTGATGCGCGGCGACCATGCGGCCTTTGTCGGACTCAACGGCATGGGCAAGACCACGCTGCTGCGGCTGATTGCGGGGAAGATGCAGCCAACCGGCGGCCGGGTCGTCACCGGCCACGGCGTCATGGAGGGCTACCAGTCCCAGGACTATGCCGAGACCATGGATCCGGAGGCGACCATCTACGAGACCGCCAAGAGCTACAGCGCCGATCGCAGCGAGTCGGAGGTCCGCGCCCTTTTGGGGAGCTTCGGCTTCCATGGCGAGGCGATTGAAAAGAAGGTCGCGGTGCTTTCCGGCGGCGAGAAGGTCCGCCTGGGGCTGGCACGGTTGCTGCTGCGGCCGCTGAATTTCCTGCTGCTTGACGAGCCGACCACGCACCTGGACATCCACGCCCGCGAGGCGCTGCAGGATGCATTGGCAAACTACAAGGGCACCATTGCGCTGGTCAGCCATGACATCGAATTTGTCCGCGGAGTGGCCAACACCATCTTCGCCATGGACGAGCGCGGCATCACCCGCTATTATGGCGGATACGACTACTACCGTCAGAAGCTTCAGGAGGAAGAAGCCGCCAATGCCGCCAATGCCGCCTCGTCCCCCGCGCCCGCGGCGGTGAATGCCGCGCCGTCCCGGCAGCCCCGACCGTCCCGGCAGCCATCAATGGAAAAGCGCTCCCCGGCCTCTCCGGGCAAGGCGGACGCGACGGCGCGCAAGTCCGACAGCGGCGGCATGAACTACCGCGATCTCAAGCGCCAGGAGTCCTATTTGCGGCAGAGCTTCGGCAAGCTCCGCCGCCCGTACGAGCAGAAGGTCGCCGAGTGCGAGGAAAGGATCGCGGCGCTGGAGGAGGAGCAGCAGCGGATCTACGCCCAGCTCAACTCGCCGCCTGAAGGCGAGTCGGTGGACTTCTCCGCCTTGAACCGCCGTCTGGCGCAGATCAACGAAGAGTCCGAGAGCCAGACCTGGATTTGGGAAGAGGCGTCCACCGAACTGGAGAAGCTCAACCAGGAGTTCGAGGAGCGGCTTGCCGAATTGAAGCAGAACGCGGCTGCCGGCGGATGACCCCCAGGCTTGCACCCGCGGCCATTCTGCGGCCGGCCCCTTCCGGACACCGGCATTCTATTGCCGGCTGATTTCAAACAACGCGGTGTCCGGAGTGGAGAACTCCCAGGAAAATGACTGCCCGTCCGCATCGGCGGTCCCGCCGCTGAACAGCTCCCTGACATATTTGGCGGGATGGGGCAGACGGATGACCCGACGGCCGCCGGTTGCGACATGCACCGAAAGCAGATTGCGCCCCGCCCAGACCGGACACGGCTCGTCGATATAAATATGCACGCCCGCGCTTTCCGCTTCACTGCGCAGGAGCTGCGGCGTGAGCTGCCGGACATCCGCGATCCGCGTCCCCGGCAAACCGTCGATGGCGGCGCCCTGAGGCCCGCACCATAGGCATCGCGTGGCGGCGACCCGCCCTGACGCCTCCGCGGGAATCGCATACGGCGCCACCAGGATCAGCAGCCTGATTTCGCGCGGCAGCGACGCCAGGTCATTCATCGAATAGACCCGATATGGCGCGCCAAGGCGGTTTAGCGAATTGAGCGCCGGCATGAACAGATGATAGTCGTCGAGGTAATTGCCGGTGGCCGGCAACCGCAGAATGCCCTCGGGGTCCACCACCAGCGCGACCTGTGCATCCGGCTCGAAGGTGCGGTCGGCGTAATTGTCCCATATCCGGAGGCACTGGCGGATCGCCGCCAGCTGTTCCGGCAGCTCGTAGAAGCCGCCCCACATGTCGAACCACCACAGCGACGCGCCATGGAAGAGCGTGCGGCAAAACTCGCGCCGGATGCCCGCCACATCCTCGGCGATGTCCTTCCATTTGCTGATGAATGACGCGCTGGCATACGGCGATGGCGACAGATTGCCGGTATGCGTGGCGTGGTCGATCTCATAGAGGCATCCCTTGCCATTGAGGTGGATCGTGCCATTCGGGCTCATGAAGCCACTGCCGCCGCCCATGGCCCGGTCCTCGTAGTCGCCGGGGCTGATGACAAAGTCGATCAACGGCGACTGTTGCAGCCGTTCGTAATCGAGGTGGCTGCGCTGGCGCGAGATTGCCCCCAGCTCCAGGACATGGCCATAGAAGACGCCGATTTCCTGCCCGAGACTCAGGTGGTTGCGGGTTTTCGCGGCAAAGTGCAGGATTGTATCCACGTTGAACTCGCCATGGAAGCGCCAGTACTGCACGGCTTCTTCGCAATCCAGCGACGTATTGCTGTATATCGAGGATGGCACCCCCTCCGGGACCGGCAGCCCACGCTCACGGCACCACTGGCGGTAACGGCGGAATTTGCCTTCGCTGGCGCATCCACAGGAATTGTCCATCCATTCGTCAGTGAAGCCGCACATCAGCACAAAGCAGTCGATGACATCCCCATAGCGTTCCTCGGCGTGGCCCATGAAGGCATCCAGATACTTTCCGGTCTCCAGCCGCCAGCCATCGTCGCATTCGGCACAAGTCAGCTGGGGGAAGCTATCGACGCTCTGCTGCCGTGCCAGCCACAGCGGCGAGTTCAAATCCACCAGGCACAGGATCCGCGCATCCGGCGCAATGGCGAGAATTTCATCCACCTCGCGGTCGAAGGGCGCGAAGTCATAGACGTCATACCACTTCCAGGTCGGGTCATTCAGGCAGTATGGCTCGCCCATGCTGTTGGCGGAATGGACGCTGAATACGCAGAATTGCTTGACGCCGAGTTCTGCAAATTGTCTTTTGGCCTCCAATTGCGGCCAAAAGGAGCGGTAGGCGAAGTATGGCTTCTTCATGCGGTTTTGATGGCGGCGGGTGGCTTAGTGTCCACGACTTCCCGGATGGCGTCAAGATAGCCGTAGCCGTATTCCTGCTCCGGCTCCAGCATCGCCCCCTCGGTCCACTCGTTCCAGGCATTGATGCTCATGGCTGGAATCTTCTGCGAAAGCGCACGGTCGCGGATCATCACGAGGGCGCGCTTGAAGTTCTCCGGGGTGTTGCCATCATAGACCCCGCTGTAGGGATAGCCGTGATCAAATGACCACGAATCGGTCGGCATAGTCCGCGGCGAGGGGTCCCAGCCCACCGAGACATTGGGATAGTATGGCACAGTGGTGAATCTCTCCAGAATCCCGTCCCAGACCTTCAAGTATGCATCCAGCAACTCGTTGTACGGCATCTTCAGCTGCTCGAATCCGACGTGATGGCACCAGACATACGACGATGTCGAAGAAAAGCCCAATTGGCTCATGCGCCCGCCCAAATCCACCTTCATATCGGCTTCGCCAGGCAGGACCGGCATCTCCATAAGCACCATATTCAGGTGTAAATCCGGAAAACCAGCGCGCCTGGTCTTTTCGCGAAACTCGCCGAGCTTCCTGGCGACGCCCTCAAAACTTCCGAACATCTTCAGCAAAGTGGAGAACTGGTAGAAGGAAAAATACGGCGCGCCGCCGATCTTGTAGTAGTTCGGACGCGTGAAATAACGCTCGATCACGTAGTCGCAGGCACGATCGAAATTCCCCTCGGAGATCTCGCCGGGATAAATCTGCTCAACATTGCGCGAATACGGCCACGGATGACCATTGTCCCACCGGTGGTTCGCCCACATGATCGCAAATTTCAAGTCGTTGGTGTTGGCGGCGTTCAGAAAACCCCGTTCGAGCGCGCCGTTGAGGATCGGACCGTCGTCATACCAGTACCAGTCAAAGATGAAGTAGTCCAGCCCATGCGAGGACGCGGCGGCGATCTTCTGCTCCATCACCGACGGCAATGCCTCGTCCTGGCAACCCCAAAGCGGCACCTTTGGCTGCCGGTGGCCGGGAAAGCGCGGACGGGCGCTTTTCACCAGCTCCCATTCCGTCCAACCCCGCCCATGATAGCGCTCGTTGGTCGCATCGCCAGTGTGGAAATTCGGAAAATAATACGCGCCGAGATCTATTTGCTTGCCCATAGGAAGAAAACTGACGGAAACGGAGGGACACGGAAAACACGGAAAACACGGAAAACACGGAAAACACGGAAAACACGGAAAACACGGAAAACACGGAAAACAC
>CAKUJM010000043.1 GCA_934661755.1 uncultured Lentisphaeria bacterium | reverse complement strand
GCACGTCATGACCGGCGCCAACCCCTCCGGCGCGGTCGCGCCACCTCCCCTTGCAGGGGAGGCTTTTCCTGCCGTGAAAACGTGAGCGCGGTCGTTTTACGCCCATGCACTACGGCACGTCATGACCGGCGGTAACCCCTCCGGCGCGGTCGTTTAACGGTGTGCGCGATTCCAGCGGCAATTTATATTAGCGCCTTGACATTTCATCGGCAAAAACGCCGATGGTATGTACCTGTGGAAACAAGGAGATTTCATTACCTATGGCAGAGAAACACGAATTCAAGACCGAGGTCCGCAAGACTCTCGATCTGGTGATCAATTCCCTATATTCCAACAAGGAGATTTTCCTGCGCGAGCTGATCTCCAATGCCTCCGACGCCATTGACCGCGCGCGTTTCGAGTCGCTCAAGGACTCGTCGTTGCTGGAGGACAATGCCGACTGGAAGATCAAGCTGTCTGTCGACCGGGAAAAAGGTACGCTGACGGTCAGTGACAACGGCATCGGCATGACTGCCGGGGAGGTTGAGAACAACATCGGCACGGTGGCCAGCTCCGGCACCCGCCATTTCCTGGAGGAGTATGCCGACAAGAAGGAACAGCTGCCGCCGGAGCTCATCGGACAGTTCGGCGTCGGCTTCTATTCCGCCTTCATGGTGGCGGACGAGGTGACGGTGATCACGCGTCCCCACGGGGCTCCGGAGTGCGCCACCAAATGGACCTCCAATGGCGACGGCTTCTACACCATCGAGCCGGCGGTGAAGGCCACCCGCGGCACCGACATCATCATGCATTTGAAGGAGTCCGACACCGAGTTCCTGGACGAATGGAAATTGCGCGGGATTGTCAAGAAGTACTCGGACTTCGTCGAGCATCCGATTGTGATGGATGTCACCCATGAGGAGCCGGTCAAGGACGCCGACGGCAAGCCGGTGCTGGGCGAGGACGGCAAGCCGGTTCCGCCGAAGGTGACAGTGGTGGAGGAGACGCTCAATTCGCAGAAGGCGCTGTGGCTGCGCGCGAAGAATGAAATCACGAAGGAGGAGTACGAGGAGTTCTACAAGCATCTCTCCCGCGATTTCCAGCCGCCGTTCGAGACCATCCACTGGTCGGTTGAGGGCCAGACGGAGTTCAAGGCGCTGATCTACATCCCTCAGAAGCCGATGTGGGAGATGCTGGTGCAGGATCAGCGTCCCCACGGCCTGCAGCTCTATGTTCGCCGGGTCTTCATCACTGACAATTGCGAGGAGCTGTTGCCGCGCTATCTGCGTTTCCTGCGCGGAGTGGTGGATTCCGCCGATCTGCCGTTGAATGTGTCCCGCGAGATGCTTCAGGAGGACCGGTCGTTGCGGCTGATCCGCAAGAACATCGTCAAGAAGGTGCTGGACACCCTGGAGTCGATCCGCACCGGCGCGCCGGAGCGCTACGAGTCGTTCTTCTCCAGCTTCGGCGCCATCCTCAAGGAGGGCCTGCGCGAGGACTTTGAAAACCGCGAGAAGATCCAGAACCTGTTGCTTTTCGCGTCCTCCGCGCTGGAGTCTGGCAAGCGCACCACGCTGGCGGACTATGCCAAGCGGATGCCCGAGGGGCAGAAGGAGATCTACTATCTGCTGTCTGACAGCGTGGCCAATGCCGCCAACGCCCCCCAACTGGAGGCCTTCCGCAAGAAAGGCTATGAGGTGCTGTTCATGACCGACCCGGTCGACGAGTTCGTGATTCCGTCGGTCGGCAGCTTCCAGGACAAGCAGCTGCGCGACATATCCAAGGGCGAGGTCGATCTCGAGACCGAGGAAGAGAAGAAGGCGCGCGAGGAGAACCTCAAGGCCAATGAGAATGGCAACAACACGCTGATCGCCAGGCTCAAGGACCTGCTCAAGGACAAGGTCCAGGACGTGCGGCTTTCCAACCGCCTCACCGACAGCGCCTGCTGCCTGGTCGAGCCGGAGTGGGGCATGTCCCAGCAGATGCAGCGGCTGATGAAGGCGATGAAGCAGGAGGTCCCCGATGTCAAGCCGATTCTCGAGATCAATCCGTCGCACCCGCTGATTGCCGCCATGCGCGGCATTTGCGAGAAGGACGCCACTTCGGCGCGGATCACCGACTGCGCGGAGCTGTTGCTGGACCAGGCGCGGCTGATGGCCAACCAGCCGATCGACAATCCGCTGGAGTTCGCCCGCAAAGTAAGCCAGCTGATGGCTGATTCCCTGGAGGCCAAGGCGTAGCCGCCGACCGTTTCCCCCGCAAAGGCCAAGCCCCATGTCCGCCGTCCCGGATGACATCATGCTGGAGGTCCGCGACCTGCGGAAATCCTACGGCAGCGTGGAAGTGCTGCATGGCGTGAGCCTGCGCATCCGCGGCGGCGAGGCGGTGGGGCTCATTGGCGAGAATGGCGCCGGCAAGAGCACCCTGACCAAGTGCATCAACGGGCTGACCGGCTTTTCCGGCGGCGCGCTTTGCCTTGACGGCCGACAATTGCATCGCCAGGACGTCTTTTCCGCGCAGGCCAGCGGCATCATCACCATCCCGCAGGAGTTCGATCTGGAGAACGACCTCACGGTGGCGGAGAACATCTTCCTGGGGCGCGAGCCGGCCAATGCCTTCGGCATCATCAGGCGTCGTCAGATGGCCGCGCAGGCCGCGGATTATCTCGGTCAGCTCTCCTGCAGCATCAGCACCGGGGCGATGGTCCGCGACCTCGGGGTGGCGGAGAAGCAGTTTGTCGAGATCGCCAAGGCGCTATCCCGGCATTGCCGGCTGTTGATCTTGGACGAGCCCACGACGGTTCTCAACCGCGAGGAAGTCGAGCGGCTCTTCGCCGTACTGCGGCGTCTGAAGGAAAATGGCACGGCGCTGCTGTTCATCTCCCACAAGCTGCACGAAGTGCTGGAGCTATGCGACCGCGTGGCGGTGCTGCGCGACGGCGTGATGGTCCATGACTCGCCATTGTCCGGCCTGACCGCCCAGAATCTGGCCGAGCTGATGGTCGGGCGGCAGCTGTCGTCATTGTACCCGCCATTGCATCATCCGGATCCGTCATCGCCGGTGCTGCTCCAAGTCCAGGATCTGTCCAGCGGCAAGGCGGTGCGCGGGGTGTCATTTTCGCTGCGGCGGGGTGAAATCCTGGGGTTTGCCGGGCTGGTCGGCGCCGGCCGCACCGAGCTGGCGGAATGCCTGTACGGAATCCGCCGTCTGGATGGCGGCCGGATGGTCTTCGACGGCCGCGACTGCGCCTTCCGCTCCCCGGCGGAGGCGGTTGCCGCCGGCATATCGTATCTTTCCGAGGACCGGCAGGGAACAGGCCTCATCGGCGGCTTCTCGGTGGCCGGCAACATCACCCTGGTATCGCTGGCGCGCTATTGCCATCCGTTCATCAGCCGCCGACAGCTCTCCAGGTGCGCGACGGAGTATATCCGGCGCTTCCGGATCAAAACGCGCAGCCCTGACACGCCGATTTGCGACCTCTCCGGCGGAAACCAGCAGAAGGCCGCCATCGCCCGCGGACTGGACACCCGCCCCAAGCTCTTCATTTTCGATGAGCCGACCCGCGGCATCGACGTCAATGCCAAAAGCGAAGTCTACGCCTTCATCCACGGGCTGCTGGAGGAGGGGATCGCCTGCATCATGATCTCGTCGGACCTGGAGGAGGTCATCGGGATGTGCCCGCGGATCGCGGTGATGCACGAGGGGCGGCTGGCCGGAATCCTTGAAGGCGCCGATCGCACCGAAGAGAAAATCATGTACCTGGCAACCAACGTGTAGATATCGCATGGAACTGTCCGCCGACAAATTCAGCCGCAACGCGCTGCGGCAATTCGCATCAGCCAACGGGCCATTGCTGGCGCTGCTGGCGCTGCTGGCGGTCTGCTGCCTGTCCAGCGCGCAATTCCGGCAGCCGCAGAACCTGTTGCTGATCCTCCGCCAGAATGCCTATACCGGCATCATCGCCATCGGCATGACCGCGGTCATCATCGGCGGCGGCATCGACCTGTCGGTGGGGAGCCTCTTCGCCCTGGCGGGCGGCCTGGGCGTCATGACCATCAACCTCCTCCCCGGCTCCGCGCATTGGGCGTGTGCCGCGGGCGTCGCCGTGGCGATGCTGGCCGGCGCCGCCGGCGGCGCCATCAACGGCGCGCTGGTGACGGTGGGGAAGCTGCCGCCATTCATCGCCACCCTGGGGACCATGTCGATCTTCCGGTCACTGATCCTTCATTTTGGCAATGCCGGGCAGATCGGCACCGCCAATGCCGCCTTCGGCGCAATGGAGAGCCGGATTCTCGGGCTCACGCCGTCCGCCTGGATCTTCCTGGCGCTGACTGCGCTGGGGGCATTCCTGCTGGCCAACACCCGCTATGGGCGGCATTTGTGCGCAGTCGGCGGCAATGAACGCGTGGCCCGCTATGCGGCAATTCCGGTGCAGCGGGTTAAATTCTGGTCGTATACGCTGTGCGGGCTGCTTTGCGGGGTGGCGGCCATCTTCCAGGCGGCACGGCTGTCGTCGGTATCCTCGAGTTCCGCCGGCAATGGCTGCGAGCTGGACGCCATCGCGGTGGCGATCATCGGCGGGACTTCGATGGCCGGCGGCAAGGGCACCATCCTGGGCACGCTCATCGGCGTGCTGATCCTCGGCATCATCTCCAGCGTGCTGGTGATGTGGAGCATCGCCCCCAACCTCCAGGGCCTCATCAAGGGCGCGGTCATCATCACTGCGGTGCTGATTCAGCGCAAACGGGGATAGCATTCCCCACACAAATAAAACAAGGGCAACAACATGAACTGGATTCTAAAGGTCGCGTTATGCGGCGGTTGCGCCGCGCTTTGTCTCTTCCTGTCCAGCAGCTGCGGCAAGTCTTCGCCCGGCAATGAGGTCCAGCGCATCGGGGTGTCGATCCCCAGCGCGGACCACGGGTGGACTGGCGGCATCGTCTGGTGGGCGCAGAAGGCCAAGGCCGAATTGGAGGCCGCGCATCCCGGCGTGGCCATCGAGGTGGTCACCGCCAAGGACTCTACCGAGCAGGTAAACCAGATTGAGAGCCTGATGGCCACCGGCCTGAAGGCGCTGGTGGTGCTGCCGCACGAACCCGGTCCGCTGACCAATGTCTGCGCCCAGGCCCGAGAAAACGGGATTTTCCTGGTGGTGGTCGACCGCAATCTCACCCGCCAGGTGCAGAATATCACGGTTGCCGGCGACAATGCCGGCTTCGGCCGCACCTGCGCCGAGGTCATGGCCAGGCAGCTGGACGGCCATGGCGACATCGTGATCATGGAGGGCGTTCCCTGCGCAGTGAACTCCGATCGCGTCAACGCCTTCAAGGAGGTCATGGCCAAATACCCCGGCATCAGGATCATGGATTCCCAGCCAGCCAACTGGGACACCGCCCAGGCGCTCAAGGTGATGGAGAGCTTCCTGCAGAAATATCCCAGAATCGACGCCGTCTGGACTGGCGACGACGATGTGCTGGTCGGGGCGCTGAAGGCATACCGGGAATCCGGGCGCAGCGACGTCAAGTGCTTCATCGGCGGCGCCGGCAGCAAAGTCATCAACAAGATGGTCATGGACCGCGATCCGCTGGTGCCGGCCAATGTCACCTATCCGCCGAAGATGATCTACAGCGGCGTCGAGCAGGCCATCCGCGGCCTGTCGTCGGCCGTGCCGATTGACGGCGAGGTCATCACCATTCCCGCCGAGGTCATCACCCCGGAAAATGCCGCGCAGTACTATTTCCCGAACTCGATATACTGACATGCCGATGGGAAGCGACGAATTTTCACGGCTGGTTGAGGTCGTCCGGCGGTTGCGCGCCCCGGACGGCTGCCCTTGGGATCGCGCCCAGACCCACGACAGCATCAAGCGGAACCTGGTCGAGGAGGCCGGCGAGTTTCTGGATGCCATCGAGGATCGCGACATCCCCGAGATGCGCGAGGAACTGGGCGATCTGCTGTTGCAGGTGCTGCTGCACAGCCAGATGGCCGCCGAGGAGGGCCTGTTCACGATCGACGATGTGGCCCGCGAGGAGGCTGACAAGCTGATTCGCCGCCACGAGCATGTATTTGGCGCGGCCAGGGCCGCCGATGCCGCCGATGCCCTCAGGGTCTGGGAGAACTCCAAGCGCCATGAGGGCGGCGCCCAGGCCCGGCGGCATTCCGCCATGGATGGCGTCCCGCGGTCAATGCCGGGGCTGGCGCGCTGCCAGAAGGCGCTTTCCAAGGCCGCCAAGACCGGCTTCGAGTGGAAAAATGGCGACGAGGCATTGGGGAAGGTCGACGAGGAGCTCGCGGAGGCCAAGGCCGCCATCGCCGCCGGCGACCGTTCACAGCTTGCCGAGGAGCTTGGCGATTTGCTCTGCGCCGTCGTCATGCTCTGCCGATGGCATCACCTCGAGGCCGAGGAGCTCATGCACCAGGCCGTGGGCAAATTCTGCCGGCGCTTCAGATATATGGAACAGCACGCCGGAAAACCCCTCGGGGACCTCACGACGGAGCAGTGGCGCCGCCTGTGGGACGAGGGGAAGCGGGAGTGACGGGGCCGTGCCGGCATCGTGCCAGCGCCGTGCCGTGCAATCACCGCCGCCGGCGGAATTCCCGCGGGGACACTCCGAGGCTTTGGCGGAAGAGCCGGCACAGGTAGTTGGCGTCATAGAAATTGCAGCGGATGGCGATTTCCTTGACGCTCAGATCGGTCGTCTTCAGCAGATCGGCGGCCATCTTCAGCTTCAGCCGGGTGCGGTATTCCAGCGGCGAGCATCCGGTCATCTTCCTGAAAATCCGGAAGAAGCTGCGGCGTGACAGCGTGGTCTGCTGCACCATCGCGTCGATATTGACCGGCTCGTCGAGGTGGCGCCACAGGTATTCGATTGCATTGCCGATGCGCGAGACCCGCGATGCCGCGCTTTTCTCCGGCGATGGCGCGGCCTCCGGGATGATGGCGGCACGGGCGATCTGCGCCATGATGCCCATGAACATCGCCATTCCCAGGAAGGAATTCCCCGGGCGCGAGCCATTGAGTTCATGGCGGAGCTGCCGGATCGACTCCCCGAAGCCGTCCACGCGATCCTCCGGGAGATGCGCGACCGGGCGGCAGATCTGCCGTTCGGAGAAGGTCACGCCGGGATCGGGGAAGAAATTGCGGAAAAGCGGCAATTCATAGCCATCCAATACCGGCATTGCCAGCCGGGTGTAGTCGTATGTCAGGTTGATGATGCCGAAGTTGAGGGTCTGGTCATAGCCGTGGGTGGTTCCGGGGTGTAGCAGCAGCAGGTCGCCGCGGCGGACCGCGCACTCCTCGGCGCCGACCAGATGCACTGCCTCGCCATACAGCACCAGCACCAGCTCGGAGAAGGTGTGGGAGTGGTACCGGCGCTGGGGGTGGTCGCCGCTGACTTCCTCGATGTAAAGCGGGATGCGGTTGGCGCGGCCATAGCCGTCAAGGGTGGAAGTATAAATCGGATGCATATTGGCGCAGGACGGCGGTTGCGGGGTGGATGGCGTGGCGTTAATGTACTATAAAACGGCATTATTGTCAAGGTAGCAGTGGCAGTTTTTTGCTATAATTGTTAGTGACGGGCATAGCTCCAGCCACCTTGGCGGCATGATGGACGGCGCTGCGCCCCGGCTTCCGTGAGGCAGGAATTCAATGGCTGCGCAAAAAGAACATAAGAGCAATTATGGGCGTCACTATTTTGCCTACCGGTCTTTTTTGCCGGAGTTTGACGCCATGCGCCGGTTTGAGTCGTCAGGGGTTCGGACGATCTGTTTTTTCCCCGGCAACACCACGAATTCGCTGGGTCAGCCCTATACGCAGTATCCGCCGGTCTGGCGCTGGTTTGACACCTATGAATTTGCGTCGCTGGACCAGCAGATCGCGGACTTGCGGAAGGCCGCGCCGAAGGCGTCGCTGATCTGCATGGTGGATCTGAACTCCCCGGAGTGGCTGTCGCGTCAGCTGAGCCTGTCGCATGAATCCGGCGACAGCTTCACCCATTTGACGGAGTGCCTGGCCAATCCGCGCTGGAGGGAGCAGACCCTGCGCTACCTGGAGGCCTTCCTTGGCCACTGCGAGTCGCATCACTCCGACAGCATCCAGGCCTATGTGCTGGCCTGCGGCCACACCGACGAGTGGTTCGACCACAATGGCGAGCTGTGCGGCCTGCACAAGCAGCGTGCGTATGAGGCCTGGCGAAGCCGCCGCGGCCTTCCGCCGACGGAGCCGCCTTCGGCGCTGTCGATGAATGCGCCGGACTACGACGGACTGCTCTTTGACCCGGCAAAATCGCCGTCGGTGCTGGAATACCGGCGTTTCTGCAACGAGCTGGTCGGCACGGCGATCTGCGAATTTGCCGGGGAGGCGCGGCGGCACATCCGCGCCGAAGCCGAAATTGGCGTCTTCTACGGCTATGTGATTACACGCCTGGGGGCGGCGGAGAGCGGGCACTGCGCCTACCGGGCAGTCCTGGAATGTCCGTCGATCGACTTCCTGATTTCGCCGGGATCGTATGGCGACCGCGCCATGGGCGGCGGCAGTGGCTGGCTGGGATGCTCGGGGTCGGAGGCGCTTGCGGGGAAACGCCATCTGCATGAGTGCGACCAGCGCACCCACACCCATAACCGCGCCCTGACGCCATACGTGTCGCTGCGGGTGCCGCATTGGGAAGACACCGCCGAAGACGTCGCCGGCATCCGCCGCGAATTTGCGCTGGCGATCATCCGGCGGTCGTCATTGTGGTGGTTCGACATGTGGGGCGGCTTCTACCAGGAGCCGGTGCTGTTCGAGAATTTCGCCGCCATGAAGCGTCTCTACGACCAGTTCATCGACACGCCGCCGGCCCATCCCGAGGAGGTGGCGCTCATCATCGACCCCGACGCGCATTGCTATTTTGACCAGCGCCAGCCCCGCCAGCGCGATTTTGCGCCGGAGGTGCGCCGGAAGCTGAACCGGCTTGGCGCGCCATACGAATGCTACTGCTTCGACGACATCCCCGCCATCCCGAACCTGGAGGCGATCAAATTCCTGGTCTTTCCGATGCAATGGGAGATCACCGCCCAGAAGGCGCAGATCCTGAAAAAATACATCCTCAGGCCTGGGAAGACCGTGCTGTGGCTCTATGCGCCGGGAATCAGCGACGGCGCCAGCCTGGACGAGTCGCGCATCCGGGAATGGTGCGGTTTCGACCCCGGCTTCGCCGGGCTGGGCGTCACCGCCATGCCGGGAGGGTGGCAAAGCGCGTTCCTGCGTGATCCGGCCCAGCTTGAGCCGGCGGCGCTCAAGCAGCTGGCGCGGCGTGCCGGAGTGCATCTTTACACCGACGCCGAGGTGCCGGTGTACACCGACGCGCATCTGGTCGCCATCCATGCCGCACAGGGCGGGAAGATGACGATCCGGATCCCGTGGCCATGCAGCCGGGCGGTGGATCGCTATTCCGGCCGCGTCGCGCCAGTCGTGGACGGCGCCTTCGACTGGCGGTTCGACTCGCCGGACACCGCGTTGTTTGAAATTTACTGACCGTCTGGATTGTGAAGCCGGTGCGCCGCCCCTCCCCCGCAGCCGGCGCCTACGGGGCGCATCACTGGGTCTTTTTGCGTCATCCAGGCGGCACTTGCCAGCAAAGAAGGAGAATACAGAACCGATGGGAGCCAGGACAATGAATCACGGATACGCCAAAACGAACGCCGGGCGCATGGAAACGCGCAAGCCATTCACCCTGATCGAGCTGCTTGTGGTGATCGCGATCATCGCGATTTTGGCCAGCATGCTGCTGCCGGCATTGCAGAAGGCGCGGATGGCGGCGCGCCGCACCGTCTGCGCCAACAACCTCCGCGGGCTGGGGCAGATGATCATCATGTACACCATGGACAGCGACGACTATCTGACGCCGCACAAGGGCCGCTGGGGATGGAGCTACTTCGTCGCTCAGCCGATGGGGATGCTCCCGGAGGGCTTTCCGCCGGGCAACTGGGATCCCGGCATCGGCCAATTCTCCCTGACCATGCCGCCGACCAACAAGATCTTCTCCTGTCCGGTGGCGGTGCTTCACGCGACGGTCTCGACCAACCAGAAGAAGACCGCGCCGCGTGCCGCCACCAACTACGCTCCGCTGATCGAGACCCCGGGCGTCCATGACAATTACGGCTGGGGGCGGTTCACGAACACCAGCGGCGGCGGCACATCATGGCAGAGCCTGGCGATGCCGAAGAAGATCACCCAGATCCGCAACAACCGCGTGCTCATGATCGAGGCGCCATACACCGACTGCCATTCCGGCAACAGCGGCAACACTGATATGCTGGCATTGTCGAGCAATGCCTATATAAGCGCCATGCTGACCTGGGACTCGTACAAGTCGGCGCGGCTCAGATTCGCCGTGGCCCATGGCGGGGCGCTCAACGACCTGCGTTCCGACGGCGGCATCTACACCGAAGGCGCCGGACGGCCATGGAACTACCTGGAATACCAGTGCCAGTAGGGCGCCGGCGGTCTTCGGCTTCACGGATCCAGGGATCATCACATCAACAGGAGGCTGATCAATGAAAACAGGAATTGCCACGTTTGCCTTGGGGCTGTTGTCGGGCATTGCGGTGCTATGCGCCCAGAATGCGCCGCCGCTGGCGGAGGGCGCCGCGCCGTTTGCGGCCTCGCCGGCGGAGGGCGCCGCCGCGCCAGTTGTCCGCGAAACCCGGTATTTCCCCGGCAACACCCTGGTCCGGCTGCGCGGGGTGTCGGTCCAGCTGATGTGCTACAAGCAAGGCACCCCGCAGCTGCATTTCGCGTCGCCGGACACCCGTTGCGGCGGCATCGCCGTGATGCTTGACGGCAAGGAAATCCGCGGAAGCCGCCGTGACGAAGGCGAGAAGGTCTTCTACGACTTTGACGGCGGCGGCACCCTCGGGCTGTCCGTCGAGGCGGATGGCCGCATCCTCGTCGAGTCCGCCTTTCCCGCGGCCTCCAATTTGCAGATCGTCTTCTATCTCAAGGGCGACTGCTTCGGCGGCACCCGCGTGATGATCGACGGCCAGTCCTTTGACATTCCGCCGTACGCGGACAAGACCCTCCCCGTTGAGACGCTTTTCGACGGCAGGCCGAAGGCGGTGCGGCTGGCCACGGGCATCCCGGGGAAGGAGTTCGGGATCGAGCTGTCCGGCGGCGGGAAGGCCAAGCTGATCAACACCCACAAGGGCGTCGCGATGTTCCTGCACCTGATTCCGGACAACCCCGCCGGGCCGTTCCGCTTCCATCTCGACCCCGGCGGCAGGCAGACAACCGGCGGCGGCGCACCCGCCAACCGCACCCACAAGGCCGCCGGCTGCGACACCTGGGAGCTGGACCGCTACTGCCTGCCGGACATGGGCCACAGGAACCTGCTGCCGAACAGCTCGTTCGAACACGGGCTGCGGCACATGATCTTCCGCCACCGCGGGCGGCAGAACTTCGCGATCTTCGACCAGAAGCCGGTCCGTGTCACCACCGACGAGGCGTACATCGGCCGGCACAGCCTGGCCATCCGGTCCACGCCGGACGGCCTGCTCCTGCAGCCGATCAGCACGCAGACGGTGCTGTTCGGCCCCGGAGACTGCACCGTGAGCTTCTATGCCAAAAGCAGCGCCCCCGGGCGCCAGAAGCTCAAGGTGCAGCTGATGGACCCCGCCAGGATCTGGGACAGCGGCAAGTGGCCGGCGGTGGAGGTGGAGCTTACCGGCGAATGGCGGCGCTATTCGCTCACCCACCACTGGAAGGCCGCGGCCGCCTTCCCCGTGGTCTTTTCCGCGAACTCCTCCGTGGACGCGACCTGCTATGTCGATGGCGTCCAGCTGGAGGCCGGAAAGGCCGCCACCGACTACGAGCTGCCGCTGGCCGATGGTGCGCTGTACACCTCCGCCGCGGACAATTTTGTGGAGTATGGCCGGAAGGTCGGCGCCCATCTGATATTCATCACCGCTCCGTATGCCAAGGGCAGCGTGGCAGTAAAAGTCAGGGATTTCTTCGACACCGTAAAATATCAGCACACTTTCCCGTTCGCCGCCGATGCCAGCGGCAGAAACCGCATTGACCTGCCGCTGGACAATTTGCCGCGGGGGATATTCATCGTCGAGAGCGATTATGAAATCGGCGGAGGCCGCCACTATGAAATCCAGCGTTTTTCGATCATGAGCTTCATGGAGGGGAAGCATCGCCACAAGAACCTGTTTGTCAACACCTACGTCGACCCGCTCTTTCCGATGCAGATCTACCGCGATGTGCTTGACCGCTACCGCAAGCTGGGATATGGCGCGCGCAGCGGCTTCGCCAACAACAGCGAGCAGCTGGCGCAGCTGGCGGACTCCTTCGGCGTGGAAAGCTCGATTTGCCGGATCGCCCATGCGGCGAAGGACGCCCAGGGCAGGCGCAATGTCGCCATCCTGCGCAATGTCGAGTGGTACACCATTCCGGGCATGGACCGCAAGTCGTCATTGTACATTGAGGACCTGGCGGGCAAGGACGCCACCGCCGACGTGCTCCGCCAGATCGAGGACGCCGCCGTCGAAATCGCCGCCAGCTCGCCGTCGGTCCGCGGCTGGTACTTTCTCTGCGAGCCGGAGGGCACGCTTCCGGAATGGGCGAATCCGGCCTACGCCAAGCCCGGGGATTTTGAGAAATTCACCGCCATGGAGGCGGCGGTGGTGCGTGGAGTCAAGCGCGGCAACCCGGCGGCACTGGCGTACACCAGCGCCGCCTCGAATATCGTCTCGCCGGACCGCATGAAGTACTACGACCGGCTTTTCGCCGCCGCCGCCCGCCACGGAATCAAATACGACGCCGTCGCCGCCCACGACTACACCGGCGCCCCGGAGTATCCCGTCTCCCTGGAGGAGCAGTACTTGAAGCTCTTCGCGATCATGGACAGGCATGGCTACGCCGACACCAAGGTGTCCTCCCCGGAGGGAATGCACTGGCTGCCGCTTCGCTGCCGCAAGAGCCCCTTCGTCTCCGACTACCCGATTTCCTCCGGACACCTCAACGGCCTGGCACCATACGGCTATGACCTGAGCTACGCGGAGAAGATCGGCAGCGCCTTCCGCGCCCGCGCCTGGCTGCTCGGGCTCAAATACCAGCACCGCATCCGGCAGATGAATGCCAGCAACTACGGGACCTTCGCAATGGATGCGATGCTTACGCCGTATGCCTTCCAGAAAATCCCCAACACCCTTTCGCATCTGCTTGGCAATGCGTCGTTCCTGGAGGAGGTCAAGCTGTCATCCGACACCCGCTGCTACATCTTCGAGGACGAACAGCGGCGGCCGGTCGCCGTGCTGTGGTGCTGCCGCGAGGAAGTCGACAACGGCGAGGCCAAAGGCCCGGACTTCTTCTTCAAGCCATCCGGCGCCCTGGAGCTGTTCGACCTCATGGAGGCGGATCACAGCATCCCCGCCGATGCCGACGGCAAGGCCCGGCTGCCGCTTTCGCCGTATCCGGTCTTCCTGCGCGGCGCCCCCGGCGGCGCCGTCGCAATGGCCGCCATGCTGAAGGGCGGCACGCTGCGCAGCAACATCCCGACGCCGCCATCGCTGCAGGTGCGTCTGGAATCCGATCGCCAGGTCCGGGCGGTATTGGCAAATCCGGAGGCCACTGTGCTGGAGGGGACCCTGGAATGCAATGGCGCCGTCCACGCCCTTGCCATCCCCGCCGGCGGGAAGGCGTCATTCGACCATGACCTGCCAGTCCCGCTCTCGCACGGCAAGCAGCAGGATTACAGCCTGCGCTTCCGCGTGTCCAAAAAGGGCCCGGACGCCGAGGTCTTCAGCTATGACCGGTCCTTTGCCGGGATGCTGGCCCGCCGGGCCGCGGCGCCGATGGCAATCGACGGCGACCCCGGCAAGTGGTCGGAATACCCCCGGATTCCCATCACCCGCCGCATCCGCGGCAAGCAACTCCAGCTCAAGGGAATCCATCCCACGGAAGAGGATTTCTCCGCCAGCTATTCGGTGGCCTGGCATGAAGACGGGCTGTACCTGGCGGTCTTCGTCAGGGACGACCATCACCACGTGGCAAAGGTCCCGCGGATCAAGGATGGATGGAAGAACGACTCGCTGCAGGTCTTCCTCGACACCATGGAGAACGGCCGCGACGGCCACCGCGCCAGCGCCATCGCGCCGGATGACTGGTCCTACGGGATCTATTCGCAGGACGCCGAGGGGAAACGGCTTGCAGTCTGGCGTTATATTACGCCGGATGTCCAGCTCACCCGCGGCGTCGCCGGCGCGCAGGCCGACACCGAGGCCGATGACGTCAAGGCCGCCTTCCGCAAGACCGCGGACGGCTATTTCTACGAAGTCTGCTTCACTCCGAAGAGCGTCGAGCCGTTCCGGCTGGAGAAGGGAAACGCCATCGGAGTCGGAATCCTGCTCAACGACAGCGACGGCCCTGCCCGGCAGGAGCCGCGTTCGCGTCTCACCAACGCCATCGGCACCGAGATGCCGAATGACAACCCGGCGTCGTGGCCGCTGGTCAGGCTGGAATGACAGCCCCCCCACCCGGCGGCGGCGCATTCCGGAACAACCCCGGCCTCGGGAATTCAGGCAATCATCAAAAATGAAAATCACGGCAGTCAGGACATTCGTCTGCAATTGCTTCCGCACCAACTGGGTATTTGTCAAGATCGAGACGGACTCGGGAGTCCACGGCTGGGGCGAGGCGACCCTGGAGTACAAGGAAAACACCGTCGTCGCCGCCATCCATGAGCTGGAATACTATCTGCTTGGCAGCGATCCGGCCAACATCGAGAAGTTCCGGCATGACTGCTACCGCGACGCCTACTGGCGTGGCGGGCCGGTCCTCATGTCCGCGCTGGCCGGAGTCGAGATGGCGCTGTGGGACATCAAGGGCAAGGCCCTCGGCGTACCGGTCTGCCAGCTGCTCGGCGGACGGGTGCGCGACAGCATCCCGGTCTATGTCAATGGCTGGTTCTCGCCGGCCAGGACTCCGGACGAATTCGCCGAGAAAGCCCTGGCGGTCCGCGACGCCGGATTCTCCGGATGCAAGTGGGATCCCTTCGGCAAGGCCTGGCTCCGGCTGGGCGGGCGCGAGCTGGAGAACGCCGTCGAGTGCATCCGGAAGGTCTCCGAAGCCGTCGGCAAGGATGTCAATTTGCTCATCGAAGGCCATGGGCGCTTCGACATTCCCACCGCCGTCAGGATCGGCCGGAGCCTCGAGCAGTTCGACATCTTCTGGTTCGAGGAGCCGCTGCCGCCCGACGACCTCAAGGGGCTGCGGGAGGTCAAGGAGCGGGTGCGCGTCCCGCTGGCCGCCGGCGAACGGCTGTACAACCGCTACGAATACCGGCAGCTCTTCGACCTCAACTGCACCGACTACATCCAGCCGGATGTATCCCATGCCGGCGGCATCCTCGAGATACGGTTCCTGAGCGCCGAGGCCGAGGCCCGGCACATCGGCTTCTGTCCGCACAACCCCTCCGGACCGGTCGCCAACGCCGCGTCGCTCCAGCTGGCCGCGGTCGTCCCCAACTTCGTCGTCCTCGAAATGATGATGACCGACGTGCCGTATCGCCGCGACCTCTGCGACGAGGGGTTGCGGATCCTCCCCAATGGCGAAATGCGGATTCCCGACCGTCCGGGACTGGGCATCGACCTCAATGAGCAGGAACTGCTCAAGCACCCGTTCCAGCCGGTCCAGCTGCGGCATTACCGCGGCGACCTCACCAACATCCGCCCGCATGACGCCGTCCCATATTATGACCGGCGCGGCATTTAGATCCGCCAGTCGCCGCATCCGGCGAAAAGCCGGCACTCCCGCGTCATCAACTACATGAATCCAGGGATATTATGAACCGTTTCCAGAACAAGGTCGTGCTCGTCACCGGCGGCAACCGCAACACCGGTTTGGACATCGTCCAGAAATTCGTCGAGGAGGGCGCGAGGGTCTTCATGTGCGGCTCCACGCCGGACTCCACCAGCCGGGGGGAGCAGATCCTCCGCCAGCGCGGCTGCGGCGATGTCCGCGCCATCCCCTGCGACGTCTCCGACCTCGAACAGGTCCGCAGGCTCTTCGACGTCATTGCCGAGGAAGCCGGACGGCTGGACATCCTGGTCAACAACGCCGCGCACCAGGGGATCGGCAAGCCGTTTGTGGAGATGGACCCCGCCTATGTGATGGAGGTCCTCGGCGTCAATGTCCGGGGCGGCTTCCAGGTCACCCAGCAGGCGGTCACCCGCTTCTTCCTGAAACAGCCGGAGCGCGGCGTGGTCGTGTTCCTCTCCTCCAACACCGCGATGCGCGCGATCCGCAACCGCACAGCCTACTGCGCCAGCAAGGGCGCCATCAACTCGATGGTGCGCGCCCTGGCGCTGGACCTGGCGCCGCTGGGCATCCGGGTCAACGCCTGCGCGCCGGGATATATCTACACCGAGCGCTGGGATGCGCTGCCGGAGGAAATCCGCCAGCGCCGTCGGCTGAACTGCCCGCTGCGCCACGAGGCCTCCGGACGCGACATCGCCAATGTCGTCGCCTTTCTGGCAAGCGATGACAGCGCCAATATGACCGGCGAGATCGTGACCTGCGACGCCGGATGCTCCTGCCAGCACATGCCTGAGGATGTCGACCGGTAGTTTCCGGCCACGCAAGAAAAAAAACCGCAGCTTCACCATGGACAAGCTTACAGAGTGCCTGCATTACTGCAGTCCGGCGAAATACTGGGAGGCGGCCCTGCCGCTGGGCAATGGGCGCCTTGGCGCAATGGTCTACGGCGCCACCGGCCGCGAGACCATCGCCTTGAACGAGGAGACCATCTGGTCGGGGCGGCCGCATGGCCGGCCGGACTCCACCCTGTACAATGCCATTCCCGAGGCGCGGAAGCTGGTGGATGACGGCCAATACGATGCCGCCACCCAGTTGATCTCCGACAATCTGGGGACAATGGACACTGCCGGATATGTGCCGGCCGGCGCTCTCAACGTGCTTTTCGGCGGCCCGACGTGGCCCCGCGGCGTGAGCCAATACCGCCGGCAGCTCAATCTGGAGACCGCCGAGGCGTCAGTTGAATACGATCGCTCCGCAGTGCATTATGCCCGCCGCGCCTTCATCAGCCAGGATGCGCAGGTGCTGGCCATCGAATTGACCGCCGACAAGCCGGGCGCACTGAATTTCTCGGCATTCTTCACCTCGCCGAATCCCGGCGTGGCCAGCACCGACACCGGGGCCGCCAGCTGCTATTTCGACAGCGCCGCGCCGGCGTGCTGCCGCTATGACACCGCCATCCAGGAGGACGATGGCAAAAAGGGCGTGTCCTTCCGGATGGGGATGCGCATCGTGGCCGATGACGGCCGGATGAGCGCCGGCGACGGCGCGCTTACGGTGGGCAACGCCACCCGCGCGGTGATCTATGTGTCGATCCGGACCAACTACAAGGACTACAAGACCGCCCCGGAGGACAGCGGCATCGACCATCGCGGCGCGGTCGTGGCGGATTTGGCGGCGGCCGCCGACCGTGGCTACGAATCGCTGCGGGCCGACCACCTCCGGGAATACCAGCGCTACTATCTGCGGTCGCGGCTGGAAATGCCAGGCGACGCCAATGACGGGCTGCCCACGGACGAACGGCTGATCAACGACAGCCGCCGGGATCAGGCGTCGCCGGCGCTGGCGGCGCTGCTCTACAACTACGGGCGCTATTTGCTCATCGCCTCGTCGCGCCCCGGAACCCGCCCGGGCAACCTCCAGGGGATCTGGTCGGAAAAATATCTCGCGCCATGGGGGTGCAATTACACCACCAACATCAATACCGAGATGAACTACTGGCCGGCGGAAAGCACCGCCCTCCCCGAATGCGCGGAGCCGCTCTTCCATTTCATCCGGGAATGCTCGGAGGCCGGGAAGACCGTCGCCGGGGCGCTCTACCATGCGCCGGGATGGTGCATGCACCATAATTCCGACCTCTGGTGCTATTGCGGGCCGGCCACCGGCAGCGCATCCTGGGGCGCGTGGTTCTCCTGCGGCGCCTGGCTCTGCCGGCATCTGATGGACCACTACCGCTACACCCTGGACCGCGGCTTCCTGGCGCAATACGCGCCAATCGTGCGCGGCGCGGCGCAATTCATGCTCTCGCAGCTGCATGAACACCACGGCGAACTGGCCACCTTCCCCGCGACTTCGCCGGAGAACTTCTTCGTGGATCCGCACACCGGCCGCGGCGCCTGCGTGGCCTACGGTTCCCAGATGGACATGTCGATCGTGCGCGAAATCTTCGAGTCGGTGCTGGAAATCGACGCCATCCTGGATGCCGCGGACGACCTCTCCGGCAAGATCCGCGCGGCGCTGCCGCGCCTGAAGAAGCCGCGCATCGGTTCGGCGGGGCAGCTGCTGGAGTTCGACGGCGACTTCGCCGAGACCGACATCCACCACCGGCACCTCTCGCATCTGTATGGCGCCTACCCGGGGACGGAATTCACCCCGGACCACAACCAGAAGGAATATGTCGCCTGCCTGAAATCGCTGGTGCGGCGCGGCGACCAGAGCACCGGCTGGGCCATGGGCTGGCGGGTCGCGCTCTGGGCGCGGTTCCTTGACGGCGACCACGCCTGCGAGGTGATCCGCAGGCTGCTCCAGCCGGTCTATCCGGATTCGATTGAATGCCGCAACCAGGGCGGAGTCTATCCCAATCTCTTCGACGCCCACCCGCCCTTCCAGATCGACGGCAACTTCGGAGTCACCGCCGCCATTGCCGAGATGTTCCTCCAAAGCCACCGCCGGACACCGGACGGCCGGCCGCTCATCCATCTCCTGCCGGCCCTGCCGCGGCAGTGGCGCAGCGGCAACATCACCGGACTGCGGGCACAGGGCGCACTGAAGATCAATATTTGCTGGGGCGAAAACGGCTTCGACGCCGAACTTGCCGCCGAACAGGGCGGATGCTTCCGCATCCTCAGCCCCGCCGGCGAACAGGACGCCGCCATGGCCCCCGGCGAAGTCCTCCATCTGCACGGGAGGATCTACTGCTGACGGGAGCGGAGCGGGAACGGACGGAGGCCATCCTCCAGCCGTTCCCGCCGCAGCGGGTGCGGACACGGCCCCGGCTACAATATCGTGCGGGAGATGAATTCCTCCTGCATCTTGCCTGAAAGTGAAATGAAGCGGGCGGAATAGCCGTACAGGCGGACAATCAGGTCGGCATGGCGTTCCGGATGCGCGACGGCATCGAGAAGCTCCTCGTGGTCCAGGCAGTTGAGCTGCAGCATCCCCCCGGGGAAATTCCGTATCAGCGCCGACAGGATCTGCACGCTCATGCCACGACGCTGGAGTGTAAGCGTAAGAACCGAATTTGCGGGGAAATCCTCAAGCGGGAGCGCCCCGGCGGTGCGCAGGATATCCGTGACGGACAGCGAATGGGAATAGCGCTGCGGGGTCAGCCCCTGGGTCAGGAAATCCCCCTGGCGGCGGCCGTCGGGAGTGGCGCGGGTCTGGGATGACCAGTCGATGATGTCGCGGTAGTTGTAAAGGCCGGGCTGGAAATGGAATTCGCCATGCTCCGCATTGTACCGGGACACGGAATCGATGATGTCGCCAAGAACCCGTCTGGCCAGCTGCGCGCATTCATCCGAGCTGCCGTAGCGGGGGGCGGCAAGCGCGGCATGGCGGAGGCGCTCCGCGCCGTCCCAATTTGAGCGCACTGCGTCAAGAAGCTCCGGGAGCGTGCAAAGCCGCTGCTCAAAACAAAGCGAGCGGATCGCCGAAAGCGAATCGATCAGCACCGACAGGCTGGCCAGCGGAAGGCCGTGGGGATGGTAGCGGCCGCCGCCATCAGAGTAGTCGCGGCGCTTCTCCAGGCAGTCATTCAGGGCCGCCGAGAAGAACGGCGCGGGGTTGACCCGGCTCCACGGACGGCTTCCGATCCGCAGGCGGTCGCATAGGCGCGTGATCACCTCGATCTCGTTGTCCATGACCAGATGGTACGCCTGCTCAAAATCGGCGGCGCCGTCCAGCTTGCGGAACTTCATCTCAAGCCGCGACTCCAATTCCGGGTCGTGGTGGATGGACATATCCAGCACGCGGGCAAGGTTGATGTAGCAGTTCGCGCCCTGCGCATGCTCGCAGCCCTCGATGATGACCTCCCAGCAGCCGCCGGCGACATAGCTCCGGGCGTCCTCCAGGCGCTTCCCGGCCTTGACTTGCGCGGGAATCAGGATGTCATCGTTCAGGAACGACACCGTGTTGCGGCCATTCATGAAGTCGGCGCAGGCGTCGTGCAAAAACTCCTGGGGAGTGCGCGCATTGTAGCGGAAGTGGATCTTCGGATAGATCAGCTTCAGCTCACGGTGCGCCCGGAGAAACAGATGGGTCAGCTCGCTGCAGCAGTCGTCGCCATGTTCGTCGCAGCCCCCGAGAATCAGGGTGTCGCCCTGCTCGCCGACGTTGAACTGCTCGACCAGGGGGCGATCCAGGTCCAGCTTGCAGTCGGTCTGGACCATCCACCGGCAGATCAGGTCGTAGGCCTCCTCACGGGTCAGCACGCCGCTGGCAAGATCGCGCCGGTAAAGCGCTGTCAGCTGGAAGTCGGGACGCCCGAGCACCGACATGCCGACGCCGTCGATGGAGGCGCAAACCTCGTGCAGGAACCAGAGGACGCATAGCCCCTCGTAGAAGCTTCCCGCGGGCTCCCAGGGGACGCGGCGGGCGGCCGCGGCCACCCGTTCCAGATTGCGCTTCTGCGGACCGCTGGACGATGGCTCAACGGCAATCCTGGACGCCGCCTCGGCGAATTTCTCCGCAATGCGGCGCACTGCGAGGAGGGAACGGCGGGTCATTTCGGAGAACTCATTCTGCTCTCCCTTCCCGAACTCCCGGTAGAAATGGCCCAGCCCATGGCTGAGCACCGCGGAAAACGGAAAGCAATGATGGTCGGGGTCGACAAACGGACCGTAGCAGATGTGGAAGCCGGCGCTGCTGAACTGGTGATGCAGACGGAATTGCTCCGGGGATTCCTCCTCCCAAAGGCGGCCATTGCGCCGCATCAGCCAGGCGCCAGGCCCCATGGCAGTCCCGTCGTACTCCGCAATGCGCACCCCCATCTCGGAGAAAAATGGCGAATTGCGGAAGATGACGGGCGTAAAGCGCTCGGCGATGATTTCGTACTGCGCCGTCTTCAGCTCCAGTGCGGACGCCGACGGATGCGCCTGCGCCCAGGCGTCCATTTCCGCCTGGAACGGATTGCGCTGCGTCTGCCCGCCAAGCTGGCGGAAGGTATGCGCACAATAGTATTCCCGCAGCTCCTTCCTGAGTGCATCCATGGCTGTATCCTCCCTCAGTTGCCGGTGAAGCCGCCGTCGACGGGGATGGTGACCCCATTGACGAAACTGCTCATGTCACTTGCCAGAAAAAGCATGACGCTCGCGATCTCATCCGGCTCGCCCAGCCGCCTGGCGGGATATTTGGAAATGCAGCTCTGGTAACAGTCCGGCTCGAAGCATTGCGCGGTCAGGTCGGTGCGCGTGATCCCCGGGGCGATTGCATTGACGTTGATGTTCTCGCTGGCGAGGGTGTTCGCCATGCAGCGGGTCATGCCCATGACCCCGGTCTTCATGACGCCGTAGCTGAAATTCCATCCGCCCTCGCGAAATGCGCAGATCGAGGTGATGTTGATGATCTTTCCGCCGCCAGCCGCCTTCAGGAACGGGATGGACTGCTGCGAGAGGTCATAGACGGCGTCAAGCATCAGCGAACGGCTGATGTCCCACTGCTCCTGCGTGCAGGTGGCGATGGTCTCCACGAATTGAAGCCCGGCGTTGTTGACAAGGATGTCAAGCCCGCCAAGCGCATCCGCCATCTTCGCGACCAGGCCGCGCCGATCCTCGCGGTTCCCCAGATCGGCGGAAAAATAGAAGTTCTTACCGCCAAAGGCGTTCAGCTCCGCCAACAGCTCGGATGCCTCCCGGCTGTGCGAGACCACCGCAACGGAACATCCACGCTCCGCCAGCGCCTTCGCCATGGCGCGCCCCAGGCCGCGCCGCCCACCAGTCACAATCGCCCGCTTGCCGGAAAAATCAAGATAGTCCTTCATGTGATCATTCTCCTGAGCCAAAAAAGTGGATTTGCATATATTATATTGCATAAGACCCGAAAACAGAATGCAGAAACCTGACTTTCGCATATGACTTCATGATACTAATCGATCGAATACCACTGCGCGCCATGAACGGACGCTGCGATGTAACCTTCAATCATATCGCATACGAACGGCTGGACTTCCGCCAGGTCTGCACATTCCCGCAAAATATCCTCATCATGGTCCCGACGGCCAGCGGAGGACAGCGGGACGCCGTTGCCGACATGGCCACGGGAGAGTCCCTGCGGCTGGAAAAAGACCACTTCTACTTCATCCCGAACGGAAATGCCGTCGAATACCTGCTGACAACGGACATCACGTTCATGACATTCCACTTCAACCTGGAACTATATCCGGGAATGGACCTCTACCATGGAAAACGCGGGATTTACTCGGGATGCGTACCGGAGATGACCGCAAAATTCCGCGCAATCTTCGATGATCCAGACCAGTTCCGGTCGTTGATCGGCTTCAAGGATGCGATTATGGAGTTCTGCCTGGCACATTGGCCGGAGAATCCGCCAGCGGCCAGCCCATACGCGCCGCTGTTCCTGAAAATCCGCGAACGCTGCAGCGCACGGCTGACCGTCGCCGAATTGGCGGATGAGGAGAAGATTACCCAGGAGGCATTCTCACGACGCATACGCCGGGACCTCGGAACGACGCCAAAGAAGCTGATCCAGACGGAGCTGCTGCGACGGGTCTTCACCCTGCTCGCAGTGCCGGGAACGACAATATCAGAGGTGGCCGCGAAACTGGAGTTCAGCTCCGCCTTCTATCTCTCCCGGTTCTTCCGGGAACAGACCGGCATGACGCCATCCGAATACCTGAAGCAGTTCAGCTGGAAACGATGAAATGGCGCAACGCCTAGCCCCGGGGTAGCAAGGGCGTCCCACCCTTGGACAATTGTGTTCTGCTTGCAACATGGCGCGTTCTTCAAACTACGCATGGACGCACGTCAAGCCCGACGCCAACCCCTCCGGCGCTGTCGCGCCACCTCCCCT
>CAKUJM010000042.1 GCA_934661755.1 uncultured Lentisphaeria bacterium | reverse complement strand
TTTATGCCATGTTTGCGGGGGACGCAGGAGGGGAAAGGGGAAATCCAGCCTTCTGGCAATTTCATTCTTTGTTACTGCATCAATGTGCGCCATTCCCGGCACCGGAATTGAAAAAACCGCTGGCGGCATTACATTAACGCGCACGCGCGCTCAGGCGCGTTCGCCATATTTTATTATACTTTTCCAAAGAAGACATGAGCGATCAAATCACTCCCAGCGACAATCAGAAGAACGCCCCGGAAGACGGCAGCGCGGTAATCAAGGTCCTCAAGGGCCTGGACCCCGTCCGCAAACGCCCGGGGATGTATATTGGCGACACCGATGAAAAAGGCCTCCACCAGCTGGTCTACGAAGTGGTGGACAACTCGATCGACGAGGCGCTGTCCGGATTCTGCAAAAATATCGAAGTCACCATCGGCCTGGACAACTCCATCACCGTCAGGGATGACGGACGCGGCATTCCGGTGGCGATGCACCCGGTTGAAAAGAAGCCGCAATGTGAGATCGCGCTCACGGTGCTGCATGCCGGCGGCAAATTCGACAACGCGGCATACAAGTTCTCCGGCGGCCTCCATGGAGTCGGAGTATCCTGCGTCAACGCCCTTTCCGAGTGGCTGGTGCTCACCATTGACCGCGACGGGCGGCGCTACCGGATGCGCTTTTCCCGCGGCAAGACCACTGAGCCGCTCACCGAGCTGGGCGAGACCACCCGCCGCGGCACCACGGTGCAATTTCTGCCGGACGACCAGATCTTCAGCGTCCTGGAATACAAATGGGACATCCTGGCCAAGCGGCTGCGCGAGCTGGCCTACCTCAACGCCGGCATCAAGATCACCCTCACCGATGTGCGCGGCGCCAACCCCCGCATCGAGACCTTCCATTACGAGGGCGGCGTCGCCGAGTTCGTCAAATACCTCAATGAAGGCCGAAACTGCCTGACGCCATCGGTCATCCTCTTCAATGGCGAGGCGCACAACTTCCGTTCCGACGGCACCGGCGAATTCTACTACGACATCGCCATGCAGTACAACGACGGCTATGACGAGTCACTGCACAGCTTTGTCAATGGCATCAACACCAAGGACGGCGGCACCCACCTTTCCGGCTTTCTGACGGCGCTGACCCGCGCAATCAACAACTACTCCAGGCGGATGGCGGACGAGGCGGCCAGGAAGAACCGCCGTCCCGCCGCCAAGGACTCCAAGAAGGAGAGCAAGGAGCTCACCGTCACCAGCGAGGATGTGCGCAAGGGCCTTTCCGCGGTGATCTCGGTGAAGGTGGAGAATCCGCTGTTCGAGAGCCAGACCAAGACCAAGCTCAACAATCCGGAGATCAACGGCCTGGTGATGAGCGGCGTCTACGAGCAGCTCAACAATTACTTCGAGGAGCATCCGAAGGAAGCCGCGCTGATGGTGGAGCACGCCCGGCTTTCCGCCAAGGCGCGTGAAAACGCCAAGAAGGCAATCGAGTCCGTCATGGATCCATCGAAGGCGGTCGCGGGGCTGGTGGGCAAGTTGCGCGACTGCTCCTGCAAGGATCCGTCGCTGTGCGAATTGTACATCGTCGAGGGCGATTCGGCCGGCGGCAGCGCCACCTCCGGCCGGGAAAGCTCCTTCCAGGCGATCCTGCCAATCCGGGGCAAGCTGATCAACGCCGAGAAGGCCACTGCGGACAAGCTGTTGCGCAACGAGGAGATCCGGTCGCTGTTCACCGCCATTGGCGCGGGCGCCGGCGACGCCATCGACATTGCCAAGGCGCGCTATCACCGCATTGTGATCATGACCGATGCCGATGTCGACGGCTCGCATATCCGCACGCTGGTGCTCACCTTCCTTTTCCGTCATCTGCGCCCGCTGGTCGAAGCCGGCTATGTCTATGTGGCGCGGCCGCCGCTGTTCAAGATCACCCGCGGCAAGACCTCGCGTTTCATCGAGACCGAAGACGACATGAATGCCGCCCTCACCGGCCTGGGATTGCAGAAGCTCAAGTTGCGGCGGCCGGGGGCGGGCGAGCTGCCCGGCGACCAGGTCGGCACGCTGATCCAGCAGGTCCGCGACTGTCTGCGGATGTGCGATGTGAACCTGCCGCGCTACGGCATCCACGCCAAGCAGTTCCTCAAGCTGCGCGCCGAACGGGGGTCATTCCCGCTTTTCATGATTGACATCCGCGAAAATGGCGTCAATTCCACCGTCTACGCCTGGAGCCAGGAGGAAGCCGACCGCGTGGTGGCGGAGGCATCCGGACGCATCTGCGCCGCCCGGAACGCCGCGGCCGCCGAAGACGGCGACGGCAACGGCGAGGAGACGGCGGTCGAGGAGGCCAAGGCCAACGAAATCCAATACGACGAAGAAGGCAATGTGATTTCCCCTGCCGACGAAGCCCAGGCGGAGATGGAGGAAATCAACTGCGTGCGGCTTCCCGAGTCCGCCGCCCTCGAGGAGCTGGCGGCGCGCCTGCATGAGCAGGGCTTCGACATCCAGAACCTCTATTCCAGCGATGTCCCGGTGGTTGAAATCATCGACGAGAAGCTGGGCAGCGCCGTGCCGGTCAATTCCCTGCAGGGGCTCTGCGACGAGATCACCGCCCAGGGGCGACGGGGCATTGTCATCCAGCGCTACAAAGGTCTGGGCGAGATGGACGCCAGCGAATTGGCGGAGACCACCATGCACCCAGCCACCCGCTCAATGATCCAGGTGACTGTCGAGGATGCCGAGATGGCGGACAAGACCTTCGACCTGTTGATGGGCCCCAACGTCGCGCCCCGCCGCGCCTTCATCGAAGCCAACGCCGACTCGGTGTTGAACCCGGACATCTGATTCACTGCCGTCCAGTTCCGTCCGGCGGGCATTGCCGCCGCCATCCGGAAGCAGACTTTTTCCCCTATTCAATGACCCATGGCTGAGACCCCCAAGAACACTCCGCGCGCGCTCACTCCGGAAGAGTGGGGCGCGATCATCCGCAACGACCTGCCCACAGGCGTCAATGGGCTGATGCGCAACGCCTATTTGCAGTATTCGGTATCCGCCAACATCGGCCGGGCAATCCCGGACGTGCGCGACGGCCTGAAGGTCGGCGCCCGGCGCATCCTCTACGCGATGCTGCGCGGCGGATACACCAATGGCGGCGGCCTGAACAAATGCGCCAAGGTGGTCGGGCTGGTCATCGGCAACTACCATCCCCACGGCGACACTGCGGTGTACGACACCATCGTGCGCATGGCGCAGGATTTTTCCTACCGTCTGCCGCTGATTGACAAGCACGGCAATTTCGGATCCATCGACGGCGACGGCGCGGCCGCCTACCGCTACACCGAATGCAAGATGGGCAAGGCCGCGGAGGCGCTGCTGGCGGATCTGGACAAGGAGACCGTGGACATGCGCGACACCTTCGACGGCAAGGACGTCGAGCCCATCGTGCTGCCGGCGGCCTTCCCCAACCTGCTGGTCAATGGATCGCAGGGCATCGGCGTCGGCATGGCGACCAACATCCCCACCCACAACCTGGGCGAGGCCATTGACGCCGCCGTGCTGCTGATTGACAATCCGAACTGCACTGTCGACGATCTGCTGGAAGTCCTGCCGGGGCCGGACTTCCCCACCGGCGGCATCATCCGCGGCGTCAAGGGCATCCGCCAGCTCTACGGCACCGGCAATGGCACCATCCGGGTCCGCGGCAAAATCGATGTCCACCACAACGACCGCACCGGCCGCGACACCCTGGTGGTCACGGAGATCCCCTACGGCATCAACAAGGCGGAGATGGTGACCAAGATTGGCAAGATGGCCTCCGACGGCATTGTCAAGGGCATCGCCAACATCAACGACTACACCTCCGACCGTGTCGGCATCCGGATTGAAATCGCGCTGAAGGCCGATGCCACCCCGGGGGTGGTGATCAACGAGCTCTACAAGCTCACGCCGCTGGAGAGCAATTTCGCCGCCCAGTTCCTGGTGGTCGACCACAACCGGCCGCGCACCATGACGCTCAAGCAGATACTCGAGGCCTATATCGACCACCGCGAAAACGTCGTCACCCGCCGCACGCGGCATCTTCTGCGCAAGGCCCAGGAGCGCGAGCATATCGTCATCGGGCTGCTGATCGCCCAGGCGGCGATCGACGAGGTGATTGCGATCATCCGCGGCGCCGACGACCGTGCCGACGCGCAGCAGAAGCTGATGGAGCGCTTCGACCTGGACCAGATCCAGACCAACGCCATCCTGGACATGCGCCTCAGCCAGCTTTCCAGGCTGGCGGTCGACGACCTCAAGGCGGAGCGCGACCAGCTGGAGGCGGAAATCGCCAGGCTGCAGACAATCCTTTCCTGCCGCGCCAACATCATGGCGGTGGTGCGCGAAGAGCTGCTGGCGACCAAGGGCAAGTTCAACACCCCGCGCCGCACCCGCATCGAGGCCATCGAGGGCGAGCAGGACATGGACGGCCTCACCAAGCGCGAGATCTACATGGTGACGCTCACCAGGGGCGGCTACATCAAGCGCTGCAGCGCCGAGGAATACGCCGCCCAGAACCGCGGCGGCAGCGGCGTCATCGGCATGCGTTCGCGCAAGGACGGCGACACCGTCCAGACGGTCTTTTCGACCCGCAGCCACAACTCGCTGCTTTTCTTCACCGACTACGGCCGCGTCTACAAGCTCAACCGTGCCTACCAGCTGCCGGAAAGCGGCCGCGGCGACGCCGGGCGCTTCATCGCCAACGTGCTCAACCTCTACCGTGACGACGAGCATCCGGAGCAGCATGAGGAGATCCGGGCGGTGCTGTCGTATGACGAGAAGAGCATCGACCTGGAGAACAACTACGTGGTGATGGTCACCAAGCGCGGCGTCATCAAGCGCTGCTGCCTGGCGCTGTTCAAGAACCTCCACCGCGGCGGAATCCGCGCCCTCACCATCAGGGAAGGCGACGATCTCATCGACGCCCAGCTCACCGACGGCAACCACGAGCTGCTGCTTTCCAGCGCCAGCGGCCGTGCCGTGCGCTTCCACGAAAGCCAGGTCCGGGCGATGGGGCGCAATGCCGCCGGCGTCCGCGGCATCAAGCTGCTGGACAATCCCGACGGCACTGCCGGCAGTGTCGTCTCCATGGCGGTGGTCGATCCGGATGACGAGCTGCTGGTGGTCACCGCCAACGGCATGGGCAAGCGCACTCCGATTGGCCACGCCGAGATCCAGATTGCGCCGGCAGTCGAGGACGAATGCGGCAACGGCAATGACGCCGGGGAAGACGACGGCATCGAGCCGCCGGAATCACCCGACATCGCCGGCGAGGGCGAGCAGGCCGAGGAGTTCGAGGAGGCCGAGGGGAATGGCAGCGGCGACAATGGCGTGGAGGACCGCAGCGGATACAAGTACCGTTCCACCCGCCGCGGTGCGCAGGGCGTGATTTCCATCAAGTTGCGCGACGGCGACCGGGTGGTCGCGGCCTTGCAGGTCCCGCCGGATTGTGCGCAGGACATTCTGATGCTCTCCCGGCAGGGCCAGGCGGTGCGCATTCCGGTGGCGCAAGTGCGCCGCACCGCCCGCGGCGCCTACGGCGTGATTGTGATGCGCTTCGCCCGGAAGGGCGATGCCATCGCCAATGTCTCGCTGGTGGACGAGCTTTCCGCGGAGGACAGCGCCGCCAACGCCGCCGCCTCCGAGCAGGAGCAGCAGCTGGCCGAGCAGAGCGCGGACTTCCAGGCGCGTCAAGCCGCCGAGCAGGCGCAGCTGGAGGCAGACGAGCAGCTCCCGCCGGCCGGCGAATAGCCGCCGCCGCTGTCGCCACAGCCATTTGACTGCCGTCCGCCGCGCCGGCTTCACCCCGGGCGGCGGATGGTGAAAACAAGATGCGGACGTCAACCATGTTCAAGCAGAATCCCGATACATCCATCCTGGTCACCGGCGGCGCCGGTCTCATCGGCAGCGCCATCGTCAGGGAATTGAACCTGCAGGGCTATGGCAACATCGTCATTGCCGACCACCTTGACTGCGGGGAGAAGTGGCAGAATCTGCGGGCCTTGCACTTTATTGACTACTATGAGAAGGACGATCTGGCGGCGATGCTGGCCACCCGCACGCTGGGGCAGCGCCATCGCTTCCAGGTGATTTTCCATCTCGGGGCCTGTTCGGACACCACCCAGGCCGATGCGTCGTATCTGGCGCGGAACAACTTCGCCTTCAGCCGCGACCTGGCGGAATATGCGGCCAAGGTCGGTGCGCGGATGGTCTATGCCTCCAGTGCGGCGACCTACGGCGACGGCGAGCAGGGCTTCATGGACGACGAATCGAGGATTGACCTGCTGCGGCCGCTGAACAAGTACGGCTATTCCAAGCAGCTCTTCGACCAGCATCTCCGCAACACCTGCAACTTCGAGCGCGGCCACGCGCGCTACCTCGGCGTAAAATACTCCAACGTCTTTGGCCCCAACGAGTACCACAAAGGCAAGATGCGCAGCATGTTCCTGCGCTGCTGGGAGCAAATCGGCGCCGCCGGGAAAGTCTCGCTCTTCAAGAGCTACCGGCCAGAGTACGCCGACGGCGAGCAGGTGCGCGACTTCCTCTATGTCAAGGACGCCGCCAGAATGACGGTCTTCTTCATGAATGGCGGAATTGGCTGCAAGGGCCTCTACAACATCGGCTACGGCGCGACCCGCAGCTGGAACGACCTGGCGCGGGCGATGTTCGCCGCGGCGGGCATGCCGGTTGCCATCGAATACATCGAGATGCCCGTGGAGCTGCGGTCGCGCTACCAGTACTACACCTGCCTGGACATCTCCAAGATCCGCAATGCCGGATACGACGCGCCCCTGATGACCATGGAGGATGCGGCCCGCGACTACGTGTCCTATTTGAAACGCGGAAACGCCCATCTGGGGGATGAGCCGGCCGCGCCGTGCGCCTGCACCCTGCCACAACCACCCAACCAGGAGTAAATGATGTTCTTTACCGGATTTGCCGATGAGGCCTCCGCCGATTTGGCGGTGCAGATCGCGGCCACCAGGGAACTGGGATGGCATTTCATCGAAGCCCGCAACATCAACGGCAAGATGCTCGGCACCATGTCGGACGCGGAATTCGACCGGGCGGCGGAGCTGCTGGACGGCAGCGGGGTGTCGATCAACTGCTATGGCAGCGCCATTGCCAACTGGTCGCGCCATCCCCGCAATGACGAGGACTTCGCCGCCAGCCGCCAGGAGCTGCTCACCGCCCTGCCGCGGATGCGCAGGCTCGGGATCAAGATGCTGCGCGGCATGAGCTTCCTCACGCCGGAGGACGAGGAACCGGATTCGCCGGAACTGGAGGCGATCATCTTCCGCAAGGTCGGCGAGCTGGTGCAAATCTGCGCCGACAATGGCGTTGTCTACGGCCATGAGAACTGCATGAACTACGGCGGGCTGAGCCATCTGCACACGCTGAAGCTGCTGGAGCATGTCGGCAATCCGTCGCTGAAGCTGATCTTCGATACCGGCAATCCCTGCTTCAACTACCGCCATATCGGCGGCAGGCCCTACCCGCTGCAGTCGTCATGGGAGTTCTACAAGCAGGTCCGCCCCCATATCGCCTATGTGCACATCAAGGACGCCACCGCCCTGCCGCGCGAGGACGGCAAGCGTCCGGAGCCGTCGTTCACCTGGGCGGGCGAGGGCTGCGGCGACGTGCGCGCCATTGTCCGCGACCTGCTGGCCACGGGCTATGACGGCGGCTTCTCGATGGAGCCGCATCTCGGGCTGGTGTTCCACGAAGGCGATGGCAGCGCCCAAAGCCAGGAGCAGCGGCGGCGCGGCCTCTATGTGGAGTATGGGCGGCGCTTCATGAAGCTGATGCGCGAATGCGGATGGGAGTTCTAGGCAATGTCAGAGAAGATCATCTGGGATGGCAGCACGCAATTGGCACCGGTGCCGGTGGTGCTTGTCGGCACCGGCGACGGACGGCAATATCCGTACAACCTCATCACCGTGGCCTGGGCGGGGACGGTCTGCTCCGATCCCCCGATGGTGGGAATCGGCATCCGCAAGGAGCGCTTTTCCTATCACCAGCTCATCAAACTCAAGGCCTTCACGGTCAATATGCCGACTGCGGCCATGGCGGAGACGGTGGATTACTGCGGCGTGGTCTCCGGGCGCGATGTCGACAAGTTTGCCGTCCGCGGCCTGACCGCGGTCCCGGCGGCGAAGGTTGCCGCGCCGGTGGTGGAGCAGTGTCCCATGGCCCTGGAATGCGAGGTGCGGCAATCGCTGGAGCTGGGCAGCCATGTGCTGTTCATCGGACAGGTCATGGCGGTGCGCCCGGACCAATCGCTAGTGGATGAAAAGGGCAGGCTCGACCTCTCCCGGGCCGATCTATTGGCATACGCCCACGGACACTACTATTCGCTGGGGGAATGCCTCGGGCACTTCGGCTATTCGGTCAAGAAGCAATGACGCCTCAATCGCCACGAGAATACGACCCGGCGGATTTTCTCCCGGAACGCTACGGGCAGGTGCATTTCCCGGAAGCGGAATGGCGGCGCTTCTGCGCATCGTGCGAGGCGCTGTCAATTCCGGACGCCGACCGCCATCGCGCAACCCTGGAGAAGCTCTACAGCCACCTGCTGGGAGTCAATGGCTGGCTCAACCTCACCCGCATCACCGCGCCGTCCGAATACCTCAAATTCCAGCTGCTGGACTCGCTGTCGGTTCTGCCGATTGTCGCGCCGATGCTGGAGGCCGGATCGGTGGTGGCGGATCTGGGCTCCGGCGGCGGCTATCCCGGCCTGCCGCTGATGACCTGGCTGACGTCGCAGCAATTCTGCCTCATCGACGCCAAGCACAAGAAGGTGGAGTTCCTCAACGCATCGATTCCGCTGATCCCGCGCCAAGGCAAGGCGCAGGCGTTCGCCTGCCGCGGCCGCCAGATCGGGCAGCTGCGGCCGGATCTGGAGCACCGCAGCGCGATTGTCACCGCCCGTGCCGTCGGCCGGGGCGTCGAGTTGCTGGAGGACGCATCGGCGCTGCTGGCCACCGGCGGAGTTTTCGTGCTGCTCAAAGGCCCCAGCTGGCCGGAGACCGAAGGCGCGGAATTCGAGCGCATCTGCCCGTATTTCGGCTTTGAGCAGGTCGATGACGTGGTATTGCGGCTGTCCCCGGAGGATCCCGATCACCATATCATCCTCGCGCTCAAGAAGGAACGGCTAGATCCGCGCAAGGCCAGGAAGGCCAGGGTCACCAGTGGCTGACCCCCGATTCCGTGCAGTCGGCGCATTTGCGCCATGATTTCGTCATTTTCCGGACACGCATTCCCGGCACGCCCCCTCAAAATTCCCCATTCTGACGCAGAATCACCCGCTTCACGGCCCCAGGCGAACACCATGAAGATTCTCAATTTCGGCTCCCTCAATATCGACCACGTCTACGCCGTCGACGAGTTTGTGCGGCCGGGCCAGACCATTGCCGCCCGCAGCTGCCGGACCTTCCCCGGCGGCAAGGGCCTCAACCAGTCGATTGCATTGGCAAGGGCGGGGGCAAAATGCTTCCATGCCGGACGCATCGGCGCCGACGGGCTGTTCCTCCGCCAGCTGCTGGAGTCCGACGGCGTGGATTGCCGCCATCTGGCGGTGGATGACGCCAATCCGAGCGGCCACGCCATGATCCAGGTCTCACTCACCGGCGAAAACTGCATCGTGCTTTTCGGCGGCACCAACCGGCTGATCACTTCGGAACAGGCGGAACAGGCCATGGCTGATTTTGGCGAAGGCGACATCCTGCTGCTGCAGAACGAAATTTCCGCCATGCCGCAGATAATGCGCATCGCCGCCGGGCGCGGCATGCGCATCTTCCTGAATCCCGCCCCGATGAATGACGACGCCCGTGCGTTGCCGCTGGAACTGGTCGACACCCTGATTGTCAATGAGAGCGAGGGCGCCGGCCTCGCGGAGCTGGCGGACGGCGGCAACGCCGGGGAAGTCCTTGACGCCCTGCACCGCAAATATCCGCACGCCAATCTGCTGCTCACCCTCGGCGCTGGCGGCTCATGCCGCATGGACGCCGCCAGCGGCCAGATTGACGCCGTTCCGGCATGCCGGGTGGAGAGGGTCGTGGACACCACGGCGGCCGGCGACACCTTCATCGGATACTATCTGGCGGATATCGCCGCCGGATGCACCCCGCTGGAGGCAATGCAGACCGCGACGCGCGCCAGCGCCATCTGCGTCGGACGCGCCGGAGCCAGCGTCTCCATCCCGAAACGCTCCGAGGTGCAGCCCATGACGCACTGAAATGAGACTGGACGCCAAAAAACGTCGGCTTTTTTTCTGGTGGGCGCTGGCGGCGCTGGCGTTGCTGGCGCTGGCGTTGCGGCTGGGGGCCGGCTGGGAGCTGTCGGGGACGGCGGCGGTTGCCAATCCGCTGGAGGTCACCGACATGGCGACCTATCGGCGTCTGGCCCTCCAGATCCGGCAGGGGATTTGGCCGTCGGTTTTCGACTACCAGCCATTCTATTACACCATCCTTTTGCCGCTGGCGTACTGTTTTTCACCATCGGGCGGCGTCTGGCCGGTCATCATCATCCAATCGCTGCTGGGCGCCTCTTGCGTGGCATTGTCGGGCATTTGCGCGGCGCGGCTGTTCGGACGTCTGGCGGGGATAATCGCGGCGGCGATTCTGGCATTGTCGCGCTACCACATCTTCTACACACCGTACCTGCTGCTGGAGACATGCTTCAGTTTCTGGGTGGTGCTCACGCTCTATTTTGCATTGTCCGCCATGGCGCGGCCACTGCGCATCCGGGCGGTCATCGGCCTGTCGTCATGCCTTGGGCTTGCGGTCATCACCCGCGGAAGCGCCGTGCTATGGCTTCCGGGGATGGTTGCGCTGCTGGCATGGCAGCACCGTGCCTCTCCGCGGCGGCTGGTCATGGCGTTGGCAATCGGGGCGCTATGCTATGCCATGCCGATTTTGCCCTATGCAGTCCACAACAGCCGGAGCACCGGGCACCTTTGCGGCGCATCGGTGGCAGGCGGGAAGGTGCTGGCGCTGGGCAATTCGCCGGAGGCCCCTGCCGGCGGCCTGGAATATCCGCGGACCTACCACCAGTGGTGTGCCCAGGAGGCCGACCGCAGTTGCAGCGTGCCGCAAAACATCCTCCGGTGGCTTCGGCGCGAACCCGCGCTTTTCGCCGATCTGGTCTTCCGGAAGTTGCTGTGTTTCTGGGACAGGACCGAAATCCCCAACAACATCTCGTTCGAACCGCACGCCAGCCAAAGCCGCATCCTGCATTTGCCGGTGCTGCTGCCATGGGCGGTAATCGGCACGCTTGGGCTGGCCTTCCTGCTGCGCCATGGCGGCGTCATCCGGCGAAGGAAGTGGCTGATGCTGTCATGGATGCTGGTCGCCTACTGGCTGGCCACCAGTGCATTCTACATCCTGGCGCGCTTCCGCATCGGCGCGCTGCCGCTGCTGGCGGTGGCGGGCGCGGGATTTCTGACGCTGTCGATCCGGCAGATCCGTTTTCGCGCATCGCTGGAGCGCAATGCGCTCCCCTGCACTGCGCTGGCGTTGGCGGTCGCGGCGTACGCAGTCTGCGGCGCCTACGGCATCTACCGCAGAAGTGTCCTGCCGGCGCTCCATCGCCGCTTCCGTCCGGACGGCTATGCGATGAGCTACCAGGGGCGTCGGATCAGGTATGACCACGGCCCGCTGCTGGATGGCGGGATGATCCCGGTCGAGACTCCGTCCGGCGGCCTCACGCTCACCAAGCGGCTGATCACCGGCGAATCCGGGAGCGGCGGGACGCGTGCGATCCGGGTGCTGCTTCAGGTGATCGTTCCGCGCGGCGCGTCTGCGCCGCCGCGGGTGCGGCTGCGGATGAACGGCCGGCCGGTCCCGGCCCTCCCCAGGCTGGTGCACGAACGCCAGGCGCAATGGCTGGCGTGGGAGTTCACCGCCGCGGCCGCACCGGAAGCGGTACTGCAATTCGGCTTCCCGCCGGCGGCCCACGGCATCGCATTTGTCGCCGACACCCTCCGTGACTACGGGCGGACCCGGATCGCCGCCAGAAGCTTCCAGCTGGAGTACGGCCTGGAGGCGAATGTGGAGCTGGAGACGAAAGCGGATTGACGGGGAGACTGGATTCGTGAGGCTGGTGCCTTTGCGCCAGAATGAGGAATTTTGAGGGATCGCACGGAAGTACGTGACCGAAAAATGGCGAAATCATGGCGCAAAGTCCCCAGCTTCACGGAATCCAGGGAAAAAGCCTTTGTCGCAGCGCCCCGTGGATCCACGGCATCTCCACGGCCATTTCGGGGCGGCTTGACGCAAATGCCTCACGAGCCGCCGTTGCGCGAGCCGCCGCTCACGCAGCCGGCGACGCATAATCGGGTTATATTTTTCCCTCAATCCGTCACGGGGATTCTTTGCCCTTCGTGAAGGGACGGTGAGTTGGCGAAAAATCCCCATGGCTTCACGGCAGTCAGGTGCAATCGTCTCTCCAACACAAGGTAACAACCATGGACATCAAATTAAGTTTTCACGGCGCGGCAGGCAATGTCACCGGCTCATGCTATTTATTGCAGGCCAACGGCAGGAACATCATGATCGACTGCGGGCTGTACCAGGAGCACGACCTGAAGGGCCGCAACTGGGAGCGCTTCCCGATTTCGCCGCGCAAGCTGGACGCAGTCGTGCTCACCCACGCCCACCTTGACCACTGCGGACGGCTGCCGCGGCTGATCCGCGATGGCTATGACGGCGAGATCTACTGCACCAGCGCCACCGCGGAAATCGCCAAGGTGGTGATGGAGGATTGCGGACGCATCAACGAGGAAGACGCCGAGTTCAAGCGGCTGCGCCATGAGCGCGAGGGCCGTCGCGGCCCCTTCAAGGAAGAGCCGCTGTACACCGAAGAGGACGCCGAGGCGGTCGCCGGCCATTTTTCCTGCTGGGACAACCACCGCCCGATGCAACTGGCGGAGGGCATCCAGATCGAGTTCCTGGAGGTCGGGCACATCCTCGGGGCCGCGTCGGTGCGCTTCACCATCACCGACGGCAATGAGAGGCGGCGGGTCGTCTTTTCCGGCGATGTCGGGCGCTGGAACATGCCGTTGCTGCGCGACCCGGAGAAAGTCGGCGATGCGGACTACCTGGTTGTCGAGTCCACCTACGGCAACCGCGAACATGAAGAGCCGGCGAGCATTCCCGGGGAATTGGCGCGGATCGTGAACCGCACCTGCGAAGCCGGCGGCAACCTGATCATTCCCAGCTTCGCCATCGAGCGCACCCAGGAACTGCTCTACTTCCTGGCGCTGCTCACCCACGACAACCAGATCCCCCACCTGCGGATTTTTGTCGACAGCCCGATGGCCTCCAAGGTCAGCGAGATCTTCGCACGTTATCCGATGTTGCTGGACACCGACGCCATCCGTCTGGCGCGGCGCTACCGCATCTCCAACATCACCCTGGTCAAAAGCGCCGCGGACTCCAAGACCATCAACCACATCCGGGGATCGGTGATTGTCATTGCGGGCTCCGGCATGTGCACCGGCGGGCGCATCAAGCACCATCTGACCAAGAACATCGACCGTCCGGAGTGCACGGTGCTCTTTGTCGGATACCAGGCCCAGAACACCCTCGGACGCATCATCCTCGACGGCGAGAAGGAGGTGCGCATCCTCGGCGAGAATTACCATGTCAACGCCCAGATCGAGCGGATTTCCGGCTTTTCCGCCCATGCCGACCGCAACGAGCTCATGCGCTGGCTGGACACCATCAAGGGCACGCCCCGGCGGGTCTTCGTCACCCACGGCGAGCCGGATGCGTCCTCGGCCTTCTGCCAGCGGATCACCGCTGAAAAGGGCTGGGACGCAATGGTCCCCGAATACCAGCAGCAGGTGACGCTGGACTAGCGCCGACCGCCGCAACCAAAAAGACACATACCGCCTTCCCAACCATGAAATTCATACGGCAAGGAAAAGCCTACCAGCTGGTCATCCGCAATGGCAATGACCTGGAGGACGCACTGCAACTGGACGAGGCATTGTGGGTGGCCATGAGCGCGCCGAACAGCGCCTACACCTGCGATCCGAAGTTCATCAGGCTGGTCGACAACGACAACAGCGGGAACATCACCACCTCGGAGATCAAGGACGCCATCCGCTGGCTGCTGGAGGTCTATCCCCACAAGGACAAGATCACCGAGGATTTCTGCGGCTGCCTCGACATCACGCAGATCAACACCGGCAATGCCGTCGGGCAGGCGGTGGAGCATTCCGCAAAGTACATCCTCGATGACCTGGGATGCCCGCGACACGACGTCATCGACCTGGCCACGGTGCGCAAGTTCATGGAGATCCACACCTCGCGCCCGCTCAATGGCGACGGCGTCATGACGGTCAAGACCGCCACCGAGACCAGGGACGCCGCCAAGGCCGGCCTGGTCGCCTCGCTGATTGAGGACGCCGTGACCGCCACCGGCGGCACCCAGGATGTCGACGGCACACGCGGCGTCACCCTGGAGCAGTACGGCAGTTTCCTGAAGGCCGCCGCCGAGTATCTGTCATGGGGTGACGAGGGCGCGATTCCCGCGGGCCAGAGCGCCACCGCCATCATGGCCTTCGGCGCATCCACCGGCGATCTGGAGTCGTTGCTGGGCCGTCATTCGGAGTTGGTCGACGACTTTTTCAGGCTATGCCAGATGCAGTTCTTCGATGTGCGCCTGGACGGGAAGATCCTGCAGTCCGATGGCGCGCCGGCGCCGCTTGACCCCGCGTCCTGGCCAGGCGTCACCGAGCATCTCAAGGCGTTGCCGATTGTCCAGCCGAACAAGGACGGCGCGTTGCCGCTGTTTGACGGCCAGCAGATCAACCCGCTATATCGCGGCTGGTGGAAGGAAGTCACCTCCAGGATCCTCATTCCGGTATTGGGCAATGACGTCCGTGCCCTGACGGCCGAGGGCTGGGCGAGGGTGAATGACCGGTTCGCGCCGTTCCGCAAGTACGCCGCCGGGATCCGGGGGGCGATCTGCCGCGCCATCCCGGAGGAACGGCTGCGGCGGTATGTTGCGGAGCCATCGCTGCCGGAGCTGGGTGCGGACCTGGCCGCCCGTGACGCCGCCGTGGCGGAGATCCTCAAGGGCGCCACCAGCGTCGAGCAGCTCCTGCTCTACCTGGGGAACCTGGTCAAGCTCTGCAACAACTTCATCAGCTTCCCCGACCTCTACAAGCGCGACCAGAAGGGCATCCCGACCCTATTTGAGCGCGGGAGGCTGGTGATCGACAGCCGCTGGTTCAACCTGGCGCTGCCGGTGGACAACCTGGCGGCGCACTCCGCCATGGCGGCCAACAGCAGCCTCTTCATCGTCTATTTCGAAGTCGACACCAAGCCGTCTCCGACGACCCTGGCCGCGCCGGTGACCATCGGCGACAAGGGCAATCTCACCGCCGGCAAGCGCGGAATCTACTTTGACCTGGCCGGGGCGCAATACAACGCCAGGATTGTCAAGGTGATCGAGAACCCGGTCTGCGTCAGGGAGGCGCTCATTGCGCCATTCAGCAAAATCGGCAAAATCATCGAGAACAAGATCTCCACGCTCTCCGACGCCTCCGAGAAGGCCCTGGAGGGCGGATTCAACAAGGCGATCAACGACCCGAAGGCGTTGGCCGCCGAACAGGCCAGGAAGGCGGAGGCCGCCAACGCCAAGCCCGGCGACAAAGGCGGGATGCTGATGGGGCTGGGCGTGGCTTTCGCCGCCTTGAGCTCGGCATTGGCCTTCATCTGCAAGACCCTCTCCAGCATGAGCGTGTGGGGGATCATCATTTCACTGGTGTGCGTAATGGCGGTGCTGCTGCTGCCGATCAGCCTGCTGGCCATCATCAAGCTGCAGCGGCAGGACCTCTCGTCATTGCTGGAGGGGAATGGCTGGGCGATCAACGCGCGGCTGCGGCTGACCCGCAAACAGCGCCGCAACTTCTCGCGCAATGGACGCTATCCCGCCGGAGCCGAGGGCACTCCGCGCTGCCGGATCATCCGCATCATCTGCGTTGCCGCCGCCGCCATCCTGCTGCTCCTGGGCGGATGGTACGGCTACAGCCGCTTCAAGGCCAAACGCGCCCAATGCCAGGCTTCCGCAGCGGCGGAGGCGGCCCTGCAGTGCCAGCCCGCATCAGCAGCGCCGGCAGAGCCAGCACCGGCAGAGCCAGCGCCGGCAGAGCCAGCACCGGCAGAATCAGCGCCGGCAGCTCAACAGCCATAGCCCCCATGCCGGCCAACGGCAATAAATTGAACACCCATGACGCGTTTTTTTTCATTCCTTTTCTTCCTGGTTGCGCTGGGCATCGGCGCAATGTCGCTGCCGGCGGCTGACGAATTGCCGGCGGAGGAGTTCCTGCGGCGCATCCGGGAGCCGCTGCGGCAGGAGGCCTGGGCGGAGTTCACCGGCCGGATCGTCCACGTGCGCAAGGGCCAGCCAAAGATCAAGGGCAGCCTTCGGGTCCGGGTGACGGTCAATGCCGCCGCCTTCTACGCCCAGCTGGTGCTCAATGAAAAGAACGTCTATGGCCTGGAGCAGATGCATGAAAACGCCGGCAAGGCAGTTCTGCAGGTGGATCTGCCGCCACACGAGGAAAAGCCGGGACTGTTCGATTTCGGTGTGCAGCCTGACGACCTGTCTTTCGCCTTCATCTACTGGGATTTTGTCAAGGAAATGCCGCGGCAGAGCAGCCGCTGGCGGGACTGCCGGGTGATGCGCCTGGCATCGCCACGGGGCGACGGCTTTGTCGATGTGTGGTTCGATGCGGCCCAGGGCTTCCCGATGGAGGCGGAGTGGTTCCGCAATGGCCAGTCCAGCCCGTGGCGACGCCTGGTGATGCAGGGCGCCAAAAAACACGCCAACGGACTGTGGTTCGTCAAGGAGATGCGCCTGGACGGCGATGACTGGAAAACCCAGGTGAAATTCGATTTTGCGGAGAAAAATGCCATCGGCGCCGGTCCGCAGAATTGATCCGGTACAGCTGGCGCGCCGCCAGCTGGCCCGCAGCGGCGTCGGCCATAAGCCGCCGCACTGGCTCATCGCCTGGCCGTTGTCGCTGCTGTTCACGGCGATTGGACTCTGGCTGCTGTACAGCTTCCTGCCGGTGCTGGCGCAATGGCGGCATAGCGCCGCGATGCAGCTGTATGCGCTTGCCACGGCGGCGGGGATGGTCTTCTTCGCCATCTGCCACTGTGCGCCCGCCTATGTCTTCGGCCATGAGATGACCCATTTCCTGGCCGCCAAGGCCATGCGGCACCGCACCGGAAAAGTCGTGCTGTCATGGCGGCACGGCTATGTCGAAGTGCCAAACCCCAATGCGGCCATTGTGCTGGCGCCATACGTCATCCCCTTCTATTTCGTCATCTCCGCAGGATTGCTCGCGCTGGCGGCCGGACTCTGGCCGGACGGCGGCGCGCCGGAATGGTATGCAATGGGCAGCGCCGCCTGGCTGGGGCTGTGCACCGCCTTCCATCTGGTGCTCACCGCAATTGCGGTCATCCGGACTCAAAGCGACCTGGCATTCTGCGGACGCGCCCTCTCGCTGAGCATCATCCTGTGCGGAAACCTCGCCTTCTTCCGAATCGCCGCCTGGGTGGCACAGGCGTTGCTGCCGCCGTCTTTGTGACAAATTGCGCAGAACTGTCGCAAAAAAGCGGGTTATATTACGGGGAAGAACGGAGGGGAGCGGTTTTTCGGTTGCGATACAGTATTTCATCAGGAGTCTTAGTCGTTTTGATTGCGTCATTCTTCAGCAGGATTTTCAGTTGGGTCGGGTCGTTGTCTGGCGGCGGGAGCAAGCCGCAGGATGCGCCGGCGGAGGAACCGCGGAAGCGCCGAAGGCGTCGTCGCAAGCCGCGCAATCCGGAGGCTGAAGGCGTCGTTGCCGCATCCAGCGCTCCGGCGCAGCCGGAGCCTCCGGCACGTGAAGCCGTTTCCTGCGCCGCGAATCGCGATGCATCGGCAAAAAAGCAGTCAGGCAACTGGGAAATCCCGCCGATTCCGGATCCGCCCGAAGAGGGCGCGGTCTATTTCCAGTCTTTTCCACTGCGTCCCCAGATTCTCCGCGCCACGCTTGAGGATCTGGGGTTCAGGAAATGCACTCCGATCCAGGCAAAGGCGCTGCCGGCAGCGATTGCGGGCCGGGACATTGCCGGCAAGGCGCAGACAGGTACCGGCAAGACCGCAGTCTTCCTGATGGCGGTCATCGAGCGTTTCCTGGAGCAGCACGAGGAACGCCGGAACAACCAGCCCTTTGCGCTGGTGCTGGCTCCGACCCGCGAGCTGGCCCTGCAGATCGCCAAGGACGCCGAGGCCCTCAGCGTCTACACCCCATTGCGGACAGTGGCCGTCTTTGGCGGCATGGACTACGACCGGCAGCAGCGGCTGCTGCAGGCCGGCGCCGACCTGGTGGTCGCCACGCCGGGGCGGCTGATCGACTTCATGCAAAAGCGCGCAGTCGACGCCTCCAAGGTCGGCGTGCTGGTGATCGATGAGGCAGACCGGATGCTGGACATGGGCTTCATTCCGGATGTCAAGCGCATCATCTACCGCCTGCCGCCGCGCGAGATGCGCCAGACGATGCTTTTCAGCGCCACGCTTTCGCATGACATCCTCAATCTGGCGTCCGGCTGGATGCGCCCCGATCCGGTGGTGGTTGAAATCGAGCCGGAGCAGGTGGTGGCCGCCGGCATCAACGAGACGGTCTACGCCTGCACCTGTCGGGAAAAGCTGCCGATCATGCTGTGGCTGCTCAAGCATGAGGACTGCAGCCGCGTGATCATCTTCCGCAACCGCAAGCATGACGTCGAGCTGCTGGCGGAGAAATTGCGGCGCCATGGCGTCGCCTGCGAGATGCTCTCCGGGGATGTCAACCAGAACCGCCGCCTGAAGATCCTCGAAGACTTCCGCAGCGGCGCCGTCAAGGTGGTGGTGGCCACCGACGTGGCGGCGCGCGGGATCCAGGTCGACAACGTCAGCCACGTCTTCAACTATGACTTCCCCTACGAGGCCGAGGACTACGTCCATCGCGTCGGGCGCACCGCCCGCGCCGGCCATCAGGGCCGGGCGATCTCGTTTGCGGACGAGAACAGCGCATTCGTCATTCCAGACATCGAGGAATACATCGGCCGCCCCCTGCCCATCAGCAAGCCGGCCGATGAAATGCTGGCGCGATGCTAGCGGCAGCCGTCCATACCGGCGACTCCGCCTCGCCCCGGGAGGCCTTCACCCTCCCAGTGGTGATTGTGCTTGACCGCCTGCGCAGCGCATACAACACCGGCAATGTCTTCCGGATCGCGGATGCCGTGCGCGCCGAGGGCATTGTCGCCTGCGGCTACACCCCCTGCCCGCCGCATGACAAGCTGGCCAAGACCGCGCGGGGCTGCGACGAGGTGGTGGAATGCACCCATGCGGAGACCGCCGCCGAAGCGATCGACCGGTTGCATCAGCGCGGCTATGCAGTCTATGCGGTCGACACCATTGACGGCGCGCAGGAATATGGCCAGTTCGCCTTGCATTTCCCCTGCGCGCTGGTGTTTGGCAACGAGGCGCTGGGCATTTCCGGGGAGGCGCTTGACCGATGCGACGGCGCCATCTGCCTGCCGGCCTGCGGATACAAGAATTCAATCAATGTCGGGAATTGCGCGGCCGTGGCATTGTTCGAGGCGCTCCGCCAATACAGGAACAAGGGCAAATGAACACCATCATCGTATTCTTCATGTGGGTGATTGTCAAGTTCGCGGTATGGCTTCGCTATCGCGTGACGGTAAAGGGGCTTGACGAGGTCTGCCGGCTATATGGCCGCCATGGCGTGCTGTTTCTGCCCAACCACCCGGCATTGATCGACCCGGTCATCATGTCCTCGGTGTTATGGCGCCGTTTCCACCCCCGGGCGCTGGTGGTGGAGAAGCAGATCCGCGCTTCCGTGCTGAAGCACTTTTGGAGGCGTCTGCGGATCCTGCCGTTGCCGGAGATGGGGGTGACGGGGCTTTCCGGCTATGATGCGGTGGTGGCGCAGATCACCTGTTGCATCGAGGCCCTCAAGAGCGGCGACAACCTGCTGATGTATCCCGCCGGACGGATCTACCGCTCCAAAATGGAAAAGCTGCGCGGCAACGGCGGCGTGGCGCGGATCCTCACCGAAGATCCGCAGGCCAAGGTGGTGCTGGTGCGCACCACCGGACTCTGGGGCAGCGATTTCGGGCGCGGCAAGGGCTATCAGCTCACCTTCGGGCAGACTCTGGCCCGCCATTGGAAACATGTGCTGCTGGGCGGCATCTTCTTCATGCCCCGCCGCCATGTCACCATTGAATTCGTGCCCAGGCCGGCGGACATGCCGGACGGTAGCGACAAGGAGCACCTCAACCGCTATCTGGAGAGCTTCTACAACGTGGCCATGCGCCCCAACACCTACGTGCCATACACCTGGTTCGAGGGCGGGACCACCCGGATCATGCCCGAACCGGACACCTTCAACGCCAACGAGGACACCTCGCGGGTGCCGCCGGAAATCCGCCAGAAGGTGAAGCACAAGCTCATGGAGCTGTCGGGGAAGAAGATGCTTCGCGACACCGACACCATCGGCACCGACCTCGGGCTGGACTCGCTGGTGGTCGCGGAGCTGCATCAGTGGCTGCAAAACGAGTTCGGCCACGAGATCCCCAGCCCGGAGAAGCTGCGCACCGTGGCGTCGGTGCTCATCGCCGCCATTGGCGAAAGCGCCGGCGTCGAGCCGCTGATGCCGGTCCCCGCGGGATGGTTCTACGATGACGCCGCGCCATTGCCGGTTACCATTGGCCGGACCATCCCGGAGGCTTTTCTGATCAATGCCAAACGCGCGCCGTCCCGGCCGGTGTGGGCGGACCAGAATGCCGGGGTCTTCACCAACCGCAAGATGGTGCTGGCGATCATGGCGCTCTACCCATCGATCAAGAAGCTGGAGGGCGAGCGCATCGGCGTGCTCATGCCGGCCACCGTGGTCTCCACCCTGCTCTATCTGGCCTGCCAGTTTGCGGGGAAAATCCCGGTGATGATCAACTGGACCGTCGGCAACCGCAATATGAAGCACTGCATCGCCAACGCCGGGGTCAGGCATATCCTGACTGCCGCGGTGCTCATCGAGCGTCTCAAGGGGACCGGCGTCGACTTCACCGGCATTGAGGAGCATTTCGTCATGCTGGAGCGCGTCAAGGAGCGCATCTCGATCTTCCGCAAGCTCCATGCGCTGCTGATGAGCCATCTGTGCTGGCGCGCGCTGTGGAAGGCGCCGGTGCCGGACACCGCCGCCATCCTCTTCACCTCCGGATCGGAGAATCTTCCCAAGACTGTCCCGCTGCGCCACGAGGCCGTCTTCGCCGACCTGCGCGACTCGGTCAAGGGCATGGGCATCCGCCAGGACGACTGCCTGCTGGGGATGCTGCCGCCATTCCATTCCTTCGGGCTGTTGCTCAACACCCTCTTCACCTGCGCCTCCAACATCCGGGTGGTCTATCATGCCAATCCGACCGAGGGCGCAATGCTGGCACGGCTTACCGCCGCCTACAAAGTCACCTTCTTCTGCGGCACGCCGACCTTCATCGCCAACATCCTGCGCAATGGCAGCGAGGAGCAGTTCGAGCGCCTGAAGCTGGTGGTCACCGGTGCCGAGAAGTGCCCGCAGTCCACCTTGGAGCTCATGCATCGGAAAGCCCCCAACGCCCACCTCTACGAGGGCTACGGCATCACCGAATGCGGGCCGATCGTCTCGCTCAACAAACCCGGCTTCACCAAATTCGGCACCATCGGCCGCCCGCTGGACTGCACCGAGGCGATCGTCACCAACGAGGAGATGACCCGCGCCCTGCCCCCGGACACCACCGGAATGCTGCTGGTGCGCGGAGTGAATATCTTCACCGGATACATCAATTACGACGGCCCGTCGCCATTCGTGGAATTCAATGGCAAGACCTGGTACCGCACCGGCGATCTGGTCAAAATCGACGCCGACGGCTTCATCACCTTCATGGGACGTCTCAAGCGCTTCGTCAAAATCGGCGGCGAGATGGTGTCGCTCCCCGCCATCGAGGAGGTGCTGCTGGGGGCCTATCCCAACCCCGACCCCAAGGCCAAGGGGCCGTCGCTGGCGGTGGAGGCGCTCGGAGAAGACGAGAATCCGTTGATCACCCTCTTCACCGTGCTGGATCTGGAACGCGACCAGGTGAACCAGACCCTCCGGCAGGCCGGATTCTCGCCAATCCACTCAATACGCGAAATCCGCAAGGTCGAGGCCATCCCATTGCTGGGCAGCGGCAAGACCGACTACCGCGCCCTGAAGGCTCTCTGACGACCCAAGGCGGCCGGAAGGCAAAGGCGATCAACCTGAATCCGTGAAGCTGGCTCCGCTGCGCCATGATTTCGTCATTTTTCGGTCACGCACTCACACGGCACGCTCCCTCAAAATTCCCCGTTCTGACGCAAAATCGCCAGCTTCACGGATTCAGTGACCAGATCAAAGCGACGAACGCCAGGTGAATGGCGGCAGCACCGGCTGGTAATCCCGCCACGCGTCATGATCGTAGAAGACCTTGGCCAGGAAAAGGCCGGATGATGGCGCGCTGTCGGCCGCAAGGCTGCGGTTGCGTCCCTCCAGCACGCGCCTGGCCTCGCCGGGGCGGGCATAGCCGTATCCGACATGCACCAGGTAGCCTGCCAGGCTGCGCACCATCTTATACAGGAAGCTGTCGCCGACGGCGTTGACATAGACCAGCCCGTCGCCAGGCGAAAGCACCTCGAGACGCCGCAAGTTGCGGACCGTGCTTTCGACTGCCTTCCCCGGATTCACTGCAAAAGAGGCGAAGTCGTGTTCGCCTTCAAGATATGACGCGGCCTCGCGCATGGCCTCCAGATCCAGCGGATGCGGCGTCTTCCAGACATATCTGCAGAAAAGCGGATTGATCTTGATCCCCGGCGCAATGCAATAGGTATAGGCCTTGCCGCAATTGTCGTATCGGGCATTGAAGGGCGCATCGCAAATCCGCCCGGACTTCACCAATATCGTCTCCGGAAGCCAGCGATTGAGCCTGCCGACCAATTCCCCGGGGGGCAGCTCCGCCGGCATCTCCACCGCAAAGGACACCTGCTGATCCAGCGCATGAACCCCGGCATCGGTGCGGCTGGAGCCATAGATGCGCAGCTGCGGCGCACGCAGCATCAGCCGCAGCCGCTTGAGCAGCTCCCCCTGGACAGTGCAGCGATCCGGCTGGATCTGCCAGCCGGAAAAGGCGCTGCCGTCATAGGCAATGGCCAGATGCCACCAGGTCAAATTCTGCGATTCACTCATTAAAAGGGGAACGGAGGAGAACGGAGGAGAACGGAGGAGAACGGAGGGGAACGGAGGAGGAACGGAGGGAAACGGAGGGAAACGGAGGGAAACGGAGGGAAACGGAGGGAAACGGAGGGAAACGGAGGGAAACGGAG
>CAKUJM010000041.1 GCA_934661755.1 uncultured Lentisphaeria bacterium | reverse complement strand
GGGGAGGTGCCGCCGACAGGCGGCGGAGGGGTTAACCGCGTGAGTGAACTTGGCCGGTGCATGTGTTGTCAATAACACCGTCTGTTTGCAACATGGCGCGTTCTCCAAACTACGCATGGACGCACGTCATGACCGGCGCCAACCCCTCCGGCGCTGTCGCGCCACCTCCCCTTGCAGGGGAGGCTTTTCTTGTCGTGAGAACGAGAGCGCGGTCGTTTTACGGCCATGCACGACGGCACGTCATGCCCGGCGCCAACCCCCAGGGCCCTCAGCCTCCCCTGCAAGGGGAGGTGCCGCCGACAGGCGGCGGAGGGGTTAACCGCGTGAGTGAACTTGGCCGGTGCATGTGTTGTCACAACATGGCGCGTTTTACAAACTTAGTTATTTTTCTTAACCACCAAGCTTGAAATATTTTTAGAACATGGTATAATATGGGTAAACGCCAAAGATTCGCCCAATAACCAGTTCATCACATAACCCCAAAAAGGAGATTTGTACATGAAGAAGGCAGTCACTGAAGTCGGGAGGTTTCTCAGAAAATTACGAATAGATGCAAACGAGGTGTTGTACAATATGGCTCAAAAACTTGGATGCACTTCTGCATTTATTTCTTCATTGGAGTTGGGCAAACGCCCCGTGCCACAAGAGTTTCAACAGAAGATAATAAAATTATATTCGCTAACGCCAGAACAACAAGAGGCTTTTCAACATGCAGTTGATCAATGCACACGTAGCGTAACAATTTCTCTGGAAGAACTGAATAATAGCTCAAAGGATCTTGCGCTTGTTTTTGCTCGGAGGCTAAAAACAATGGAGGAAAAGGAGGCTGAAAAGATGTTGGAATTTCTACAGGATACCAAGGAGGAGAAGAAACGATGAATCCAAAAAGTCAATTTGCCAAAGGAATTCGGGTAAAGCCCTGTTCAAAAGATGATTTAAGAAAACTTGCAGTTGCAATACGCAAGGCATTGCGCCTTGAAGATGTTCCTAAATTTCCAATCATTCGATTCTTAGAGTTTTTGCAATGGGAGTTTGAAGATTTTGATTATGAAATTGTTGAGCCAGGAACACTTCCCAAAGGTGTATTTGCCTGGTTCGAGCCCTTCACTGGCATGGTCAGTATTTGCGAAACGTACTATAAAATGGCCAATGAAGGGAATGGATTTGCTCGCTGGACGGTTTTACATGAATGTCTGCATTACATTCTACACAAAGATCAGATGTCTGCGCTAGCCAGGCAAGACAATAATAGTCATAAAATATATGAAGATTCCGAATGGCAAGCTGACACTCTAGCCTGTGAACTTCTGATGCCGCTAAATCAGATCAATAAAGAAATGGCTATTGATGATGTGGTCAAACGTTTTGGGGTTTCTCCGAAGTCGGCTAGGAATCGTCTGAACAAACTTTAAGAAAATGGAGGGGTGATTGCCCAGCATGGCATAATAACAAGATTCTTTATGTTGTGCTTGGAATGAAAAGGCGGATTCTCGATTGGTGGAACAATCGGGAATCCGCCCGCTGGAGAGTTTGCTGACGCAACATCTCATTGGAAAGTCATGTTGAATTTTTTTTCAGCATTTTTCAGGTGTGGCAACAAAGATGTTTTCAGCGTGTTTTAAAATCAGTTTTGCCGGGAAGGAGTGAACAAGTGATTTTTCAACGATTAGAAAGTAACGTGTATAGAGAAATTCTCCCTGATGGAGGGAAAGACCGGCTACGTCAAAAACTAAAGCCAGATAACAATGCCCTACAGATTAAGCAATTAACTTTTTCATTCGATGCAGAAGAATGTTCTGGTATTCCTCAAAAGTTAAAAACACCCGATGAATTTTTTGCCCCTTCACGCCCGAGATATTACTCTCTTGTCGAAATGCAGGCACGTCTTCCACTACCACGCTTAAATGCAGCGAAATTTTGTCCAGAACAACTAATATCATCAAGAGACATTCGCCGTAAAGCCGGGAATAGTCGGACTGCTGTGCATTGTTTTCATTGGGACAATAGAATTCAATGCTTTTGGACGGCACCTCAAAAATATCGTCAATACCTATTGAAATTTGGAGCTTTCTGTACTCCAGATTATTCAGAATATACGGACATGAGCCTCGAAGCTTGTTATTGGAACAACTATCGAAGCCGAATTACAGGAATAGTTGTTGAATCCTATGGTCTAACTGTCATTCCGACGATAGGATGGGCTGGTCCTGATACTTGGTCATTTGCTTTCAATAATATTGCAAAAGGTGGAACCATCGCAATCTCAACAATGAATGTTCAGGATACAAACGAAGGTTTTAAAAATTTTATTCGTGGATTGCATGAAATGATCAAAACATTAGACCCTTGGCTAATAATAGTCTATGGTCCAATGATAAAATGTAACTTTGAAGGCGTCAACCATATTCACTTTCATACAACATCATATATCAATAACAAGAAAGGGGGAAACTTCTAATGGGTGGCAGAGGATCTAAATCGGGAATTTCAAATAAAAAGATTTCTTATGGTCAGGAATATCATTGCTTGTTTGAAATCGAAAACATTAAATTTGTAGAGCGTAATATAGGAGCTGCCAGTGCACCTTTGGAAACTCAAGCCAGCAATCGAGTCTATGCTACAGTAAATAAATATGACAAAACGGTTCAATACATATCCTTCTACAAAGACGGAGATAAATATAAAACGATTGATGTTGGGAAGCATGACCATTGGATAAAAGGCGACAAACCAGGAGAAAGAATTTACCTAGGAAAAATACACAAGCATCTTGGCAAAAATCATGATGAAAAAGGTTCTGATTTTTTAACCCCCGCAGAAATAAAATTCGTTAGACATGTTTTGAAAATTTGGAGGTGTCGCAATGCAGACAATTGACCCGCGGGTACACCCAACGGATGAATTTGAGTCCATTGAGGATTTACAAGAATGGATGACATATAATGGACAGATCTGGTTTTATGTCTATGGACATTACTATTTCATGTATAGCATAAAATGGCATGAAAATGATAATGAGCAATGGCATATTGACTATGACAATCTCGACAGGCTTTATGTTAAAGGCAAAGAAGATGTTGCTTGTTGCCCCAGTTTTGAAGAACTAGTCAGTTCAATTTTGTTCAATAATCATTCGATAAGGGAACTGTTTTATCAAATAGTTTTCTATGACAAAATAGAGTGACAGGCATCTTGTTCATGCGCTGGTTACTATAAAACCTTACAAATTGGTTTTTGTTTTCCAGTGGTCACGTGAGTGTACTTGGGCGGTGCGTGTGTTGTTGCAACAAAGCGCGTTCTCCAAACTATGCACGACGGCACGTCATGCCCGGCGCCAACCCCTCCGGCGCTGTCGCGCCACCTCCCCTTGCAGGGGAGGCTTTTCTTGTCGTGAAAACGTGAGCGCGGTTGTTATATGTGCGTGTGTGTTATCTTCTGTTCGGTTTGTTTTCCGTTTTTCCAGTTCAACGCAGTTGCAATCGTCCGATTATGCTTTATCTTATGCACGGTGGCAACGAACGTAACGGCCTCTGAACAACTTGATAATAGGAACCTCAAGGTTCTATCTTAATAAATCTGCAGAGCGGATTTACTTCTTGCCACCCCTAAGCATTTCATAGTCCCTGTCGGTTTTTGTTTTCCGGCGGGGATTTTTTTTGCCGTCAAGGTCTGTTGTGGCACAGATTGTGCCGTGTCTCCATCAATCCAGATTATATTGTGCACTGCGCCCATTTTGAGTACCAAGGCCTCTAGGGCGTCCGGCTGCCGGAACACGGTGTCGGCCATATAAAACACACTGGAGAAGATTTCAATGTTCTTACGCAAGGATCAGTTCACTTTCACATCCGAGGCTGTTTCGGAGGGTCATCCCGACAAGGTTTGCGATCAGATTTCCGATGCAGTTCTTGATGCGGCGCTGGCGGCGGACGCCAATGCGCATGTGGCCTGCGAGACGCTGGCCACCACCGATTACGTCATGCTATCGGGTGAAGTGCGGCCAAAACTGGATCTGGATGTCGAACACATCGTGCGGGAAGTCGTCAGATCCATCGGCTATGACCGCGCCGGCGAGGGCTTTGACTGTCACAGCCTCAAGGTGGAGTCGCGTCTTCATCGTCAGAGCACGGACATTTCGCAGGGGGTTGATGCCGTCACCAGCTTAAGCGGGGAGCAGGGGGCCGGCGACCAGGGGATCATGTTTGGCTATGCCTGCAATGAGACGGCGCAATACATGCCGGCGCCGCTTTATTATTCGCATTTGATCCTGGACCGTCTTGCCCAGCTACGTCACGGCGGCCAGGCGGACTTTTTGCGTCCGGATGCGAAATCCCAGCTCACCTTCTATTACGAGAATGGCGTTCCCAGCGCAATTCGCCAGATCGTGGTGTCGCACCAGCATGTCGAGGGCGCCGGAGACGCAGTGCGGGATCTCGTGAAGCAGGTGCTTCGGCAGGTTCTGCCGCCATCGCTGATTCGCGACATAGATTTCGAGCATGTCAATGCCTCCGGCCATGCCACCTTGCATATCAATCCAACCGGCAATTTCGTGATTGGCGGGCCCAATGGCGACACTGGCATCACCGGGCGCAAGATCATCGTCGACACCTATGGGGGGATGGGGCGGCATGGCGGCGGCGCCTTTTCCGGCAAGGACCCCAGCAAGGTCGACCGCAGTGCGTCCTACATGGCGCGCTATGCCGCGAAGAACATCGTGGCTGCCGGTCTGGCGGCTCGCTGTGAGATCCAGGTGGCGTATGCCATTGGCATTGCCAAGCCGTTGGCATTCTACGTCAATTTTTTCGGCACCGGGCGGGTTCCGGAGGCCGCAGTCGAGAGGATGCTGCTCAATGGCGAAATCTTCGATTTCCGTCCGGCGCACTGCATCGAAGCCCTCGGCCTGCTCAAGCCATCCGGATGGAATTACCGGATGACGGCGTCCGGCGGCCATTTTGGCCGCGAGTGCTTCCCGTGGGAAAAATTGGACAAAGTGACGGCGTTGCAGTCCGAGTTCAGGATTTCCGTCTTGTAGGGCGATAATGGAGGCTGCATTGCGGCGGTGTCGATATGCCGCATGGCGTTTCAATGTCGGCCCCATGAATTTAGCCTCTGCGTGAGGGGGGGACGGTGGCGGTGTGTTTTTTGGGGGCATCTTCGCGGATTTAGGTGTAGTCGGTTATGAAAATTTCCACCAAAGGCCGGTACGGATTGCGGATCCTGATTGACCTGGCGATGCATGGCGGCGGCGACACGCCGCGGATGCTCAAGGACATCGCCGGATCCCAGCAGATTTCCGCCAAATACCTCAGCCGCCTGATCATTGACCTGCGGCGGGCCAGGATGGTCCGCTCTGTGCGTGGGATCAGGGGCGGTTTTTTCCTGGCCAAAAAGCCTTCGGAGATCACGCTGCTTGACGTGTTGGAGGCCATGGAAGGGACGATTTCGGTGGTGGACTGCGTGATTGCGCCGGAGAAATGCCAGCGTCATCGCGGCTGTTCATCGCGCGGCGTATGGTGCGAACTCAACGACGGCATCCGTGCCCTGATGCGGAAGACCACGTTGGAGGAGATCATCAAGCGCCATCATGGGGATAGTCCGGACAACTACTGCATCTAGTGTCTCGTAAGCACGCAGGATTTCCACGCTTTTTTTTTGTGGGGAGCCCTTTTGGCACGGCGGCGAACGTCTTCGCCTGCACTGAAAACGGGATTCCGCTAAAGAAAATATCATGTATCTTTCAAAAGTCGAGATTGATCTCGCGAGAATCCAGACCAACTACCATCGCCTGGCGGAGGCCTTTCCGAACCGGGTATTGGCTCCGGTAATCAAATCGGACGCCTATGGCCATGGTGCGGCGCAGGTGGCCTCCGCGCTGGTTGCCGCCGGGTGCGGCCATTTATGCGTTTTTTCGGTTGGCGAGGCCAGGTTTCTGCGGGAAAACGGCATTGGTGCGCGGGTGTGGGTGCTAGGCGGCGTGGCGCCTGGCGAGGAGCCGGAGATGCTATTGTCAGGCAGCAACACGGCGTATGCGCTATGGAGCCGCGAGCAGCTCGCACGTCTGGATGCCTTCGCCCAGGCTCATCGGCGAATCTTCGACTGTCATCTGACTATTGAGACCGGCATGAGCAGACTGGGGTTCTTCCCTTCAGAAATCCCCGGCGTGCTGGATGGGCTCAGCCGCGCTGCAGGCTTGCGGCTCTGCGGGGCATTTTCCCATCTGGCGTCTGCGGACAATCCCGACAGTCCGCAGACGGCGTTGCAGGTCCGGCGTTTCCGGGAAGTCGTCGCCATGCTGCCTTCGGGGTGTGACGAGGTGCATTTATGTGCCACTCCCGGGATGATGGCCGGCGCGGCGCCGGAATACAAATATCTGCGGCCCGGATTCGCCATCTACGGCTATGGTCACGACGATCGGATGCCGCAGCTGCATTTCGAGCCGTCGATGAGCTTCAAGAGCATTGTCCTGTCGGTCAAGGACATCCAGGATGGCGAGCATGTGTCCTATCGTGGATTGTATCGGGTTGATGGGGGGACCTGCCGGATTGCGGTCGTGCCGGTTGGATATGCCAATGGCTATCCGCGCTGTCTGGGAAATCGCGCCGAGGTGTTGGTGCGGGGGCGTCGGGCGCCGATCCGCGGTCGCATCTGCATGGGTATGATGATGGTTGACGTAAGCCGCATTGATGGCGTATTGCCGGGGGACGAAGTCGTGCTGCTGGGGGCGCAAGGCAATGACGCCATCACCGGCGAGGAGCTGGCGGCATTGGCTGGCACCATCCCCTATGAGATCCTTTGCGCCCTGGGCAAGGAACCAAATCGCGTGTTCATCCCGGCTTTGCCCCAGTCCGGCGGCGGGCAGTGACTGCGTGCGGATGCGTGCGGATGGTCCGGGGCGATCTGCCAGGTCATTCTTCAGTTTCATGGTTCCGCAATATATTAAGCGCCGCGCGGGCCAGTGGCGCGGCCGGCATCCCCGGATTTCGGCCATCCATGGCGGCCGCGGTGGCCATGCTTGCCGGTGGTGGGCGCGCCATAGGAAAAGCGGTTTCGGCGCAGGGGCATCCGCCTGCGTGGAACACCAGGATCAAAAGAAAAAGGCCGTGCGGGATACCACCATGCGGCGAAGCTAGCAATCAGGAATCCACCCCATTGGAAGAGTTTTTGAAATTTGACCATGTCAGCAAGTCATACGGCTCGCTCAAAGCGGTCAATGACGTCACCTTGACAATCAATCGAGGTGAAATCTTCTCGATTCTGGGTCCGAGCGGTTGTGGCAAGACCACGCTGTTGCGGATGCTGGCCGGCTTTGAAAGTCCGGACAGCGGGCGGATTCTGCTGGACGGAGTGGACATCACCGACCAGCCGCCGAATATTCGCAAAGTCAATACCGTATTTCAGAATTATGCGCTTTTCCCCCACATGACGGTGCGGGAGAACATCGCCTTCGGGTTGAAGATCCGCCATCGCCCCAAGGCGGAGATCGATGCGGAGGTCGAGAAGATGCTGGCGCTGATTCAGATGGAGGCGCATGCCGACAAGAAGCCGGGCCAGCTTTCCGGCGGGCAGCGCCAGCGCACCGCGATTGCCCGGGCGCTGGTGCTCAAGCCGCAGGTGCTGCTGCTTGACGAGCCGTTGGCGGCGCTGGATCTCAAGTTGCGCCAGCGGATGAGCCTGGAGCTCTCGCTGATCCATGACGAGGTCGGCATCACCTTCATGTATGTCACCCATGACCAGAACGAGGCCATGAGCATCTCCGATCATATCGCGGTCATGCACAATGGGCGGCTGGAGCAGGTGGGCAAGCCGGCGGAGATCTACGAGGCCCCCAGGTCGAGCTTTGTGGCGGCATTCATTGGCGACACCAATTTCTTCGACGGCCACATCAGCGAGGTCGTCGACTCGGAATACTGCTGGCTGGAGGTTCCGGAGCTGCCGCGGCTGCTGTGCTTCAAGGACAAGAAGCTCAAGCAGGGCGACCTGGTGCATATTTCGATTCGTCCGGAGAAGTTTGCCATTTCGCGCGAGAAGCCGCAGGTCGGCCCCAAGCACAACGTCCTTCCGGCCACGGTGGAGGATATCGTCTATCAGGGCGACCACACCCGCTACTGGGTCAAGATCTGCGAGGATTGGCGGGTGGCGGTCACCCGTCAGCACGCGCGATATCTTCTGGACGAGCAGCGGCCGATCACCTGGGGCGACCAGGTATACATCTCCTGGCTGGCTGACGACGGCTTCATGCTGGAGCGCTACAGCGAGAAGGACGAGGATCTTCTGCAGATGCCGCCGCAATCGGTGGGCGACAACGACCCCAATGGCGGTGTCGGGGAAGTGGCCGCCGTGGCTTCGGATAATGCGAACCGGCGCGACGACATGCCGGAAGCCGGTGCGGAGGCATCAGCGAAGCCATGAAGGAGTCCGTTATCAAGCAGCCGTCGCCGCGGCTGTTTAATCCGGCTTGGCGGCGCGAGGCGGCCACCACGGCGCCATCGCTGATCTGGCTGACCATCTTCTTCCTGATTCCGACGGTGATCATCTTTTTCATCGCCTTCCGGAGTCGTGGGGAGAATGGCGGCATTGGCGGCGAGTGGACCCTGGAGACCCTCAAGGCGATCCGCCAGCCCAATTATCCCGAGGTGATCTGGCGCACCGTCTGGATGAGCGTGGCCTGCACCGCCATCACCCTGGCGATTTCGATTCCGGTGGCCTATTATATGGCCCGCGCGTCCGCAGTCAAGCGTGACATCATGCTGCTGCTCACCATCATCCCCTTCTGGACCAATTTCCTGATCCGCATTTTCGCCTGGAAGTCGGTGCTGCATCCGGAGGGGATGCTCAAGGGGTTGCTGGTATGGCTGCATGTCATTCCACCGGACACCATTCTGCTATACCGTCCGGAGGCGGTGCTGCTGGTGATGGTGTATACCGAATTGCCCTTTGCGATATTGCCGCTCTATGCCGCCGCCGAAAAATTCGACTTTTCGCTTTTCGAGGCGGCCATGGACTTGGGGGCGTCGCGGCTGTATTCCTTCATCCACGTCTTTGTGCCGGGGATTGCCGACGGTCTGGTATCGGCATGTCTGATGGTGCTGATCCCCTGCATCGGCTCGTATGTCATTCCGGATCTGGTGGGGGGGAAGGATTCGCTGATGCTGGGCAATATCATTGTCCGCTTGACCTTGGAGAACCGCAATCTGCCGGCCGCATGTGCTCTGGCCGCCCTGATGACGGTGGTGATGTTCCTGCCATTGCTGTATTTCCTCAAGGACAAGAAGAATCCCGATGGTTCGGCGTCGCCGGCCAAGGAGGTGGTCTGAAGATGGCAAGAAATCCCCTCCGCCGCAGTCCGGTTCCGGGCATCATCACCTGGATGGTGTTGCTGTTCTTCTATGTGCCGATCCTGCTATTGGTGTTCAACTCCTTCAACGCCAATCGGCAGGGCACCGAGTGGACCGGATTTACGCTGCGCTGGTACAGCGAGCTGTTCTCCTCCAAGGGGCGGGACATCTGGCGGGCGCTGCGCAACACCCTCGTGGTGGCGACCCTGGCCACCGTGGGATCCACCATCCTGGGGACCTTCGCGGCCTTCGCGCTGCACCGCTACAAGGGCAGGTTCCAGAACTTCCACTATTGCCTGATCTACACCCCGCTGGTGGTTCCGGAGATCCTCATCGGCATCAGCCTGCTGATCTTCTTCATGGCCGTGCACGTCCAATTGGGGCTGGGGACGATCGTGATCGCCCATATCACCTTCTGCGTGAGCTATGTCGCCATGGCGGTGCTCTCACGCCTCCAGGACTTCGACATGACCATCCTGGAGGCGGCCCGCGACCTGGGGGCCAATGGCTGGGTGACCACCTGGAAGGTGCTGGTGCCCATCATCATGCCGGGAATCATCGCCGGCGGATTGCTGGCATTCACCCTGTCCATCGACGACTTTGTCATCACCTTCTTTGTCAATGGGCCGGGCACGACGACGCTGCCGATCCAGATCCAGGGGATGATCAAGCGGGGGTCGATGCCGTTGATCAATGCGCTGTCGACATTGCTGCTGGCGATCACCTTCGTGGCCATCCTCTGTTGCCAGATGATTATGAAGCGCACCAACCACAATAGCAATTAACCCCGGGGGCACAAGATGAACAACAAGACTGCGGAGTCCCAAATTGCGGCGCGCATCCGGGAGATGCGCCAGATCATGGAGATGAGTTGCGCCGAGGTTGCCAGGCGTCTGGACATCACCGAGGAGCTCTACCGGAAATACGAAAGCGAGGAAGCGACCTTGCCGGTGAGCACCATCTATGCGCTGGCGGGGATTTTCGGTGTCGATTTCACGACGTTGCTTACTGGCGAGGCGCCGCGCATGGGCGGCTACACCATTGTGCGGGCGGGGCAGGGCATCCAGGTCAACCGCAATCCGGAATACCGTTTTCAGAGCCTGGCCTTCAATTTCAAGGGGCGCACCATGGAGCCGATGATTGTCACGCTGGAGCCGGGCGAGAAGCCGGCCGAGCTGGTCACCCACAATGGCCAGGAGTTCAACATCGTCCTGGAGGGCAGCATCAAGCTGGTCATTGGCTCCCACGAATTCATTTTGAACCAGGGGGACTCGATTTACTTTGATCCCAGCATTCCCCATGCCCAGCATGCCACCGCAGTGCCGTCGAAGTTCCTGACGGTGATCCAGTGAGGGCATGGCCAGTGCGGCGTCGGAATGCGGGATCATGAAGCGGTTCGTCCCAGGCGCTGTGCCAAGCGGAAAATTTGCCACCTGAATCCGTGAAGTTGGTGCTTTTTCGCCACGATTTCGTCTTTTTTCGGTCACGTCTTCCCGGTGCGCCGCCTCAAAATTCCTCATTTTGACGCAAATTCATCTGACTTCACGGATTCAGGTTTTCATTTTATATCGCAATGTTAGAGAAATTCCTTCCACGTCAAGAGTTTTCATCGTACGAGGATTTCAAGGCCAACTACCGGGTGGTGGTTCCACCGAGGTTCAATTTCGCCTATGATGTCGTCGATGAGTGGGCGCGCATTGACGACTCCAAGCCGGCCCTGGCCTGGATGAACGGCCAGATGCAGGAGCGGATCCTCACTTTCGGCGATGTCGTCCGCCAGAGCAACCAGGCGGCCAACCTCTTCAAGGCGCACGGGATCCGCAAGGGCGACCGCGTGTTGCTGATTTTGAAGCAGCGCATCGAGGTCTGGATTTGCATGCTGGCGCTCCACAAGATTGGCGCGGTGGTGATTCCGGCATCCTTCCAGCTCAAGAGGCATGACCTGGTCTATCGGTTCAAGGCTGCGGAGGTCAAGATGGTGGTATGCGTGGATTTGCCGGAGGTGCTCGACGAGGTCGAGGCATCGGCCTCCGAAGTTCCTGGCGTGCAGGAGATTCTGGTGGTTGGCGACGATCCGGGCGCCGGCCGTTTTGACTTCCGGAGGGAGGTGGTCAAATACCCGTCAGTCTGGGAGAAGCCGTCCGGCGCGGATTATCCATGCGACCGCGACACCATGCTGATCTACTTCACCAGCGGCACCAGCGGCATGCCCAAGATGATCAACCACGACTACACTCTGCCGCTGGGGCATATCGTGACTGCCCGGTATTGGCAGAATGTCCAGGATGGCGGCAAGCACATGACTGCCGCCGACTCCGGGTGGGCGAAATTCGCCTGGGGGAAGATCTATGGACAGTGGATCTGCGGTGCAGTGATTGCGTCATTTGATTCCGACGGCCACTTTGTCGCCCACGACCTGCTCACGGCGATGGAGAAGTTCCGTCTCACCAGCTTTTGCGCGCCGCCGACCATCTACCGTTATCTGATCAAGGAGGATTTGAGCAAATACGACTTCTCCACGATCAAGCAGTGTTCAATTGCCGGCGAGCCGCTCAATCCCGAGGTCTACAACCAGTGGCTGCGCCAGACCGGCCTGCCGCTGGTCGAGGGGTTCGGGCAATCTGAAACCAGCGTGCTGATCGCCAATTTCCCGTGGTTTCCCATCAAGCCGGGATCCACCGGCAAATTCTCTCCGGTGTTTGACATCGACATCCTTGACGATGACGGCCGCCCCTGCGAAGACGGCATTGTCGGCAAGATTGTCATCCGCCATGCCAGGAGCCAGCGACCGGTGGGGTTGTTGCGCGGATACATCAACGCCCCCGAGGCGATGGCGGCGGTATGGCCTGACGACGACTATTTCACCGGCGACACCGCATGGCGGGACGAGGACGGCTATATCTGGTTCAACGGCCGTGCGGACGATGTCATAAAATCCAGCGGCTATCGCATCGGGCCATTCGAGGTGGAGTCGGCATTGATGGAGCATCCGGCGGTGCTCGAATGCGCAGTCACCGCCTATCCCGACGCCATTCGTGGCGAGGCCGTGAAGGCGACCGTGGTCTTGGTGAGGAATGGCAAGTACGCGCCTTCACCGGATCTGGTCAAGGAGCTGCAGAATCATGTGAAGCGCGTGACTGCGCCTTATAAGTATCCGCGCATCGTCGAGTTTGTGGAGGCGCTGCCCAAGACCAGCTCCGGCAAGATCCGCCGCACTGCGATCCGCCAGCATGACCTGGAAAAATTCCGCAACGGTGAATCGGGCAACGGCTGACGGCGCGGGGCGGGATCAGTCCAGTGCCTTCGCCTGTCGCCGGAAGGACGTCAAGTCGATGTTTTCGCCGGCGAATTTGGCGTTTTCGCATTGTGTCAGCAGTTGTGTGAGCACGTTGCGCTGGCTGTCGGGGATGTTGGCCAGCCCCTGGAGCTCGCGGGCGGTGATGCTCCGGCTGTTCAGGCGGTAGCGCGTGGCCATGTACTTCTGCAGTGCGTCATACAGCCGCCCTGCGCAATCCGGCGATTCCGCCTTGATGGCGGACAGCTCCCGGCGGAAAAGCGCTTTCGCATTGCGGCTGGCGCGGCTTTGCGGATCGCGGCGGCGCCATGATGCCAGCGCCTTCGCCAATGCCAGGACAAGCCATAGCGACGGCGGCAGAAGAATCAGCATTGCCATAATTGGCCGCCGCAGGGGATTGTCACGCGGGCTTATCGACAATGCGATGGCGGTGCTGTCGTGGTTGGGGCGCAGATCCTGCGCCGGCATTGCGGCAGACGCTTCTTCCGCCTTCGTTGCTGCTGCGGCGGCTTGGGCGTTGTTGCCGCTGACGCCATTGCCGGAGGCATCCGCCAGCGTGATCTGCTTGGCGGCGGAGACTGCCAGCGGGATGGCGGTGGTTTTGGCGACGGCATATTCTTCCCGTTCGGTGTCGTAATAGGGTATTTCCAGCGAGGGGATTTCGGTGACGCGGTCATTGGTGGCGCGCAAGGTACGCTGGAAGGTGATGGCCTCGCCATTGGCGATCCCCGGGTCGTCGCCGCTGATGCGGAATGACTGCGACAATGCGTCGAAGCCCTTCAGGTCCGGCAGGGCATTGTCGCTGGATATGTTCTTGCCCTGCAAGGTGATTTTAAAGAGGATCGGGTCGCCGACGGACACATCTGCCGGTTCGGCCTCCGTAGTGGCCGTCAATGGCCCCAGCAGTCCGCTGAAATTATCCGGCCGGCCGGCGGCCGGCAAAGGTTCGACGACCAGTTCCGTGTCATCTGCCACCGCACTGATATTCCGGGTTGAGTACCCGCGGTCAAAGAACGACCCGAAGAAATCATCATCGTCAAATGGCGAGTTCCGGCGCGATTGGCGTCGTTCATCCTGTACTCGAACCACGGCGGTGACATTGGCGCCGGGGATGACAATGCGCCCTTCGGCCAGGGGGCGCAATTGCGACTCGCATGAGTAAGTGCTGCAGGGGATGCCGTTGATGATCCGGCGTCCCTCATGCCACTGGGGATCCTCCAGCGACTCCGTCAGCCTGAAATGGCGCGACAGTTCGACAAGCGGCAATTCGGGGACAATGCGCAGGATATTCCGGTTCTGGGGTACGGTGATCTCCCATCGTGCCCGCACCATTTTTCCCGGCACGCAGCGTGCGGGTGAAAACGTCTGGGTGATGGTCACGCCCGTGGTGGCGGAGTCATTGGACGGACGCTCGGTGATGGTCAAGGTGATCGGCTGGGTGGTAAGCTTCCTGCCGTCAACGACATAAGTCAAGGCCGGAATGGCGTGCGTGCCGCTTTTTTGTGGAATCAGCAGATATGGGCAGGTGATGGTCAGGCGGCTGTTGTCCTCCTTGCGGCCATTGATGATGGCAATGCTCTGCAGACGCTGCGGATACGGCCGGTATTCCTGCACCCGGAATGGCAGATCCGACGGAAATTGCGGGCGCGTCAGATCCGGTGTCCGGGACCTTAGATCCATGGTGATGACCACCTGGAATTCCAGTGGCTCGCCGACTGCAGCCGTGGATGAGGAAACTACAGCCTCAATCTGTGGCTCAATGGCCAGCAACGCGCCGATTGATGCCAATAGCACAAATGCGATGTTGCAAAGAAATGCTCTCATTTCGGTCCTTTTCTGCATTGCCGGCGAGGCTATTACCAATCCTTGTCGACCGGCGATTGCCGTGACTGTCTGGCCTTCTGCTGCATCCGGCGAACCTTCTCGGCGTTGATGATCTGCTGCAATTCGCCATCCAGGGGCTGAGGCTGGTCCTTGTCCTCTTCAGGTTTGGCTAGCGTCCCGGCGGCAGACTGCTGATCCTGCTGATTCTGCTGATTCTGCTGATTCTGCTGATCTTTTTGATCCTGCTGATCCTGCTGATTCTGCTGATTCTGCTGATTCTGCTGATTCTGCTGATTCTGCTGATTCTGCTGATTCTGCTGGTTCTGCTGATTCTGCTGATTCTGCTGGTTCTGCTGATTCTGCTGATTCTGCTGGTTCTGCTGATTCTGCTGATTCTGCTGATTCTGCTGATTCTGCTGGTTCTGCTGATCTTGCTGATCCTGCTGATCCTGCTGATCCTGCTGGTCTTTTTGATCCTGCTGATCTTTTTGATCTTGCTGATCTTTTTGATCCTGCTGTTTTTGCTGGCGCATCAGCTTCAGGATTTGCTGTCGTTTGAGTTTTGCGGTTTTCAGATTGTCCTCAGCCAGTGGTGCGGCGGCATTCAATGCCAGCGCGTCCTTATAGCATTTTATTGCGCCGTCAATCGACTTTTGGGCATTATTCAGCGTGCCGGGGTTGCCCGCCTGCTGTTCGGCCTGGTGGTATTTGAGATTTCCCTGGGCTGTCAGGCAGTTGGCCTGGAAGGGCAGATCGGGGGCAGGTTGCTGCCGTGCCGCCTCCAATGCCTCGGACAATTCCTTTTCCGCCGTCTCCGGGTCATCGTGACGCAGCGCAAGCGCACGGTTGTATTTGAGAAGATGCGCCCTGTCTGGCGGGGCGCACTCCACGGCGGCCTGGTATTTCTCCGCGGCATCCGCGAATTTTCCCGATGCGAGTGCGGCATTGCCTTCGTCGAGGAGCGACTGGGCGCTGGGCGCGGCGGGGATGGCGGAGGCGCATCCCAGCAACACTGCCAGGGTCAGCAGCTGCGGCGGGACCGGCCGTCGGCTCGGCAGCATCAGCGCCAGCGCCAGCAACACCATCGACGCGGCGATGAAGATCTGGAATTTGGGTTCGAGCCGGGTGACGCGCTCGGCATCCATGGTCCGGCTGCTGGCGGCGGCAACCAATTGGCGGTAGATGGCGCGCAAGTCCATGGTGTTGGTGGCCACCGGAAGATAGACTCCGTCCGCAGTGGCATTGACCATCTGCTTGAGGGTCGCCGAGTCCAACTTCGACCGGACGATCTGGCCATTGTACCGGATATTGCTTTTCAATCCGGTCAGCGGATCCGTCACCGGGATGGGCGTGCCTCTGGTGTCATCGCCTATCCCGATGGCGATCAGCCGGACGCCGGCTGCGCCCAGGGCTTTGGCGGCTTCCACCGGAAAGGAATCATGATCTTCGCCGTCGGTGATCAGAATGACGTCGCGGCAGGATCTTTCCTGATCGTCGAAGACCTGCTTCTGGACTACCCGGAGGGCGTCGCCGATGGCGGTGCCGCCACGGCTGACACTGTCGGTGGATACATCCGCCAGCATCATCCGGAAGAAGCCGTAATCCTGGGTGAGCGGGCATTGGACCGTGGCGGTGCCGGCGAATGCCACCAGCGCAATGCGATCGCCGGAAAGGCTCTCCAGGCAGTCGGCGATGTCGGCCTTGGCACGCTCCAGGCGGTTGGGGCGCAAATCCTCCGCCAGCATGCTCTTCGAGACATCCAGGACAAATACCACGTCGCGTCCTTCGCGACGGATCGTCTCTTCAACGGGATTCCAGGCCGGCCCGGCCATGGCGATGATCAGCATCGACAGCGCCAGCATGGTCAGCAGCGTCCGGAGTATTCCCGCCGTCCGGGGGATGGCCGCCTGCGCCACGGCACGGGCCTTCGGACCGCCGGCATTGGCAAGCCGGCGGCGGTTGCGCCGTGCCGCCGCCAGATGGAAGACGCCCAGCATTGGCAGGATCCACAGCCAATGCAACATTGATGGATTGTTCAGCATGGTATTTTGGAAAGCCAGGTATTGCCAAGGATGGCTGACAGCAGCAGGCATCCCAGCGCCGCCGCCGCAAATGGGAAATAGAGTTCGCGATGAGTGACATAGCGCAATGACTCGATCTCGCTTTTCTCCAGCTGGTCGATTTGCCGGTAGACCGCCAGCAGCGCCTCGGGTGAGTCGCAGGTCTGGAACAGCCCGCCGGTGGTCTTGGCCATGGCCTCGATCTGCGTGGTGTCGTACTGGGGCTGCATCCCCATGCCGGCCGCGCCGAGGAATGAGGCAATGCCCCGCCGTTCCGCTTGGCCAAGAATGGCGATGGTGTATACGCGGATGCCATGCTTCCGGGCTAGCTGGGCGGCCTCTTCAATGGAGCGGGTGTGGCTGCCCTCGTCCTGGCCGTCGGTGAGCAGGATTATGATCTTCGACTTGATCCGGTATGAGGCGGCGTCGCGCTGCGTCTGGGCTTGCAGGGTGCGTTCGGCATCCTTGAGACGCGCCACGCCCATGGCGACGGCGTCGCCGATGGCAGTGCCGTTTTCGTCAATCTGGTCGGTGATCAGGTTGATGTTGCGCAGGGAAAAAGCCAATGCGTCATGATCGAGGGTGAGCGGGCAGAATGTATATGGATAGTGGGCAAAGCCGATGACGCCGATAAGGTCGTTGTGACGCCCCTTCAGCCCGGCGGCGTGGTCGCCGAAGACAAATTGACGGAAGACCTGCTTGACGGTCTCCAGGCGGTTCATGCGCTTGTTCCGGTAGCCCATCGGCACCCGCATTGAGCCGGAGCGGTCGATTATCATCTCGATGGCGATACCGTGGCTGATATCGCGCTGCTGTGCCTGTCCGGCCTGGGGGCGCGCCAGGGCGATGGCCAGCAAAGACCAGGCCAGCGCCAGCAGCATTCCGGGAAGCCACATCAGGCGTTGGCGCAGGGATCGCGGCAGACCGTGGAGCAATGCGGTGGTGGCAACCGGGACGGCGGGGGCGGGGATGCGGCTACGGCGCCAGCGGCGCCACAGCAGGAAGGCCGCCGGCATCAACATCAGCAGCAATGCATATGGCGATTCAAAACGGAACATGGGTTATTTCTCCGGGGATGCGGGGGCTTCCGGCCTGCCGGTGCCGTCAAGAAAGTTGCGGCAGCTTTGTGCCAGGCGCAAGTCCTGCGCGACAGTGGGAATTTGGCCGGCGAATTTCACCAGGTCGCAGGCGGTCAGGAAATCCTGCAGCAGCGGCCGGTGGGGCTGCAGCCGTGCGTCGGCGTGGCTGGCCAGCTCGTGGAGGAACTCCTCGGTGGTCAATTTGGGCGCGTGCAGGGCGAAGCGGCGTTCGAGGTATTGCCGCAGGATGGCGGATATGCCGGTGTAGTAGGCCTGGTATTCGCCATTTTCCGGAAGCTTCTGCTGCAATAGCGCGTCCAAGGCCAGGATCGCCTGGTCGTATGGCGACAACGGCGGAATGGCCGGCGTCTTTGCGCGCCGGCGCCGCCATAGCCGCCATCCCGCAAGCGCGGCCGCAATGGCCGCCGCGGCCACGGCACCCGGGACCAGCAGCCGCCGGTAAAGCGGCTGCAGCCGGGTGACTGGCGGCAATTGGTCGTTGATTGACAATGCCGCCAGTTCCTCTTCCGATGGCTGTGGGATCGACAGCACGCATTCCGCGGTGGCCATGGTCGTCTTGTCCCCGGTTGCCGGGTCGGCAAAGGCGACCTCCTGGGCGGGGATTAGGTACCGGCCGCCCTCATCCAGCAGTTGCGGCTCAAGCTCGATGCTCCAGGTGCTGCGATATCTGCCATCGGGCAGCAGGATCGTCGACAGTCCGCGCTGCCCGACAAGATCCAGCGACTGCAATGACGCCTTGTCGAACGGCGCCGGCGCGGCCTGGCTGCCGGATGGATGGACGCACTCGAACTCCAAGGTGATGGTGTCGTGGATTGCGGGATCAGCCGGGCGGCAGTACAGCCGCAGTTCATAGTCGCCGCGCCGCGGCGCCTCCGCCAACAGCCGCCTTTCTTCGGCAGGATGCGGTTTTCCGCCGGTTGCCCCCTGTTCCTGCCGCGAACAGGAACCGGCGATCAGCGGCAGCCATGCCGCTGCCGACAGCAGGATAAATGCGCTAGCTTTCTTCATGATATGGTTGTTGAGGCCATCCGGAGTGACGTTCCGGAAAAAAAACATGGCATTTTCACGCCCCTCCAATGCCTGCGAAAACTCCTGGTGAAGCCCTGAATCCGTGAAGTTGGGTGATTTTGCGTTCAGAATGAGGGTTTTTGAGGGACCGTGCTGGGAGAACGTGACCGAAAAAAGGCGAAATCATGGCGCAAGGAAATCAAACTCACGGATTCAGGGGAGCCATGATGGCACCACATTGGTCAGCGCAGCCGCCGGTGGCGGAAAAATCCGGCCACCGCCGGCATGAAATCCTCGCCGGTACGCAATGTGAGCGACTCGACTCCGGCATGGCGGATGATGGCGTCACGGGCGCTTTGGCGTTCCGCATATGCGGCATGATACAGTTCCCGCACCCGTGGATCCGCGGTGTCGACCAGCACTGTCTGTGCGCTTTCGGCATCCGCCATGGCGACCAGTCCGGACATCGGCAGCTGGCTTTCCGCCGGGTCCTCGATCTTCAGCGCCACCAGGTCATGGCGTCGGGCGGTGGTCCCCAGCACCTGCCGGTAGTCGCCGCCGTTGATGAAGTCGGAGAGCAGAAACACCACCGCGCGCTTGTGGAGCGCGCGCCCGAGGTGCTCCAGCGCACCGGCGATGTCCGTGCCGCGCCCCTCCGGATGGAAAGTGAGCACCTCGGTGACAATGCGCATGGCGTGGTTGATGCCCTTTCCCGGCGGAATGAAACGCTCCACCCGGTCGGTGAAAAGCAACAGACCGACCTTGTCATTGCTCTTCACCGCCGAGAAAGCCAAGGTGGCGCACAGCTCCGCCGCCAAGTCGTTCTTGGTATGCTCGCCGCGACCGAAACGCCCGGAGGCCGAACAGTCCACCACAAAAAACACTGTCAGCTCGCGTTCCTCATGGAAGCGCTTGATGAAGGGGCGGCCCTGCCGGGCGGTGACATTCCAGTCGATCGACCGCACGTCATCGCCTGGCTGGTACTCGCGGACCTCGTCGAACTCCATCCCGGCTCCGCGGAATGCGGATTTGTAATCGCCGGCCATGACCTCGTCGACCGCCCTGGCAGTGCGGATCTCCAGACGGTGGATTTTCTTGAGCAGTTCCTTGGAAAGCATGGCAGTCGCCCTATGGCACCGGCACGGTCTCCAGGACCCGGCGGATTATGTCCTCGGTGCGCATCTCCTCCGCCTCCGCCTCGTAGGTCAAGGTGATCCGATGCCGCAGGACGTCGTAGGCCACCGACTTGACATCCTGCGGGGTGGTGTATCCGCGGCCCTCCAGCAGGGCCTGGGCCCGCGCCGCCAGCGCCATGCCGATGGTCGCCCGCGGCGAAGCGCCGTAGCGGATCATTCCCGAAAGCTCGTCAAGATGGTACTTGCCCGGATCGCGGGTGCAGTCCACCAGCGACACGATATACTCCTCGATCTTGCCGTCGACGAAGATCTCGTCCGCAAGCTGGCGGATTCGCGCGATGTCCGCGCAGGTGATCACCGGCGACACCGCCCCGCGCGCCTGTGAGGTGGCGTGACGCCGCAGAATCTGCAGCTCGTCCGCGGGGGATGGATAGTCGATCTTGACCTTGAACAGAAAACGGTCGACCTGCGCCTCCGGCAACGGGTACGTCCCCTCCTGCTCCACCGGATTCTGGGTGGCCAATACCATGAACGGCTCCGGCAACGGGTAGCTCTGGCCGCCAATGGTCACCTGGCGCTCCTGCATGGCCTCCAGCAGCGCGCTTTGGACCTTTGCGGGTGCGCGGTTGATTTCATCGGCGAGGACCAGGTTGGCAAACACCGGCCCGGTCCTGGTGGTGAACTCGCCGGTTTTCGGATTGTAGACCAGGGTGCCGATCACATCCGCCGGCAGCAGATCCGGAGTGAACTGGATGCGGTGGAAGGTGGCTTGGATCGCCTGGGCCAGCGTCGTGATGGTGAGGGTCTTCGCCAGCCCCGGCACCCCCTCCAGCAATACATGGGAGTTGGTCATCAGCGCGATCAGCAGACGGTCAATCAGGCCGTTCTGGCCGACAATCACCTGTCCTACCGCATGGCGGATTGCCTGCAATGATGCGCTTTCCCGCGCCACCCGCTCCCCGATTTGCTTGACATCAATTGACATGGTACTCTGTGTTGCTCCTGTTTTTACACCCGAATCCGTTCCCGCGTGCTTCCGGCACGCCAGCTGAAAATCCCCCGGCATCCCGGCTTCACGCCATCCCGGTTCCATGAAAATGCACGTGGCGTATATGACAAGCAAAACGCAATGCTGTTCCCGCGATCCCGCTGAAAGACGCCATCGCCGTCTGCCGGCGCCAGACAGCGATGGCAGCAGACGATGCAGGTTATGCATGGCGCTTTGCCGCCACATGACCGCAAAATCGTAGTTTTTTACATTGATATTCGCACTTTTGTCTATTGGCGGATGATGCCGGATTGGTTATGCTGATTATAATACGCAAACCACGGCATGAGCGTCTGGAATGCGATTGGCAGCGTTACCGCCTGCGCTTTGATGAATCGCTGGACAGGGCGGTGGCGGTCGCCAGCCGGCAGGCGCCGGGCTGTCCGGTGGTCTGCGGTGAGGGCGTCGACTACAGCGGCGCCAAGAGTCTGCAGTGGGAGGAAAAAAGCGATCGCTATTGGGAGCTGATCGAATATGCGGTTTCGCGTTGCCGTCAGGCCGGAATGTGGGGTACGGTGGTGCGCACCTGCTGCGGGCCGGAGGATCCGTGCTGGACTCTCAATGCCGACTGGCTGCGGCGGATCAACGCCGCGTTTACGGAGAAAAAATAGATGAAAAGCAAAATGTCATTGCGGGTTCAGTCGCAATTGTGGGAGGATGACGCGCAATTCGCCATCTTTCTGGAGAGCATGTCGCGCCTGGATGCCTTTGAGGAATACGCATTGTTCACCCACGACGCGCATACCCCGCCGCCTTTGCCGGTGATGCTTCGTCGCGCCGAGCTGATCAAGGACCGCATCACGGCATTGCGCGCCATCGCCCCGCGGGTGGGGATCAACCATCTGTGCACTCTTGGCCATGCCGACGAGGATCTGGAATGGGCCAGATCAAATTCCGGACGTCTCTTCCGGGGAATCGACGGACGTCAGACCCCCGGCAATTTCTGTCCCCGAGACCCGGTGTGGCGCAATGGCTATATCGCACCGGTATACCGGGCATTGGCGGCGTCCGGTACGGATTTCATCTGGATCGACGACGACGTGCGCCTGGAAAACCATGGTCCGGGCGTCCAATATGGCTGTTTTTGCGACGAATGCTTCGCCGCCCTGAAGCAGTATTTTGGCTTTGCAGGCACCTTGGAGGATTTCCGCCGCTCCTTCGATGGCGATGCGGGTGACCAGGCGCTGCGTGCGCGGCGGATGAAGATGCTCGAATGGAACCGCATGGTCGAATTGGACCTGCTGCAATTCATCGAGCAGAATGTCCATGGCGTCAATCCGGGCGTCGTCCTCGGCCGCATGGACGGAGCGGATTTCTGGTCCGGATGCAACCGCGTCCGGCAGGCGGAGGTGCTGCGGGGAAAGGGGAATAGCCCGGTGCGATGGCGGCCAGGGGGCGGGGTATATACTGATTTTGCGCCGGACGCGATTGTCCATAAGGCGAATGGCCTGGGAACCATCGCGGCGCAGCTGCCGCCGTGGATTGACAGCATTGACAGTGAAATCGAGAATTTCCCCTACCGGAATGGCGCCAAAAGCAATCGCTTCACCTGTCTGGAGACTGCAGTCTACTGCGCGGCCGGATGCACTGGCACGGTGCTCAATGTCATAGGCGACTCCCGTTGGTCGCCGGTAAGCGAATATGAGGGGCTGGTCCGGACGCTGAAAGAGCAGAAGCCGTTCAATGACCGCATTGTGGAGAAGACTGCGGGATTGCCGCCATGCGGAGTCTGGGATGGTGTGGATGGCGACTACTTCATGGGTACCGGCGTCGGTGCCGCGCATTGGATAGGCATGCCGGAGCGCCCGTTGCGCAATATGCGCATCGGATTCCACGCCATCGGACTGCCGCGGGCCTACCGCGCCGCCGACTGCATGGTGGCGGCACTGGGCGAGGCGGAAGCCGCAGCGTTGTCGGACGAGACCCTGATGGCGCTTTTTGCCAAGGGGCTGTACCTGGATGCCGAAGCGCTGTCGGTTCTTTGCCGCCGCGGTTTTCAGCGCTATGTCGGATTCCGCCCGGGGGCGCAGTTCACCCGCGACGCCATCGAGTCGTCATTGCCCCACCGGCTCAATCCGATGGGCTTCCAGGTGAATATCCGCCAGAGCTTCTGGGGCGGAGTCGCGACTGCGCTTGAGCCCCCGTCGGACGCGCAGGTCCTCACCCGGCTGGTCGATTATCATGACCGGCTTCTGGCTCCATGCGCCTCCGGATGCTGGGTCAATGAGCTGGGCGGACGGATTTTCGCCACCGGATACGGCGCCTGGGAATTTCCGGGATACATCCCGAAGTACCGCCAGCTCCATGCCGTATTCCAATGGCTGTCGCATGACGGCCTTCCAGCAGCCGTGCTTGACGGACATTTCCGCACCACGCTGTGGACACGGATGCATGATGACGGCGCGCTTTCAGCCTGCCTGCTCAATGTCAGCCTTGATCCCGCCCGCGGACTCCCAATCCGCCTGAAAACGCCCTGTGGATCGCTGCGCATCATCCGCAAGAGCCGGGCGGACGAGGTGATCGCCGCCGCCAGCCGCGAAGGCGATTTTGCCTTGTTCTGCCTGCCGGAGGCCGATGACCTCGAACTGCTGCTGCTGATTGCCGAAAACGGAGGGTAACGGAGGGTAACGGAGGGTAACGGAGGGTAACGGAGGGTAACGGAGGGTAACGGAGGGTAACGGAG
>CAKUJM010000040.1 GCA_934661755.1 uncultured Lentisphaeria bacterium | reverse complement strand
AGTGAACTTGGCCGGTGCATGTGTTGTCAATAACAAAGTCTGTTTGCAACATGGCGCGTTCTTCAAACTACGCACGGCGGCACGTCAAGCCCGACGGTAACCCCCAGGCTCTTCAGCCTCCCCTGCAAGGGGAGGTGCCGCCGACAGCGCTCTATCAGCCTCCCCTGCAAGGGGAGGTGCCGCCGACAGGCGGCGGAGGGGTTAACCGCGTGAGTGAACTTGGCCGGTGCATGTGTTGTCAATAACAAAGTCTGCTTGCAACATGGCGCGTTCTTCAAACTACGCATGGACGCACGTCATGACCGACGGTAACCCCTCCGGCGCTGACGCGCCACCTCCCCTTGCAGGGGAGGCTTTTCTTGTCGTGAAAACATGAGCGCGGTCGTTTTACGGCCATGCATGGACGCACGTCAAGCCCGACGGTAACCCCTCCGGCGCTGACGCGCCACCTCCCCTTGCAGGGGAGGCTTTTCTTGTCGTGAAAACATGAGCGCGGTCGTTTTACGGCCATGCATGGACGCACGTCAAGCCCGATGCCAACCGCCTCCGGCTGTTCATGCACCGGATCGGATTCAAGAGCCACTGGAGCGATCGCGACCTGGCCGCGCTGTTTGTGGCCGACCGCAGGCACCTCGTCGCCGCGTCGCCGGAACTGATCCGCGAAAATGTCAGGCAGGCCAACGAGGCGCTGGGAATTGACGGATCAGCAACCAGTGATGGGGAGTCCGTCCGTTCGGACGTGTCGCCATCATTTGAAGAGGCGCCGTGTCCAAAAGGACTTTCCGAAGGTCACTGTCCACACCACCATTCCGAAGTTGCGCAATCATCCGGACTATGTGGCCGCCAAGGCCGGAGGTTGGCAAAGCGCCGCCAGGGTCGTTGCCGATCTTGTCAAGACCGAGCGGATCATCCAGCTGGGCAAGGCGCATCCAGACGCCATCGTGGTGCCGGTGCATGCCGAGGAGGCCAGCGGTCGTAATGCCATACCAAGGATGTACGCAGAGCGAATAGGCCGCATCACCGGCCTGGAGGTCGACAGCGGCATCGTCCAAAGCGCAAGGGCGTATCACACCGACAAGGGCGCTCGACATCGACTGATCAGCCAGGCCGAATTTGACGGACCGGTAAAGGCGGGGCGCGACTACATCATCGTCGACGACGTGATCACCATGGGAGGCACGATCAATGCGCTGCGCAACCACATCATCCGCAATGGCGGCAAAGTCGCTGATGTCACGACGCTTACGTTCTCCCGGGGAGGCAATATATTATCCCTGCAGCCGGGAACACTTGCGCAATTGCGCGCCAGGTTTGGCAGCCAGCTGGATACGCTACTATATGAAGCAGGAATCGCAACATCCGCAGACGCCCTCACCGAAGCCGAAGGACGATATCTCTCAAAGCTATTACCTGACACCCTCCGAGATTTCTGCCTTGAGGCAGGACAGGAAAGAAGCGCACGAAGAATTTCAGAGGATAATGGACGAGATGGGGGTCACGCGCCATCCGGACTTTCGGGACAAGTAGTCCCGAACAGCGCCCCGCCCCGCTCCGGCGCCACGCCGTCGTTGCGGCCAAGGTATTAATCCGACGACATCAACGACTACATCGCGGTTCTAAAGACCGCTGTCGGCACGCGCAGGCAGAAGGCCGACAGCGTCGAGAAGTGGAGGCGGCCGCCAAGGCCGGGGATCGACGAAGCGCCGCCAGGGTCGTTGCCGGTCCTGTCAAGACCGAGCGAGTCATCCAGCTGTACAAGGCGCATCCAAACGCCATCGTGGCAGTGAAGAGCTTGGCATGCGACTACTACGCAGACCTGGACACGCCGATCAACGGCAGTGACGCAATATGATACCTTGTTACAGTTACGACACACCCGCCTTTTCCAGATGGTCGGAAAATATTTTACAACATCTTGCAAATAAAGTGGTATACCCGGCGGGGCTTGAACCCACAACCTTCTGCTCCGGAGGCAGACGCTCTATCCAATTGAGCTACGGGTACACGCGACAATCAATAACAGCCTGTCCAGCAGCGCTGTCCGTCAACGCGCATAAGATAATGCACCCAGCCGCAAATTCAAGCAGTGAAGCCGCGTTATTCCGCCATTTTTCAGAGGTCGGAGGACTCCACCGGGAATTTGCGGCAGATGCGCTTCATCAATCCGGAAAGCACATGCCCGGGGCCAAGTTCGAGCATCCGATTGCAATGGGCGATCATGGTTCGGGCGCATGATTCCCAGCGCACCGGCAAATGGATCTGGTCGCCAAGCCGGTCGCGCAAGCCAAAGACGTCTCCGTCCGCAATTTCGCCGGTGACGTTATGCACCACGGGGATTGCCGGCGGCCGCATGGGCACGCTGTCGAGGTATTCGCGAAAGCGCATCGCGGCCTCGCGCATCAGCCGCGAGTGATAGGCGCCTGCAACCTCGAGCGGCACGATCTTCATCGCCACGGCGGCCAATGCGGCGGCGGCCTTTTCCAGGCCGGTCTTTTCGCCGCTGATGATCAACTGGCCCTCGCAATTGTAGTTGGCGACATCGATTCCGCATTCGCCGCAGATTTGCGCCACTACGTCGGCAGGCGCCCCGATGACCGCAGCCATGCCGCCGGGATGCTTCCGGCAGGCGTCGTCCATGAATTTTCCGCGCATGGCCACCGCCCGGAGCCCATCGGCGAACTCCATGGCCCCGGCGGCGGTGAATGCCGCCAGCTCGCCCAGCGACAGCCCCCCGCAGATTGTGATTTTTGCATCCGGGACGCCTTCCAGGCCGTCCGGGAAGCGCGCCGCCATCGCCGCCAGCGAGGTGACATAGATCGCGGGTTGGCAATGCGCACAGGCGGTAAGCTCCGCGATGGAGCCCTCGAAGCAGAGGCGGCTCAACGGCCAGCCGAGAATGCGGTCGGCGTCGTCATACAGCCTCCGGGCGTCGGCGGACTCCCCATAAAGCCGCATTCCCATTCCGGGATGCTGCGCACCCTGTCCCGCGAAAATCAGTCCGATGGAGTCGCCGGCCATGCTCTCACCCAATGCCATCCAGGGCAAACTCGTGGATTTGATTGACGATGCTTTCGTTGATCCGGCAGGAAACCAATTCGCCGACGGCGTGGATGCCATTGGCCACGGCGTGGGGATTGGAATTGCCATGGCCGATGACACAGCAGCCATTGACTCCCAGCAGCGGCGCGCCGCCAGTTTCCGATGCATCAGTGAGCTGCTTGACGGACTGGAAGGCCCCGCGGCACATCGCGCCGCCGATTTTCCATACCGTCCGGGACATGATCTGGTCCTTGACCATCTTCCCGATGGATTTTGCCAGCTGCTCGCTGGTCTTCAATACGATATTGCCGACAAAGCCGTCGCATACCACGACATCGACCTTGCCGGAGAAAAGGTCATGGCCCTCGACATTTCCGATGAAATTCAATCCGGAGATGTCGCGGATCAGCTTGAACGCCTCCTGGGTTTGCCGATTTCCCTTGCCGACCTCGGTGCCGTTGGAGAGCAGCCCGATGCGCGGCGCGTCCTTCTTGAGGACGCAGCGCGCGTACAAGTCGCCCATCACCGCAAATTGCGCCAGGTGCATTGGCGCGCAATCCACGGTGGCGCCGGAGTCCATCAGGATCCAGCGGCCATCCAGCCCCGGCAGCACCGTCGCGATCCCGGGGCGGGCCAGCCCCGGCAGCATCCGCCATTTCAGGTAGGAGGAACCGACGGCCGCGCCGGTGTTCCCGGCGCTGAAGACCCCCTGGGCCTGGCCGCTTTTCACCAGATTCATCGCGACATTGATGGAACAGCCGCGCTTGTTCCGGATCGCCTGGATCGGATGTTCGTCCATGCCGATGATCTCATCCGCATGGACGAACTCCAGCCGCGGGTCATCCGTGGCGACGGCCGCCTCGGCCAGGCCGGCGGCCACCTGTTCCCGGTCGCCCACCAGATACAGCTTATAGGCATCGCCAAATCGCGTCAATGCCTCGGCGATGCCGCCGATGATGGCCTTCGGCGCGTAGTCGCCGCCCATCATGTCGACCGCAATTGGGATCCCGGCAGCCATGGTCGCGGCAGTAGGCTATGCTTCCTTCTTGGCGTCGATCTGGATCACCTGCTTGCCATCATAGTAGCCGCAGGCTTTGCAGATGCGGTGGGGAAGGCAGGCGGCGCCGCAGTTGGTGCAGGTGTGCGCCTCAAGACCGCGGTAGCGGATCTGCGCCTTGCGCTGACGGACGCGCATCTTGCTTTTCTTGCACTGTTGAACAGCCATGGTATTTCTAGCTCCTTGGGTTGACTTTTTCCATGAGTATGGCGTGAAGACGGCTCTTGCGCACCGCAATCCCGGACACATGCCTCGGGCGCATGTCCTGGAGATTTTTCCATTCCGGCGCGGAATCGTCCGGCTTCACGGACTCAGGTTGTTGTTGATATATGAGAAAACAAATTGCCTTTCTGCCAGCGGGGCGGCCATGCGGCCGCAACCGCTATCCCCGCCGGTCGTCCGGGATCGCATCCAGGGCGCTCCACGGATTGTCGCCGGACTCATCCGGCTCAAAATCTTCATCCCGGCAGTCGCATTGCCCTTCATTGAGGTTCTGTCCGCAATGCGGGCAGAGGCCGCGGCAATCCGGTCTGCAGAGAATTTGCTGCGGGAAGCTAATTAATATATCCTCCCGAATGAAATCGGTCAGATCAATGGTCTTGCCGAATGCCTTCTCAAAGACCTGGCAGAAGCCATCCACTGCGATTTCCCGGGTGAACCATTCTTCACAGCGGTCGCAGACCAGCCGCGCCTGGCCGCGCACGGAACCGCGCACCAGCAGGTCGTTTTCGCCGTTGATCGCCTCGAAGTGCAGCCGGCATCGCAATGGCGGGAGATATTGGCATCGCGGTTCATCCGGCAGTCCCGCCTCCTCGAAGGACAGCTCCTCCTCGATGGTGACGCCGCCGGAGGGCAGGTCGATCACCTCGAACTGCAACGGCTTGTTTTTTCTTGACAGCCCCTGTTGCATGTGGAAATTCCCCCGCCGCGCCTATTTTGCCAGCACTCCGGCGTCGCGCATGGCGGCACGCAGGATTTCGCGGGTGGCGGTCTCCATCTCGCAAAGCGGGAGGCGGTACTCCTCGGCGATCAGCCCCATGTCCGCCAGCGCCGCCTTGACCGGAATCGGATTGGCCTCGATGAAAAGCGCGTTCGCCAGGCGGTAGTAGTTCTCGTGCAGGACCCGCGCCGCCGCGAAGTCGTTCTCCTGGGCCAGGGCGCACAGCCGGACCACGGCGGCGGGCACGATGTTCGAAAGCACGCTGACCACGCCGGTGGCGCCGACCGCCATCATCGGCAACGCCAGGCTGTCGTCACCGGAAAGCACGGTGAGGTCACAGCGGCTGCGGATGGCATTCACCCGCTCGACGCTGCCGCCCGCCTCCTTGATCGCCCCGACCTGCGGATGCGCGGCCAGCCGCGCCACCACCTCGAGCGGAATTTCCTTGCCGGTGCGCCCGGGGACATTGTAGAGCACGATCGGCAGATCCGTGCATTCGGCGGTGGTGGCAAAATGGCGGTAGAGGCCTTCGGAGGACGGCTTGTTGTAATATGGCGTCACCTGCAAGGTGGCGTCCACGCCCATCGGCTTCACTGCCTGGGTCAGGCGCACCGCCTCCTCGGTGGAATTGCCGCCGGTGCCGGCGATGATCTGGCAACGGTGGTTGGCGACGGCGGTGACGAATTCGATCACCCTGAGGTGCTCGTCGACAGTCAGCGTCGGCGATTCGCCGGTCGTCCCCACCGGCACGATGCCCGCCACGCCCGCGGCGATCTGCAGCTCCACCAGATGCCTGAGCGAATCATAATCGACCTCGCCATCGCGGAACGGGGTCGCCAGCGCGGTATAGCAGCCCTTGAAAACCATAGTCATTGCAACCTTCTGTGGTGGTAACGTCCTGAAGTTGGAAAAATGTCTGTACACAGAATATAATTCACTGCAGTGATTCCGGAACCTGCCGCACGGCTTATCTTAAGGAAAAGCGGCCCGCCCGCGCCCCCCCCATACGCCACATGCACATTCCCGCCCTTGCCACCAGCCATGCCTTCTTCAACCGAAATCGCCCGTCTCACCGAAATTGCCCGCGGCATTCTTGACGGCGACAGCTCCTGCCACGACTGGGATCACACCCTGCGGGTGCTGCGCACCGCGATGCGCCTGGCCGAGGGCGCCGCCGCCGATTCGGCCGTCATTACGGCCGCCGCGATCCTCCACGACATCGGGCGGCCGCAGGAGACCGCGGATCGCGGGAAGAGCGACCACGCGGCCATTGGCGCCCGGATGGCGCTGGCGATCCTGGCCGGCGAGGAAATCGGCGACGAGCCATTCCGGCGCCATGTGGCCGACTGCATCCGCACCCACCGGTACCGCAGCCGGACCGCCGAGCCCCCCGCCACCATCGAGGCCAGGATCATCTACGACGCCGACAAGCTGGACTCGCTGGGCGCGATCGGCTTGGCGCGGTCGTTTCATTTTGCGGGCAGAAGCGGCGCCCGGGTCCACAACACCGCCGGGGAGGCGCTCTCCGGGCTGCCCTATGGGCGCGAGGACTCCGCCTACCGCGAGTACCTGGTCAAGCTCCGGGAGCTGCCCGCGCGGATGCTCACCGCCGCCGGGCGTGCCGAGGCCTTGCGACGGGTGGCATTCATGGCGGCGTTCTTCGATGAATTGAATCAGGAATGCGACAACACATGACAGCAGGCCACAATTTATTGCACCGCTATGACGAAAATGTAAAATCACGCTATATTATGCGCCACTGCAATTTTTCGTACCTACCGAACCAACTTTCAAGCAACTCAAGAAGAAATCATGGCTGGCCGCAGTTTCCCATTGGACAAAGTCCGCAATATCGGCATCATGGCCCACATCGACGCCGGCAAGACCACCTGTACTGAACGTATCTTGTTCTATACCGGCCGCACCCACAAGATCGGCGACACCCATGACGGCACTGCGGTCATGGACTCCATGGACCAGGAGAAGGAGCGCGGCATCACCATCATGTCCGCCGCCACCACCTGCCATTGGCATGACCACATGATCAATATCATCGACACTCCCGGACACGTGGACTTCACGGTCGAGGTCGAGCGGTCGCTGCGCATCCTGGATGGCGCGATCGGCCTGTTCTGCGCCGTCGGCGGGGTCGAGCCGCAGTCCGAGACGGTGTGGCACCAGGCCACCAAGTACAATGTGCCGCGCATCTGCTTTGTCAACAAGATGGACCGCACCGGCGCCAACTTCTTCTCGGTAGTCGAGCAGATCCGGGAGGTGCTGGGCGCCAACGCGGTGCCGGTGTGCATTCCGATTGACGAGGGTCCGGAGTTCAAGGGCATCATCGACCTGGTCAAGATGTGCCAGGTACGCTACGAGGAGGATCCCAAGACCGGCACCCGTCCGGTGGACAGCGACATCGAGCCGCAATACCGGGAGTATGCCGAGGAGTGGCACAAGAAGCTGGTGGAGGCCGCGGCGGAGCTTGACGACAATCTGATGGAGAAGTGGATGATGGAGGAGCCCATCACTGCGGAGGAGATTGTCAAGGCGATTCGCCAGGGCACCCACGAGCAGAAGGTCTTCCCGGTGCTGTGCGGGACCGCCTTCCGCAACAAGGGCATCCGCCGGCTGCTCAATGCGGTCGTGGACTATCTTCCCAGCCCGCTGGATGTGCCGCCGTGCAAATGCACCAAGCCGGACGGCGAGGTCGTCGAGCGCGTGGCGGATGACAATGGCGAGACCGCCGCATTGGCCTTCAAGGTGGCCACGGACAGGAATGTCGGCAAGCTGATCTACACCCGCGTGTACTCGGGCAAGCTGGAGGCCGGTACCTACATCTACAACTCCACCAAGGGGCGTTCCCAGCGCATTGGCCGGATTGCGCGGATGCATGCCAACCATCAGGAGGCGGTGGACTGCCTCTATTCCGGCGAGATCGGGGCGTTGATCGGCCTGAATGAGACCGTCACCGGCGACACCCTCTGCAACGAGGACGACCCGATCCATCTGGAGAGCATCTCCTTCCCGGCGCCGGTCATCAGCGTGGCCGTCACTCCGAAGTCGCATTCCGACCGTGACAAGCTGATGATCGCCCTGGGCAAGCTGGCGGAGGAGGACCCGACCTTCACGGTCCGGGTGGATCCGGAGACCGAGAACACCGTCATCTCCGGCATGGGCGAGCTGCATCTGGACATCATCATGGATCGCCTCCGCCGCGAGTTCAAGGTCGAGGTCGATTCCGGTGCTCCCGAGGTCGCCTATCGCGAGACAGTCACCAAGAAGGTCTCCCACGAGGAGCGGCTCAAGAAGCAGTCCGGCGGCCATGGCCAGTTCGCCCACGTCATCTTCGACATCGAACCGCAGGAGCCGGGCAAGGGCTTCGAGTTCGTCAACGAAGTCAAGGGCGGCGATGTCCCGAAGGACTACATCCCGGCGATCGAGAAGGGTATCCGCGACACCATGGAGAATGGCCCGAAGGCCGGCTGCCCGTGCGTCGATTTAAAGGTCACGCTCACCGGCGGGTCCTTCCACCCGGTCGACTCCTCGGATATGGCCTTCCGCACCTGCGCCAGCATGGGCTTCAAGGCGGCCTTCATGAAGGCCGATCCCGTCCTGCTCGAGCCGGTCATGAAGCTGACGATCAGCACTCCGGACGAATACTCCGGGCCGATCAACGGCAATATCAGCAGCATGCGCGGACAGGTCCAGGGCATGGAGAAGGTGGGCAAGAACCAGTGCATCCATGCGCTGGTGCCGCTTTCCAGCCTCTTTGGATACACCAGCACTCTGCGGAACATGACCCAGGGTCGTGCCGGCTTCAACATGGAGTTCGCGTATGACGCGCCGGTTCCGCCATCGATCGCGGAGAAGGTCGTGGAGGAGCGCGCCAAGCGCCGTGCCCAGCAGGGCCGCTAAGCTTACAGAACCGCATTGCCGCAAAAAGGCCGCCCTTGGGATTCCCGGGGGCGGCCTTGATGCTTTGGATGCTTTGGATGCTTTGGATGCTTTGGATGCTTTGGATGCTTTGTGGGGAACGGCGTTCAGTCTTCCTCCGTCAGCCGTTTTCCGCGAAGAGCATGGCGTCATGCGGGGGGATGGTGACGGTGCCGTGGCATTCGCCGAGCGGGTACAGCAGTTCATGCGCGGTGGCGGTGAATCCGAACTCGGGCAGGAAGATTGGCATTTCGCATTCGCCGTCGTTGATGACGGCCAGGGCGTTGCCGCCGTTCAGCCTGCCGGTGAAGACCGTATCCCATTTCCGGTAGTCCCATTTCTGCGGCATCAATTCGGTGACATGCAGCTCCAGTCCCAGCCGGAGCAGGTGTTTTTCATATTCCGAAAGCAGGTCGATGCGGTCGCTGGTGAACGCCACGCCGCTCAGGATCGCGGCCAGGGCGGAGATCCGGCGTTCGCCGTCGGTGAGAGTGGATCGGTCATGGCGCACGATGATGACATCCGGATCGGCGCAATGCCAGCGGTCGAATTGCCACCATCGGGAGAGCGCGCCGTGGACGGCATCCGCAAGCATTGGCCAGTCGGCCTTGGTGTCATTGCCGCACCGGCAGGAATCGGCGTATCCGAGGCATGGCAGGAATACGGGGCCGCAGGCGAGGATGGTGGCGTCGGGCAGCGCTTCGCGGATGCATTGCATCCCCTGCCGGAATGCGCTTACCGCGGTGGCATGGGGGTCGTGGTAGCGGCCGGGATACAGCCCGAAGGAGAGTCCGTCGAGCTTGAAGTACCGGAATCCCCAGTCATGGAGGGTCCGGCAGACCTTTCGGATGTGGGCGCGCACCGCGGGGATGGTCATGTCAAGAAAGCACCACAGGTGGTTGGGGGCGGGCGACCAACCCTGGACCATGGCGATTTTCCCGTCGTCCTTCCGCACCAGCCATTCCGGATGCTCGCGGTAGACCCGGCTGGCGGTGGAGACGACGAATGGCATCAGCCAGATTCCCGCCGTCATGCCCGCGGCGCGGATTTTCGCGGCGACGGTTTCCATGGGGTCCGGCCAGGTGTCGCTGCGTTCCAGCCAATCACCCTGGAAAGGCTGGTAGCCGTCGTCGATCTGCATGATTGACAGCATCGGCCGGCCATCCCGTTCCGCTGTCTGCCGGATGGCCGCGAGGTTATGCAGGAAGTCCGCCTGGGACAGCTTGTCGTAATAGTAGTACCACGAGCAATATCCGGTGAGCCGGGGAGGCCGTGGACGCATCCCGATGCGGTTGGCCTGGCTTGCCGCCTCGGCATATTGCACCAGCAGCGCGCGCCAGTCGCTGCCGGTGAGGATGATGACCTCCTCCGGCTTTTCATCGGGGCCGATTTCCGGTTGCCAGACGGTGATGGCGTGGAAGCGTCCGGCGCGCTTGAGGGCAGTCAAGTGGGTCAGCGAGCGCAATGCCGTCAGGGCGCCGATCAGGACGTAGATGGCTTTCTCCGAGTCGCCGATGATGATGACGTCATCGCTGGGGAAGGCGCTGTTGTGGGCTCCTGCGTCCCGAATCGGCGCCATGGGCTCCCGCATGGACATGCCATTCGAGGTCGAGTAGAGGAAGAATGCGTTTTCCGGGAGATTGACGCGGTATTCGGCGTGATAGCCGCTGGGAGGCAGCGGGGACGCAATGATTGGTGCGGGGTCGGTCATTCTACCAGCACCAGAAGAAGAGGTTGGTGTATTTCGATTGGCGGAATTCGTACGGCAGCAGGAAGTTGTCGTTAATCCCGGGGCGCTCGATGCGCACCGGCAGCTTGTCGATGCCGCCGGCGCCCTGCGAATTATACACGCGCAAAGCCAGCCGGTTTTCACCCGCATGGAGAAAACGCCCGGCGTCGAATTGCCATAGCCGGGCGCCCGGGCCGCCGAGATAGCCATTGTATACCCCGTCCGGCGGCGGCAGCTTCTGCCCATTGAGATACAGGTCGCTTTGCTGTTCGGTGCGCTGGAATGTCGGGATGTCGCGCAGCCCGTTGACATGGAAGTAAAGTGTTCCTGCGGGTGCCTCCGGGAAGGTGATGGTGGTGAAGTACCACGCGTAGCCGTCGTAGGCGGAGCCGGGGGCGTTGTCCGGCAGGTTGGGGTTGGGGGCGGTGACGCCCTGGGCTTCCCAGATGATTCCCGGGATGATCGGACGCAGCCTGTCGGGCGGGCAGCCGCCCTCGGCAAATCCCTTCGCCTGGCCGCTGCCATCCGGATCGGTGGCAAGGAACCACGGTTGGCGGCTCAGGTCATGCTGGGAGTCGGTGAAGCGGATGCGGTGGCTGCTGGCGACGCCGAGGTTGGTGAAGAGCACCGACCAGATTCGCCAGGCCTTGCCGCGGCTTTCGCCGGATTTGATCCGCCTCGGGTCGACGCCGCAGACGACCAGCCGCCGGTTTCCCAATTGCGCCTCCCCGGCAATCCCCGCCGGAGAGAGGCGTCCGGGGGCGGCATCGCCGGTGAACCGGCACTGCTCCAGCTCCGGCAATTCGAAGAAGTAGAAGTCGCAGGCGCTCAAGCCGGCGAATGCCGGTCCGGCTGCCGCGGGGAAGTCGGTGCCGGGACGCTGGTCCTCAAGCAGTTCAAGAGTGCCGGAGAACTGCCCGTCCCAGTAGCGCGGGCAGGCGCTGCACCAAATCTGGTGCGTTTTGGCAGCGACAGCCTCCGGGATGGCGCCCGAAAATGGCAGCCGGACAATGGTGCCGGCATCGCCAAGCTGGTCGGGATGGCCATCTTTGCCGAGGACGCCGACTGGCGAGGCGTGGTCGATGCCAATGCCCAGCGACTCCAGAAATTGCCGCCCGTCGTCATCGCCGCTGTAGCGCACCGCGGGGTGAAGCGGCGGTGCCGGCCGCGCCAATTCGGCCAGCAGATTGTCGGCCAGGATGGTCGCCGCCGGGTCGATTCCGTATCGGGTGCGGAGATCAGCCATGCAGAGCAGCAGCCGGCCATGGCCGGAGCGCGCCTCGAGCACCACCGCCTCTTCGCGGTCATAGCCGCCGGTGACAATTGGCCGGAAAGTGCCGTACGATGGCAGCTCGACGGTGCGTCCGGCGACCAGGTTCCGGTTGGTCAGATGCGGGATGGCCACTCCGGGGGCGATGCCGTACCGGTATGCCGGGTGGGGAAGCGACTGGTCGGAAACGCTTTGGGCGCGTCCGCGCCAGAAGGACAGATCCTCGTCCCGGAGTCCGGTGACCACGGGCGAGGATGCGTCGGCGATGAAGGCGTGCTCCAGGCGGCGTTCGCGGGCGTGGTGTCCGAATTGGGTGGCATCGTCCTGCTCGAACATCAGGATCTGTCCGCCGCGCGACAGGAACTCCTCCAGGCATTTGGCGGTGAAGGCGCCTCTGAAGGCGTTGCTGCCGACAATTATCCGCGTGATGCCGTCCGGGACGGCCGTATCCGCCGCCAGCATCCGGCCGCGGATGCCGGCCTTCTCCAGCCATTGGCTGTCGCCGAGGATCCCCAGCGTGTCGTCCATTTGCGACGGCGCGGGATTACGGGGCGGGAAGAGCGTGAGGGTGTATTCGTCCGCGAGCCGTCCGTCGACCAGCAGCGCCAGCCGGGCCGGAGTGCGGCGGGATACCTCCGGAAGCTTGAAATCAACCGGCATGGCCTTCATTTCACCGGGGGCGACGGCGACGGGGAACTCGTTTTCGCCGATTGTCCTGCCGTCGGCCACGAGCACGGCCCTGGCCATGAATCGTCGTTCGCCGAGGTCGTCATTCACCGCGAAGACAGTCCGGCGGACGTTTTCGCCGCCATAGTAGTTGTGATCCTGGGAGAAAAGGTCGCCTTCCGGGCCGGCCAGCATGCAGAACAGCGGCTGCATTTCGCGCTCATAGATGTCGGTGAAGATGGTTGGTTCGATGCGGTCGCCAGGCTGGCCATATTCCGCCGGCCATGGCCGGTCGGGCAGGGCGCGTAGGCGATAATACCAGCTATTCATTTTCATCCATTGGCTTTCATAGCATTCCGACTGCGGTGCGGTGAAATGCCGCCATGAGAGCCTGCGGTTGTCATGCTCCGCGAAGACGCCCTTGCGCGGTGCCGGCTTGGAATGCCAGAGCCGCCCCCATGGTGTGAACGAGTCCACGCCATTCATGCGGTAATTGCGCATGCTGGCGCGGAAGATCAGCTTTTCGGCCTCCAGCCAATTGTCGAAGGCACGGTCGCCGATGAAGCGCGACGCGGCCTCGAAATTGAGCATCCGCCAGGTCAGCAGATCCTTTTTGCCGCTGACCGGGAAGGAATCGTCGCAGTGTCGCAAGTCGAATTCCTGGATGGAACGGCATCCCGCCTCATAGATTGAAAGCGGCAGCTTTTTGACGGCCCGCCTTGACCATGGGTAATGGAACATCATGCGGTCCAGCAAATTGAGTGCGCCGGTCGGATAATGGTGGCTCATGCGCATGGATCCGGGGAGATTCCCGGTGGCCTGGGCGATATACGGCCGTTCCGGGTCGCCCTGGGCAAAAAGCGCCTGGCGCCTCTTCAGGAAGGCCCCGACTTCGCGGGCTTTCCGGCTGTCCGGCAGGAAGTCGTCATCAACCTGGAATGGCGTCTGCCCCAGGCCATTGAAGATGAACTGCCCATACGGGTCGCTGACATAGCCGATATTGGCGGGGTGGTTGCGGTAGCGCCGCAGCTCCTCGATTGTCTGTTCATCCGCAAGCCGGTCGGAGATTGGACAGAATGCGAGGAAGCCCTTGCGGTCGAGCAGCTCGAATAGCGCCTGGTTGTTGCCGGCGCTTCCCGCATGGAGGTAGACGGCATTGAATCCAAGCGTCCGCGCATGATCGAGAAATCCGGGGTCGTAGACTTCGGATGCGTCGCTGGCGATCGGCGTGTGGCGCAGCCGGATGGGCTGGCCGTTGAGGAAGAAACGCGCGTCGCGCACCTCGAAGGTGCGGAAACCGAAGCGCGTGCTCATTTCATCGACGCAGGCGCCGTCGCGGTCGAACGCGCGGACCCGGGCGGTGCATAGATGCGGATGCGCGCCGCTCCACTGCGGGAAATTGCTGACTGCGCCGGTGAAGACGGTGCTTTCCTGTCCGGGTGCGATCCGCGCCTGATGGATTTGGGTGCCGTCATCCGAAAACAGGGTCAGCTCCAGATCCTGGCAGCGCGGGAAATCCGACCGGACTTCGATCCGGAAGCCGCCGTCGATGCCGGAAGCCTGGCGAACCCAGATGTCCTTCAGGCTGCCATTGCCGGAGTCCGCCACGAATGCCAGGTCGCCGGTGATGCCAAAGCCGCCATTCGGGGTGATGCGCGGGTTGATGACGCCGGTGTAGAGCAGGTCGATGCGGTTGTCCGCGCCGAAATGCAGCAGGTCGTTGACACGGCCGCTGCGCTTTTTCGAGGCGTCCAGGATTCCTGCGGGCTTGCCGTTGATATGGACCGACACTTCGCCATCGGCATGGCCGATCTGGAAGGTGATGTCCCGGCCACGCCATTCCGGCGGAATCCTGACGGTGCGTTCATACCACAGGCAATGACGCCTGTCCTCCTGGCTTCCGACGATCTCCGTGTAGTGGCAGTCGGCAAGCCGCCCACGGGAGTCAAGCCTGAATGTCGGCGTGGCCCAGGAGATGCCCAGCGGCAACGGCGCATAGCGCCATTCTCCGGATTCCGGGGACTGCTCTGCGCTCCTGACGCCCTGCACCGCCCACAGGCCGTTGAGGTAGAGGCATTCTGACAGCGAGGTGAGCGGGCGGCGCTGGGTGAAATCCTTGTGCCAGATGGGGGTGGTGCCGCCATTGTACCGCTCCGGCCAGCACGGCTGCGCGGCGGTGTCGCCAAAGGCATATCCCCGGAAATTCTCCTTCATCCTGGTTTCCAGCCAGGACATGCCGTAGCCGTTGATGCTCCGCTCCGGCGCAGCCAGCGATGCCGGCAGGGTCTGGTGGCTGCCGGCGGTGTCGTTGAGCTTGATCGCCCAGCCGATCAGGCCGCCCTTGGCGGGCACGCCTTTGGGAAACAGCCCCAGCGGCATCGACGCCTCCAGGACATATCCCCGCTGGAGCTTCCCGCCTATGGTTACGTCGCCCTGGACCAGCGATGCCTTGACGTCATCCGCAGTGCCATTGCCGCCAAACAAAAACGGCTTGCCCGACTGCGAGGCGTCGAAAATGACCTGGAAGCCGCTTTCGCGCAGCGGCCTCTGGTCGGAATAGGCGCGCTCCGGCACGCCGGCGGAAAGGAACAACTCGACCGAGTCGTTGTTCCAGGGCTCCTGCGGCGAAATGCCGCCGCCGGGGGTGTCGTCCGCAACCAATGCCAGAAAATACAGTTTGTCGCTGTCGGCCATCAGGGAGAACTCGGCGCGGGTGGCCGCCGGTTCGCCGCCGGATTCTCCATCCGCCTCGCGCATGGACAGGAAGCGCGGCGGCGTCCACAGATAAAGCACATTCTCGTATCCCCAGTCCTTCTGGTAGGCGCCGTCGATGATCACGCCGGCGGCGGGGCGGGGGATAAGAAAGCCGTCATTCTCCCCGGACAGCTCCATCTCCGTGATTTCCAAGGCCAGATCCGCCTTTGAGGTGTCGCAGCCGAAGATTCCGAAATTGAGGATCATGCCCCTGGCTTGTGACAGATCCGGATCACGCAGCTTGCTGAAGGCGTCCCGCGCGAAGATAAAATCCCGGTTGGCGGCGCCGGTGGTCCCATGGCTCCATTGCGTCTGAAAATAGCCGCCGGAACACGGAAAGGATACGCCGATGGGGATTTTCTGCCCGCTGATGGTCCGGGCGGTGATTTTCAGGGAGGTGAAGCCCCCAATGTCCCGGATGCCGTCAAAGCGCCCGGTGCAGTTGATGAACTTCTGCGGCTCGGCGGTTCTGGGCAGGGTGAAGATGAGGCGGGTCCCCCCCTCGCCGCTGAGCTTCTCCACATGCAGGCTGCCATTGTCCTGCCATTCCAATTCCGACAGCAGGTCGAGTCCGTGCAGTGGCGCCGCGATGGCAATGGCCGCGCAAATGCACAGCAGGATGAAGGTGCGCACGTTTTTCATGCTGGACGGCTACCGCTCTTCGTAGATGTCACAGTTGAGCAGCTTGCAGTTGCTGCCGGTATCGCCAATCGGCCCCTGGATGTTGTCGACATGCCCGTCTGCGCGCAGCAGGTTGGCGCGCCCGCCATGCCGCAATGCGACATAGTACTGCGGAGCCGCCACATCGTATGGATTGGCGGATCTGTTGTAGTGCTCGGCAGTGAAGATCACGACGCTGTCGCCATCGCCATGCGGGATGCCGTCCATCACCAGCACCGATCGCGACGATCCCTTCTTCAGCCCGCCAAGCCGGGTGAAGGTGTAGTGGTGCAGCCCCCAGTTGCCGGCGGGGTTGTCCTCCTCGACGTATCTGCTGTTCAAATTGCCGTTGGACAGATAACTGACGTAGTCATTTCCTCTGCTGGCCACCATCGGCGAGGTCCGGTCGGACGGACAGCAGAACAATCCGGCACGGCGGGGGCTGCCGCTGCCGGTCATCGCCTTTCCGGTGCCAGTGTAGTTCAGGTTCTGGAGGACGCGATGCCAGAACCAGCCATTGACGCCGCTGTTGCCCTTTTCCCGCTCGCAGATGATCCAGTCGTTGTTCTCATCGGCGTACATGACGAACGCCAGGCCGATCTGGCGCAGGTTGTTCACACAGGACGTGGCGCGGGCCTTCTCCCGCGCCTTGGACAATGCCGGCAGCAGCATCGACGCCAATATGGCGATGATCGCGATCACCACCAGCAGCTCAATGAGCGTGAAGAAGCCGGCGTGGCGCCCGCCGGCAATGGACAACGATGGCGCGGATTTGAAACTGGTCATATATGGTTCCTCCTTTGTTCGCCCGGATTCTCGTGGAAGGGGATGATGCTTTGCGGAAACCGCTTTTCCGGGCTCCGATATTAATTTGATGCCGGCAAGGATAAATAAAATATACATAATAAACAAAAGAATGCCTGAAACGGACTTCGCCGCAGGTGATGTCGTTTGTCTGCGTTACCGGTGGGGAATCAATTACTTGCTATATTAGCGGCAAAGCCCCCGCCGCTCATTTTTTTCTCCCTGCATTATGAACAGGATGAACAAGCACGCCCCGCACGAATCCGCCACTGAAGAAGACGACGGCTTCTATCTGAATTTGATCATGTCGCAACCCGACAACTATCAGCCGCGGGAGCGCCATGAGGGCGACGCGCCATTTTGCCTGCTGAACTGCCAGCGCATAGAGGATCGCGGCTTCATCACCTGGTCGCGCGAAAGCTACAACCGATATTCCTTCGAATACATCTTCCGCGGGGAGGGCATCCTGGAGATCAACGGCGTCTCATATCATCTGACCCCCGGTGACGCCTTTATCCTCCCCTTCGGCTTCGATCATTGCTACCGCAGCCTGAGCCATAGCGGCTGGGAGAAGATCTTCTTCAATTGCACCGGCGTCCTGCCGGGGACGCTGCTGAATCTGTACGGATTGAACGGCCAGTACCATTTCCCCGGTTGCGGAAGGCTGATCGAATCGCTGTTCGTCAAGCTCCACCGGCAATTCCAGTCGACGGATGACGTATGGGAACGCACGCGGCTGGGGGCCGGGACCATGCTGGAAATCATCTGCGAACTGAGCCGCCATCGCCCCGCCGGCGGCTGCCAGGGCGGAATTCCCGCCATCGTGCAGCACGCAATATACGCCATCCGGCAGTCCATAAAGGAGAAGAAGGTGCTCAATATCGAAAAGCTGGCCCGCGGCTTCAATGTCACCTCGATGCAGTTGCGGCGGCTTTTCAGGCGCAGCCTGCATTGCTCGCCATACGATTTCTTCCTTCGCACCAAGATGGATATGGCGGTGGAAATGCTCAGGAACCCCATGTGCGCCATCGCCGACGTCGCCCGCGAACTCAATTTCACCAACGCATTCCATTTCTCCAAGATGTTCAAGCGGAAAATGGGGATGTCGCCCCGGCAGTTCCGGCGCCAGATGTGGGGATCCCCGGGAGATGATCGCGCAGATGGATGATGGCGGATGATCCCGGTGGCCGCCGGCTTTGTTGCAAATTCCTGCAAATGGTTTACAATATGCGTCCATTCCACAGGACTGGATGACTGACCCCGTTCTTCAACCGCCACTATTGCCACATCCCATCATGATGCCCTTTGAGCTTTTCAGCCGCTTTGAATGCGGCGACATGACGGTTCTGTTCTTCAAGCAGGACAACTCGCTCGCCTTTACGGTCATACCCGCCGGGATGGAATCGCTCATCCCGGACCACCCCACGGATATTTCCGACACCACCGCATGCCGGGGGATCTGCGCGGCCCACCACTCCACCAAATCGTCGGTCACGTTCGAGAACATGGTGCAGTTCCATGTCCGCGGCGATGAGTTCGGCACCGGATACGCGCCTGGCGAAAGCATGGTGAACAACGGCACGGTCTGCAAACTGGAATTCGTGTCGCAGGAAAAGGCCGGCGATGCCATCCGCACCGTCTTCCGCCATCCGGGGCATAATGTGCTGGCGACGCAGGAAATGGTCTGGCACGCCGGCGAGAAATTCCTGGAAATCAACACCACGCTGGAAAATGACGGTGATGGACGGCTCACCATCGACATGCTGGACAGCTTCCAGATGGGGATGCTTTCGCCTTTTGCCGCAGATGATGGCCCGGACCGCTACCATCTGCACCGGACGGCGTCATACTGGTCGATGGAAGGGCGGCAGATTGACGATCCGATCGAGCATCTGGCGCTGGAACGCGCGTGGGTCGCGGGCGTCTGGCGCGCCGAGCGTTTTGGCCAGCGCACCTCCATGCCGGTGAAGCGGTGGTTCCCATGGTGCGGATTCGAGGACCGCGGCGCCGGCGTCACCTGGGGAGTGCAGCTGGGAGCCATCGGTCCCTGGCAATTGGAGGTCAACCGCATTGGCGACTACCTCAACATGGCGGGCGGATTGCCGGATTGGGAATTCGCCAACTGGTCGCGCGAACTGGCACCCGGCGAGAGGCTGAAGGGCATCCCCGCCATCCTGACGGTGGTCAGGGGCGATGCCCAGGATGCGCTCAACCGCCTCACGCAGTGGCCGCAGCGGCGGCATCTCGGATATAGCCGCAACGAGTCGGACTTCCCCGTCATCTTCAATGAGTTCTGCACGACCTGGGGGGCGCCGACCGAGGAGAAGATGCTGAAACTGGCCGGGACGCTCAAGGACCGCGGGGTCAAATACTTGGTCATGGATGCCGGATGGTTCCGGGAAAACCCCGGCACCTACGACGGCAAGGGCGACTGGCAGACCTCGCTGACGCGGTTTCCGAACGGCATGAAGACGTATTGCGACAAGATCCGGGCGCTGGGATTCATTCCCGGCATCTGGTTCGAGTTCGAGCAGTTCTCCTGCGACATGTCGCACCTTGGCAAGGAACATCCGGAGTTCGCGGTGCGTTGCCATGGCGTGCCGCACGCCGATGCGCCGATGCTGTGGGCGCTGGATTTCCGCAGGCCGGATGTTCGCGCCATCATGCAAAAACGGGTGATTGATTTTCTGCGCGACAACGGCTTCGGATATGTCAAGGTGGATTACAACTACACCGTCTCCGGTGTCGATGAGCCGAACGGGTCGACGATGGACGGCATCATCGCAAACCTCAATGCCGTCGAGAATTTCTTCGGGGAGATGAAGCGGCAGGTGCCGGATCTGACGCTGGAGGTCTGCGCCTCGGGCGGGCATCGCCTGACGCCGGGATGGATGCGCATTGGCGACATGGCCAGCTTCTCCGATGCCCATGAGGATCCGGTGATTCCGCTGGTGGCCGCCGGCACCGCACTGCAGATCCCGTTCCGCGCCAACCAGGTGTGGGCGGTGCTGCATGACTGGGATGACGATGCGCGCATCTGCTACTCGCTGAGCGCCGCGATGATCGGACGCCTCTGCGTCTCCGGGGATGTCGACAGGCTCTCCGAATCCCAGCTTGAGCGCCTGGACGAGGCCATCGGATTCTATAATCTGCTCAAGCCGGTGATCGCTGAAGGCGCCAGCCGCGTCGAGCTGCGGCTCAAGGGGCAGTCATGGCGCCATCCGCAGGGCTTCCAGGTCTTCCGCCGCGGCAATGACGATGCATTGCTGCTGGTGGTCCATGCCTTTGCCGGCTGCGATGGCAGAATCTCCATTGACGTGCCAGGGGATTTGCATATCGACCGCGTCTTCAGCGACGGCACTGCCAGAATCCGCCAGGAATCGGGGATGCTGCACCTGGACAGCGTCCATGACTGGTGCGGCATCGCCATCTGGATGAAGCGGCGGCTGGATCCGTGAGGCTGGGCGATCTTGCGTCGGAATCAGGTGTTTTGAGGGAGCGTGCCGGGGGGGGGTATGTGACCGGAAAATGACGAAATCATGGCGCAAGGAAACCAGCCTCGTGGCATCCAGGACGCCAGAATATGGCCGAGTCAAGCGCAGGCGTGGCGTCCGTGAATGTCGCGTCATTTTTGCGGCTTCCTGGTGGCGGTTTGGCGAAAAAAAGCCTGCGGGGCCTCCATGACGGATTTACGCCACGCCACCCGGCCGTGCCCTTGCCAGCAGGGCGATGGCGTTGAGGGCGACCGCCAGCGCCACCAGAAAGCCGATGGCGGTCATGATGCTGGTGATCCGATGGCAATAAAGCCACTGCTCCTCAAGCATGTCGGCGCTGATGCGCAACGTCATGACGATGGAGTCCAGTGATGAGATGAAGAGCGCGTTCTGGCTGGGTGTCCAGTCCTTCATCACTTCGGCGGTATAGTGCATGTCGCGGGCAAGCACCGGGGTGGCGGCGCTCAGATCCCCGGCCAGGGCGTCGAGCTTGCCGAGGTTGGCGGCCAGCACCGGCCCCAGGAATGGTATCGCGTTGGGATTGACGGCAAGCAGCCGCTGCATGCCGGACACCGCCGGGCCGGTGTCCTCCAGCAAAGTGGCGCATTTCGACAGCGCCTCGCCGTACTCCGGCAAATGGGCGCCAATGCGGTCGATGGTGTCGCGCTGGAGGTCGATGGCGTCGGCGCATTTTCGCATCATGGTGCGCACATTGGCCATTTCCTCCCATTTGACCAGGGTGCGGAAGGTGTATTGCATGAAAAAGGTATATGCGGTGATGCCGGCGGCGGCCAGCAATTGCAATGCGGCGATTGCGATGATGAATTTTCTGCGGATCATGACATGCCCCTAGAGGCCGATTGCCTCGTCAATGGGTTGCCGGTTGTGTTCCAGATGGATGATTGCGCTCTCCCAGACGGAGTTGCGGATGAAATCCGCCTCGGTGGCATCGGCGGCAATCACCTCGTCGAGGAGCTGCCCTGCACGCTGCTGACGTCGCAGCGCGGATGAAAAATCGCGGTCGGCCTCCGGCAGCAGGTTGCGGAATTGCCGCAATCTGCCTGCCGACAAGGCGAGGATGGCAAGGCGGTACTTCGCCAGGGCGCTGCGCAGCAGCGGCGGTGCATCGGCCTGGTAGCGCGCCAGCTGCCGGAGCATGGCGTCAAGCGCGGAGTTGTCCAAATGATAATCCGCCATCCTGTCCGGCAGATCCGCCAGGGCGATATGCCGGATGCCACCCTCCGCAGAGGCGTCGACCACCGGCACCGACAACAGCCGCCGGAGATGCCGTGCGGTGTCCTCGGAGTCCATTCTGCGCAGGCCATGGCGAACCGCCCGGATGGCATTTTGCTCATACCACGCCTGAAGCGCCATCGGGTCGTCTGGCGACAGCCCCAACGCCATGGCGAACGACTCCGGCAGTGGCCTCTGATGCCGCAGCTCGCCGTCCCACAATTGCCGCAGGAAGGCGGCGGGGTTGCCACGGTCCTCAATGCAGCGCAACAGGACGTCGCAATGCACGGCATATAGCTTGAACAGCAATGGCGAGGAAAGTGCGACCGGATGGGACAGCAGCTTGGCGCATTGCGGGAAATGCCCCCGCGAGAATTGCCGCCGCGGAATGCGGTAGTCCGGGAGATATCCGCCACCGACGCCCTTGCCATCATACAGCACGCGGTTGCAAAGCGCCGCGGCAATGAAATCCCCGGAGGAAAAATTGCGCATGGCACGGTTTCCGGCCGCAACGGCCGCCTGAGCATGACGCCGCAAAAGACCGATGACAATTCGCATGGCGCGGGCGTCGTCGCCTTCATTTTTTTCCAGCGGCACTTCGTCATGGGCAAAGCGCGCCAGGGAAAAGTCATCCTCCATCACCATGAAATGCAGCTGTTTCTCGGCGGTGGCGGAGGTCTTCAGCAAATGCTCCAGCTCGCGGTTGAAGCGACGCGCCAATATGACCGTCCGCCAGGCCTCGCCCTCGTCCATGGCATGCACCACCGCATTCATCTCCGGAATGAACTGCCGCTCCCGCGCAACCAGGGTGTCGTCATCCGGATGGCCGGACAGCATCAGCTCCTGCGAGGGCAGGGTGCACGCCAGCGCCAGAAACAGGATGGGCCAGGGATTGGACAACGGTGGAGTTGCTGGGGTGAAGGCGGAAAGTCGCCTGGGGAGGGAGACCCTATGGCATCAAATCGGTGGCATCAGCTCGGCCAGGCCGATGCCGTGGGAGCTTTTGAGCAGGATCCGGGCGCCGGGAAGGGCAAGACGCAGGAGCTCATCGTGCAGATGCGCCCTGTCCCGGAAGGCATCAATGGCGCCGTCGGACAGCCCGTCGGCAGCCTCCGCCATCAGCCTCCCAAGAGTCAGAATCCTGGCGTCCGGACAGCGCTGCCGTGCATATTGCAAAATGCCGCGATGGGCCTCTTCGGCGCCGGCGCCCAGTTCGAGCATGTCGCCAAGTACGAGGATTTGCGGACTGGCCGGCGGAAGCTGGGTGATGAAATCGATTGCCGCACGCATGCTGTCGGGATTGGCATTGAAGGCGTCATTGATCCAGGTGACGCCATTGACTTCGCGCCTTTCCTGCCGCGCTCCGGGCAGGGTGCACGCGGACAGTCCATCGGCCACTTCATCGGCCGTGCAACCCAGCGCGGTGCCCACGGCGGCGGCACACGCGGCGTTCATGGCCATGTGCGCTCCGCCCAGCTGCCACTTGACAACGCGCTCCAGTCCGGACGCCTTCCAGGTCAGCCTCAGCGAAGCCAGCTGGCCGGCCATCCCCAGATACTCGCCGCGGATGTCGCATTGCGCACTGGTGCCGAAGGTGATGGACTTGCGGTTGCCGGCTTTTCGCATCAGCACCGGGAATTCGGCAAGATCCGGTGACCAGACGGCGACGCCAGACGGCTTGATCCCCGCCAGCAAGTCGCCTTTCTCTTCGGCGACGCCATGCAGATCATGGAAGAATTCCAGATGGGCGTGGCCGATGTTGCAGACCACGCCGACGTCCGGAGGGGCGATTCTGACCAGCCCGGCAATTTCCCCGGGATGGTTGGTGCCCATTTCCAGAATGGCGACGCGGGTTGATTCGCAGATCCGGAAGACATTCCGCGGAACGCCAAAGTGGTTGTTGGTGCTGCCGATGGTCTTTATGACCCCGCCAGGATGGTGCTGTTCCAGAATTGATGCGCACATCTCCTTGGTGCTGGTCTTCCCGCAACTGCCGGTGATGGCGACCACCCGTACACCGGGGAATTGACGCAGATGCCAATTGGCCAGTTGCTGATAGGCAAGCAGGGAGTCGGCTACCTGCAGGCAGCCACAGCCGGCTTCGCGCATGCAGTGCATGGCGTCTGCGTCCGGAACATGCTGCACGATCACCGCCCTCGCACCGCGCGTCACCGCCTGCGGAAGATAGTGGTGCCCGTCCGTGAACTCCCCCTTGATGGCGATGAACAATGAGCCGGCGATGACGCTGCGGCTGTCGTCAAAAATGCCGGCGATGACGTCGACGCCGTCCGGGGGGAAAAGCCATTGTCCGCCGACAATGGCCGGCAGCTCTTCAATTGATAATTGCACTGTCATGGATTGGCGGGAGTTGGTAGAAAATGAAAACGACATAACATATTTCCTGAATCCGTGAGGCAGGGCCGCCGCGTCGGAAAAAAACGGTGACGTGGTTATGCGGTTATGCGAAGATGCGGTTATGCGAAGATGCGGTTATGCGGTTATGCGAAGATGCGGTTATGCGAAGATGCGGTTATGCGAAGATGCGGTTATGCGAAGATGCGGTTATGCGAAGATGCGGTTATGCG
>CAKUJM010000039.1 GCA_934661755.1 uncultured Lentisphaeria bacterium | reverse complement strand
GCGGCTAGCTTAAGGCTGGGTGGTCGGGCGGGGGGTATATGGCCCACCTACAAGGTCGTCGCGCGCGCGCGAGGGAGCAAGGCTTTTTTTGTGTGGCGGGGGGTGTGAGAACGTCCGCTCCGTCCCGCTCCGTCCTTTCCATTCCTTCCGTCCTTTCCGTCATCTTCGTCCTCTCCGTTCTTTCCCCCGTTTACATGCAATTTCCTTGCCGCTGCAATCAGAATTGGTGCCGGCGTATACAGTAAACACCGTACTGGTGGCATGGCCATTTCACATCTCCACCTCCCGGATAGTCAGAAAAAAACGTGAATCCGTGAAGCGACTTCCCCTGCGCCATGGATTCGTTTTCTTCCCCTCAGTCGCGTGCCTCCGGCGCGCCTTTCCAGATATCCCCTCAATTCTGACGCAAATTTACCCCTTCCCCTCGCAGGCCCGGTAAAACAGGAAACATGCCGATGGAAATCAAAGTTGAGAATTTGACACGGCGTTTTGGCGGCACATTGGCGTTGGACGATGTGAGCTTTACGCTGGCGTCCGGCAAAGTGACGGGGCTGGTCGGCCCCAATGGCGCCGGCAAGACGACGCTGCTGCGGATCATGTCGGCGCAGGATGCGCCGGACAGCGGCGACATCCTCTACGACGGCATTTCGCTGGTGGACTACCCGGAACGGGTGGCATACCGGGCGGCGCTCATGCCGGATACGCTGCCTGACACCAGCGCCTGGCGGGTCTGGGACTACCTGGATTTTTATGCACGGGCCAACCGTCTGGAGGGTGCCGTGCGCATCCGCCGCCTGGAGGAAATCCGGGAGCTGTGCAATCTGATGCCGATCTGGGAGAAGCGGCTGAACACCATCTCCAAAGGCATGAAGCAGCGCGTTTCGCTGGCACGGGTGCTGTTGGCCTCGCCGGAGCTGCTGTTGCTGGACGAACCGGCGGCGGGATTGGATCCGCGCGCCCGCATCGAGCTGCGCGACATCATCCGGAAGCTTTCCGGACAGGGCAGCACCATCCTGCTCAGCAGCCATATCCTGTCCGAGCTGGAGGATATGTGCGACGAGATGATGATCATGGAATGCGGCCGCAAAGTCAGCCATGGCTCGCTGGCGCAATTGGAGAATGACCGCCGCAAGGCCGCCGGCCGCTGCGAATTCGTCCTCGAATTTCAGGAGGTGACGATCGAGATGCTTGAACAGCTGCGGCGCCTTCCCGGCTGCCTGGAATGCCGGCAGGAGGATCGCCGGCGCGTCAGGATAACCACGGCCAGCCAGGAACTGGCGGACGGCTTCATGGCCGCGCTCTTCCAGGCGCATATCCCGGTGGCGGCATACCACGCCGGCGGATTGTCGCTGGAGTCGCTCTTCATCGAAAGCACCGGGAACAAATTGCAATAGGGGGCAGACGACATGCGAATCGACATCAATTCATCCGACCGGCTCAACCCGGTGTTCTACAAGGAACTGCGTCTGCTGTCCAATACCTACGCCGGGGCAATCCAGCTGCTGGCGCTGCTGTGCATCGAGATGCTCTGCGGCGCGCTGTACTATTATGTCTGTGACGGCGGTGATTCCGGCGATGTCACCGCAGTTGCCGGAGTCTACGCCTTCATGGTCGCAACGCTGCTGCTGTGCAGCACCGTCCCGGTGGTCTACTTCACGACGCAGCAGCGCAAGGCGGACGGCCTGGAACCGCTGTGGGGGACCCGCCTGTCGGTGCGGCAGGTGATCACCGGAAAACTCCAGGCCATCCTGCTGCAGGACGCGGTGCTTTTTGCCCTGTCACTGCCACTGTGGTTTTTCCTGCGCGACCTGGTCTGCGTGCCGGAGGCCATCTGCGCGGGATTCGGACTGCTGGCCATCCAATGCATGGCTCTGGCGCTTGCCTTCTATCATGTCGACCAGACCAAGGTGACGATGCATTTCTGGATGCTTGCCGTCATGCCGTCGATTCCGATGGTGATAATCCCGGCGGTCCATGGATGCATCGGACAGGAATCGCCGTTCTATGGACAGTACGAGATGTTCATCTATGCCTGCCTGTCGATCATGGCGCTGTCACTCTGCTTTGCGGTCAGCTTCCTGCGGCATGGACAACGCGACCGCGACATGCCGCCGCGGATTTGCATCCTGCTGCTGGTGCCGGCATGGTTCGTGATCTGCCGCCATTATCTTGCGCCGACCAACAGCATTGCCGTCGACTGGGCGATGCCGGTCTGCAGCGCATTGGCATGCTACATGGTCTGGTGCAGCTTCGGCGATCTGCTGCCGAAGCGCCGGATCGCCCGGGAATTGCCGAAAAACGCCATGCTTCGCTGCCTGTGCCTGCCGATGGTCTCCGGCGCCATCAATTGCGCGGCATTCTCGCTGCTGCTGGCGGTGGCGGTGACATTCGCGGGGTGGGAGGCCTGCCGCGGGATGCTGGAACCACAATTGTCATGCCGGCTATACAGCTGCATCCTGCTGATGGAGTACGCGCTTTTCTATGCCGGAGTCATCGTGTCCGTTCGGACCCACATGCCGCATCTTTCGCCGGCGCTGCTGGTCGGCATCATCGCGGCAATCAACGTCATTCCCGGTCCGATTTCGCTCATGCTTGACCTCCCGGACCTCAATTACCTCTCGCCATTCTATCTGAATTGGCTATGTGCGCAGTGGAGCAAGCTCACGCTGGCCGACATGCAGCTGCGCCTGCTGCCGATCCTGCTGGCCGGTCTCGCGCTCTTCGCAGTGCCGGCATGCAGGTATGCGCGGGCGCTCCGGGGTTTTCTGACGCCGTGCGAAAAGCAGTAGCCGTGCGGGACATTACATTACCGGCCATTACCGCATCTCCAGTTCCCATCCCCAGCAATCCACCCCGCCCGAATGGCGGGAAATCTCCTGACGCCACGCCAGGCACCATCCAAAATGAGCGACGAAACCAAGACCACGCAGTATGAGCCGGCGCAGATCGAGCCGAAGTGGCAGTCATACTGGCTGAGCAACAAGACCTTCAAGGCGGTGGATTGCGACTACACCCGCAAGAAGCTGTATGTGCTGGACATGTTCCCCTATCCATCCGGCGCGGGGTTGCATGTCGGGCATCCGGAGGGCTATACGGCCTCGGACATCTGGTGCCGCTATAAGCGCATGAATGGGTACAATGTACTGCATTGCATGGGCTGGGACGCCTTCGGACTGCCGGCGGAGCAATATGCGGTCAAGACCGGCACCCACCCGGAGATCACCACCGAAAAGAACATCAAGACCTTCAAGCGCCAGCTGGAGGCATTCGGATTCTCCTTTGACTGGGACCGGGAGATCCGCACCTGTGCGCCGGAGTACTACAAGTGGACCCAGTGGATCTTCTGCAAGCTCTTCGAGCAGGGATTGGCCTATGAGTCCTTCCAGCCGGTGAACTGGTGCCCGGCGCTGGGCACGGTGCTGGCCAATGAGGAGGTCATCAACGGCCGCTCCGAGGTGGGCAACTACCCGGTCTACCGCAAGCCGATCCGCCAATGGGTGCTCAAGATCACCGCGTATGCCGAGAAGCTGCTGCAGGGACTCGACGGCCTGGACTGGCCGGAGGGTACGCTGGAAATGCAGCGCAACTGGATCGGCCGCTCCACCGGCGCGGAAGTCGAATTCCCCGTGGATGGCCATGACGGGATGAAGATCAAGGTCTACACCACCCGCCCGGATACCCTTTTTGGCGCCACCTACATGGTGTTGGCTCCGGAGCATAAGCTGGTGGAGGAAATCGTCACCGCCGGCCAGCGCGACGCGGTGATGGCCTATGCCGAAGAGGCGCGCTCCAAATCCGAACTGGACCGCACGGAACTGGCCAAAGAGAAGACCGGCGTGTTCACCGGCGCCTACGCCATCAATCCGGTCAATGGCGCCAGGATCCCGATCTGGGTGTCGGACTACGTCCTGGCCAGCTATGGCACCGGTGCGATCATGGCGGTGCCCGAGCATGACACCCGCGATTTCGAGTTCGCCACCAAGTTCAATCTGCCCATCATCTGCGTGCTCAAGCCCAGCGAGGAAGACTGCGCGGCCGCCGGAGTCAAGCTGGAGGATGTCATGGCGGGGAAGGTCTGCTGGGCGGCGGACGGCATCCACTGCAATTCCTCAAATGCGGAGATCTCGCTTGACGGCATGAACCTGGCGGAGGCCAAGGCCGCGATCAACGCCTGGATGCGCGAGAAGGGCATTGGCACCCCGACGGTCAATTACAAGTTGCGCGACTGGCTTTTCAGCCGCCAGCGCTACTGGGGCGAACCCTTCCCGCTGGTGCATTACCCGGATGGCCATGCCGGATTGGTGCCGGAGAGCGAATTGCCGGTGGTCCTGCCGGAGATGGAGGATTACAAGCCTACCGAAAATGGCGAGCCGCCGCTGGCGCGCGCCAAGCAGTGGCTGAAGTGGACGGATCCGGTGACCGGCGAAGCCTGTCAGCGGGAAACCAACACCATGCCGCAGTGGGCCGGTTCGTGCTGGTACTACCTGCGCTATATCGACCCGCATAATGACAAGCAGCCGTGGGATCCGGAAAAGGAAAAGTACTGGATGCCGGTCGATCTCTATATCGGCGGCGCGGAGCACGCGGTGCTGCATCTGCTCTATTCGCGCTTCTGGCACAAGGTGCTGTATGATCTGGGATATGTTTCCACTCCGGAGCCGTGGAAGCGCCTGATCCATCAGGGGATGATCCTCGGCATCTCCTACAAGGACAAGCGCGGGGTGCTCATCCCCAACGACCTGGTGGTCAGCCGCGACGGCAAATACTACCATAAGGATACCGGCGAGGAGCTCACCAGCCTGCCCGCCAAGATGTCGAAGTCGCTCAAGAATGTCGTCAACCCGGATGACGTCATCCGCCAATATGGCGCGGATGCCTTCCGCCTCTACGAGATGTTCATGGGGCCGCTGCGCGAAGTCAAGCCCTGGAACACCGAGGGTGTCGAGGGCGTGCGGCGATTCCTCAACCGCTTCTGGAGGATGTGCATCAACACCGATACCGGCGGCATCGCCGCCGAAGTCGACGACGTGGCGATGACGCCGGAGCAGGAGCGGCTGTTGCATCAGACCATCAAGAAGGTTACGGACGACATCGAGAATCTCAGCTACAATACCGCGATCAGCCAGCTGATGGTCTTCCTCAACGAGTTCGGCAGGGCGCCGCATCGCAACCGGACGGCGATCGAGACCGCGATTCTGCTGCTCTCGCCGATGGCGCCGCATATTTGCGAGGAGTTGTGGCAGCGCTACGGCCATGACGACACACTGGCGTATGCGCCGTGGCCGAAATACGACGAAGACAAGCTCAGGGTCGCCCAGGTCGAAATCCTGGTCCAGATCAATGGCAGGCCGAAGGCGCGCATGATGGCGCCCGCCGGCGCCGGGAAGGACGAGTTGCTCAAGCTGGCCTACGCCAACCCCGAGGTGGCCGCCCTGGTGGCGGGCAAAAGCATCGTCAAGGAGGTCGCCGTCCCCGGACGGCTGGTGGCGATTGTGGTGAAGTAGTCCGGCAGGCGTTCCGCATATCCATCAAGAGCCTCGCAGCCCTTTTTGGGGCGGCCTGGCGGAATGCGCCCGCGTGCAATGGCCATGGCGGGGAGGCGTCTGCAGGCTGCCGGACGCCACGCCACGGCGAAGGGCAATCCCGCCTGGCGTCGGCGCCGGACGTCAGAACAGCGTCAATTGCCGGCCGTTTTCGTCGTCGTCCTTCCGCGCCTTCCGGGTCTTGCGGTTTTCCGCCAGTTTGGGTCGGGCGGTGCGGCTGGAGTCATCCTCTTCGAATTCGTTGTTTTCGAGGTTGCTGAGGACTTCAGCGGCGCGCTCGATCACGCATTTTGGCAGGCCCGCCAGCCTTGCTACATGGATGCCGTAGGACTTGTCGGCCGCTCCGGGCGCTATTCGGCGCAGGAACATGATTTCCTCGCCTTGCTCCCGCACCAGCACGTTATAATTCTTGACGCCATTCTTGGTCAGCGGCAGCGCCGTGAGCTCATGATAGTGGGTGGCAAAGAGGGTGCGGGCCTTGGCTGATGGAGTGTCGTGCAAGTATTCCGCAATGGCCCATGCCAGCGAGAGCCCGTCGAAAGTCGAAGTCCCGCGCCCGATTTCATCCAGGATGATCAGGCTGTCGGGGGTGGCGTGGTTGAGGATGTTGGCGGTTTCGACCATCTCCACCATGAAGGTGGATTGCCCGCGCGAGAGGTCGTCCGCCGCGCCGACACGGGTGAAGATGCGGTCCGCAAGCCCGATGACCGCCCGTGACGCGGGGATGAACGACCCCATCTGCGCCATCACCACCAGCAGCGCCACCTGGCGGATGTAGGTGGATTTTCCCGCCATGTTCGGACCGGTGATCAACGCAATCTGGTCGGTGGTGGTGTTGAGAAAACAGTCGTTGGGGACGAATGCGATGTCGCCGGCATGGGCGTCCAGCACCGGATGGCGGCCATCATGGATGTCCAGAACGCGGTCAAGGCTGATTTCCGGGCGGCGATAGCCATATTTGGCCGCCACCTGCGCCAATGAGGCGATGCAGTCGACAACCGCCAGCGCCCGCGCTGTCTGCTGGATGGCGGCGATCCGCTTGACGACCTCCTCGCGCATCTGCTGGAACAGCTCATATTCCAATGCCTTGCTTTTTTCGTCGGCGCCGAGTACCTTGTCCTCGATCTCCTTGAGTTCCGGAGTGATGAAGCGCTCGCCATTGACGATGGTCTGCTTGCGCAGATAATCCGCCGGCACCATGTCCAAATACGACTTGGTCACCTCGATATAGTATCCGAAAACCTTGTTGAAGCGTACCCGGAGGCTTTTGATGCCGGTGCGTTCCTGCTCCTTGAGCTGGTAATTGGCGATCCACTCCTTGCCTTCGCTGGATGCGCGCTGCAGCACATCCAGCTCCTGATTGTATCCCGAACGGAACATCCCGCCGTCGCGGATCGCAACCGGCGGTTCATCGACAATCGCCCTGGCGATCAATGCGGTCAGCTCCGGCATCTCATTGAATTCGCCGGCGGACTTCTGGAGCAGGGCGGCATGGGTGCCGCTGCCCAGCAGCGTCTTCAGCCCGGGGACTTCCTCAATCCCCTTGCGCAGGACGAGCAGGTCGCGAGCCGAGGCCGAGGAACCGACCGAAAGCCGGGTGACAGTCCGTTCCAGATCGCGCACCGCCGAGAGCGTCTCCCGCAATTCCGCCAGCAGCATCGGCTGCTCGAGCAGATCCTGCACCGCATCCAGCCGGGACTCGATCTGCGATTTGTCGCGCAATGGCCGCAATACCCATTCCCGAAGCAGCCGCGCTCCCATCGGGGTGATGGTCTCATCCAGCACCGCCAGCAGGGTGTTGCCCTTGCCATCGGCAAAAATCGGATCCACCAGCTCCAGATTGCGCTGGCTGATTCGGTCGAGCACCAGGCAGTCATCCGGCTGATAGGATGACAGCGTGGTCAGATGCGAGGCGTCATGGCGGAGGTTGCCCTGGGCATAATGGAGGATTGCGCCGGCTGCGCCGATGGCGCAGGACATCCCACGGCAGCCAAAGCCATCCAGCGACGCCACACGGAAATGGCGTTGGAGGTCGTCGCGGGCGCACTCGATGTCAAAACGCCAGTCGTCAAAGCCGGTCCAGGTGATGCAACGGGGAAAATCCGCAGGGAAGCCGCCCTTGCGCCAAATCGCCAGGAGGCTCTCCGGAAGCAGGCACTCCGCCGGACGCAGCCGGTTGAGCTCCATTTCCAAATCGGCCGGCGACGTCAGCTCGGTGACGCGGAACTCGCCGGTGGTCAGGTCGAGATAGGCCAGGCCATAGCGGTCCTTGACGACGTACAATGCCGCCAGGAAGTTGCTGCGCCCGGACTCCAGCATTGTCTCCTCCATCAGGGTGCCGGGGGTGACGACCTCCGTGATATCGCGCTTCACCAGGCCCTTTGCCTGCTTGGGATCCTCGACCTGGTCCGCCAATGCCACCTTGTATCCGCCCGCCAATATCCGGGGCAGGTACTGCCGCACGGCCCGATAGGGGATGCCGCACAACGGCGCGCCGGCACGGGTGGTGAGCACCACATCCATCAGCGGCGCCGCAATCCGCGCATCCTCAAAGAACATTTCGTAGAAATCCCCCATCCGGAACATCAGCAGCGTGTCATCAGGCAGGGTGCGCTTCGCCTGCATGTACTGCCGCATGCCTGGCGTAAGCTCGCCGTCCGGAGAGGTGTTCTTGGCATTCGACATGGTGCGGAGGAGAGTGGAAAAAACAATAAAAAGCAGTGCTTGACGAAAAATGCGGGGACGCGGTAAATATAAATGCTGCGCCAACTCCGGCATCACCGCAGGGTTTGTTCTGTGGAATGGGGAAAAACACGGAAAACACGGAAAACACGGAAAACACGGAGAACACGGAGAACACGGAGAACACGGAGAACACGGAGAACACGGAGAACACGGAGAACACGGAGAACACGGAGAACACGGAAAACACGGAAAACACGGAAAACACGGAGAACACGGAGAACACGGAAAACACGGAGAACACGGAGAACACGGAAAACAGGGAAAACACGGAAAACACGGAGAACACGGAGAACACGGAGAGGGGGCGGACGGTGGGAACGGTCCATCCTGCCTGAAGACAGTCCAGAAAATAGCGCTTATATTCCCCGGAATCAATTTTCACTGTCGTGGCGCTATGCATTTCCTTCTGGCGATATACCAACTTAAAGACCCCGGGGGCGACGAGCCATCGCGCGATCTGTCGGCGCTGTGCGCGGCGCTGTCGGCGCACGGACACGGCGCGACGGTACTGACCTGCGGGAATCCGCCGTGGACTTTGCCGGCGTCGGTCACCGTGATGCAATGCGAATCGCGATGCCGCCTGGAGTTGTCGCGCAAGCGGGAGTTCGTACGCGCCTTCCAGCGGGAGGCGCAGCGGGACTGCTACGATGCGTCGCTGGCCTTCGGCATGATTCCCGGCGGGACGCTGTGCATCGCCTATCCTGACTACGGCGTTCCGCGCCATCGTCATTTCAGGTGGTTCTGGCAGATGATGCCGCATGAGCGTTTTCTGGCGCAGCTGGAGAATGACACCCTGCGTCCACCATCGGTCACCGGAATCTGCTGTCTTTCACGCAACCAGGAGTACTATTTCAGCCATGTGCGTGACATCGCCTCGCTGCGGCTGACGGTGCTGCCGCCGCAGCTCAACGAGGAGCTCTTCGATCATCTAATGCATGAGAGGCGCAACAACGGGTTGCGCCGGCAGCTGCGTCAGGAGCTGGGGGTCAATGCCGATGGCGACATCATGGTTTATCTGCACGCCACCGACTGGTATGCGCATGGCGTGGACCGGGCATTGGCGGCGCTTTCGGTGATGCCCAGGAGCATCCTCGCCCACACCCGGCTGTTCATTGGCGGCGAGGCCCCCGGCGGCAGCCAGGGCGCACTCAATGACATGGCGGACGAACTGGGGCTGCCGGAGAAGTGCGTCTGCTATACCGGGCGCCGCCACAGCGTCCACCAGATGCTCACTGCGGCGGACCTGCTGCTTTTCCCCGCCCGCAGCGAAAGCACCGGCGAATGCATCGTCGAGGCGCTTCTGCATGGCGTGCCGGTGATCTGCACTGCGGAATGCGGATACAGCAACTATGCGCAAAGCGCGGGCTGTCCGGTGATTCCATCGCCATTCCACATCGAGACTTTGCAGGACGCGCTGGCCTTCTCGCTGCCCAGCCTGGCAGTCATCCGCCAATCTGTCGAGCATTTTGCTTCCACCAGCAAGCTGTTGCGGCGAAGCGACGTATTGCTGAAGAAGCTGATTGAATGCAGCCGTCAGTCGCCCTGCCGCCGGTCGTTGTTCACCGAGGATTTCATTGACGAGGTGCTGTCGGCGCATCGCCGTCAGCTTGAGGCCGGCCAGTCGGTGCTGAAGGACGACGCCAAGCGCGCAGTCACCCGGGTCGTCCTCCCGCAGGGCCGTTTCATTGTCAAGGAATTCCGCCGCCGTCCGTGGTGGCATTTCCGGGATCAGATGAACCGCACCATCCGCGGCGCCAGGCTGTTGCGCGGATTCACCCCGTATTGCTGGGGGGTGCGCCGCGACCGCCTGACTGGCAGCGGCTATCTGATCTTCTTCGATTGCGGTGGCGGCAATTTCAACGGCGTCGACTACGCCATGCGTCCGGATGCGCCGACGCTTTACGCCGAATGCGGCAAGCTGCTTGCCCGGCTTCACATTGCCGGACTGTTCCATGCCGATGCCAAGACCACCAATTTCGTAGCCAATGAAAATTGCCGGGACGAATGTCCGGGGCGGGTCTGCATCGTTGATTGCGACCTCGTCCGGAAATTTTCCCGTGCGGTCCCCGCGGGGCTGCGGGCGCACAACGCGGCGCAGTTCATTGCCAGCACCGGCAAGGTGGCGCGCGCCAATCCTGCGCTGTGGAAGTCGCTGGTGGAGGCCTTCCGCAGCGGCTACAACCGCCATTCGCATTTGAGCCACGCCGACCTGGACCAGCTCTGGCAGCGGGCGTGGATTGCCGTGCACGCCGACCGCCACATCGAGTGCAATCTGCCCGCCGTGGAACCCTGAATGGCATGGGGCAGGCTCCATTTCCGCAATCGCCGCTGACCGCATCCTGACGCAGGATCCCCGGTCTTCACGAATCCAGTATGACTTCCCACGCAAATCCCGAAAGCCAAGCCATGTCATTTCTCAATTCCACTCCCGACGCCATCGCCATCTATGGCGATCACGGACTGCTCTCCAAGCTGGGCGACGTGTCGGCATCATATTCCGATGGGCAATTGAAGATCCGTGCGGAAAGCACGCCGCTGTCGTTTGTGCGCCTGCGCTGGAACCACGCTCTGCCGCAGGGAACGCGTTTTTGCGGCGACGCATGGGAACGCACCTACGGCGACAATTGCTGGAGCGGTTTTGACGCATCCCGCATGATGCCGTGGTACTTTTTCGCCCAGCTGCCGTCGGACGGCGGGGTTGTCGCCTGCGGCGTCAAGGTGCGTCCGGGGGCTTTTGCCGCCTGGAGCGCCGATCCGGCGGGCATCACCCTCTGGTGTGACCTGCGCTGCGGCAGCTGCGCAGTGCAACTGGGTGGCCGGACCCTCGATGTCGTCGAGGTCGTCAGCACGAAATACACCGGCATCTGCGCGTATGCCGCCGCCGGGCGCTTCTGCGCGGCGCTTTGCAGCGACCCGCGGTTGCCGGCCGCGCCGGTCTACGGCAGCAACAACTGGTACTACGCCTATGGCGACATCACCGAGGAGAGCGTGCTGGAGGACTGCCGGCTTCTGGCGGAGCTGACGGCTGGCCTGGAAAACCGCCCATTCATGGTGATTGACGACGGCTGGCAGGAACTGCGCGGCAAATGCACCGACAACTACGGTCCCTGGCGGAAGGGCAATGCGCATTTTCCCGACATGGCGGGGCTGCCGGCGAAAATGAAGGCTCATGGCGTGCGTCCCGGCATCTGGTATCGGCCGCTCTACATCAATGACGACTCGCTTGACCGCGCGCTCTTCCTGAATGGCAGGCCATTCACCTTGGATCCGTCGCATTCGGATGCCCTCAAGCTGGTTGCCGAGGACATCACCCGCCTCCGCGACTGGGGCTTCGAGCTTGTCAAGCACGACTTCACCACCTATGACACCACCGGCCACTACGCCTTTGACATGCATCCATGGCCATGCAGCAACTCGCCATACGGCGGGCAGGGTACGTGGGCATTCCATGACCGCACCCGCACCACTGCCGAAATCCTGGTCGGGCTTTTCCGGACGATCCGGGAGGCGGCCGGACCGGTGTTCATCATGGGCTGCAATGTCATCGGCCATCTGGCCGCCGGACTCCAGGAGCTGTCGCGCACTGGCGACGACACCTCCGGGAGGCGTTGGGACCGCACCCGCAAAATGGGCGTCAACACTGTCGCCTTCCGCGCCTGCCAGCACCGGACTTTCTTTGAAATGGACGCCGACTGCGTCGGCATCACCGGCGCCATCCCCTGGAGCCTCAACCGCCAATGGGCCAGGCTGGTGGCCGCCTCCGGCAGCTCGCTTTTCGTCTCGCCACGCCCGGGGGTGCTGGATGACGCCGAAAAAGCCGAACTCAAGGCGCTGATGGCGGTCGCCGCCAAGGGCGTGGTGGCTGCCGAGCCGCTGGACTGGCAGGACAATGCCTGCCCGGAGCATTGGCGTATCAATGGCGTCGAGCAGCGCTTCAGCTGGTATGAAAATGAGGGCGGCGAGCCCGACTTCGTCCCGTGAAGGGCAGGGGATGTCAGGCGCGCGGGCCGGTCTGCCATGAATGCGCGGCTGCGCCGGTGGCAATTGCGCCAGGCTGGCCGGAAAAGGCGCGAAAATGCCATCGATTTACGGGATACCACACCAGATACAGCCATGAAAATTGCAGCGGCGACATCGAATCGTCACAAGATTGCCGAAATCAGGCAGATCCTCGGGGCTCATGGCATTGAGGTGCTGGGGGCGGACGAGGCCGGAGGAATGCCGGAAGTCATCGAGGACGGCAGGACATTCCGTGAGAACGCGATCAAGAAGGCCGTCGGCGGCGCCAAGGCGCTTGGATGCATGGTGCTGGCCGACGACTCCGGGCTGGAGGTGGCGGCACTGGGGGGGGCGCCGGGAGTCTTTTCGGCGCGATATGCCGGCGAAGGCGGGAATGACGGCCGCAATGTCGCCAAGCTGCTGGCGAATCTGCGCGGCGTGGCGGACCGCTCCGCGCGTTTTGTGTGTGTAATCGCGGTGGCCTTGCCGGATGGCGCCATCCTGGGCACTGCCGAGGGGCAGGTCCGCGGGCGCATCGCCGAGTCGCCGTCCGGCCATGGCGGGTTTGGCTACGACCCGGTATTCATCCCCGATGGTTATGACCGGTCCTTCGGCGAATTGCCGCCGGAGGTCAAGAACCGCCTGAGCCATCGCGCCAACGCCCTGTCGGAGGCGCTTGCGACCATCTTTCACCTGAATCCGAATCCGTAGATGAAATTCGATCCTTCCAGTAACCGTGCCGCCAGGCGGCTGCTTTCGCCGCGGATTTTCGTGTATGCGGCCATCGCCCTGGCGGTGGCGTGGATCCTGCAGCGCTATGGCCACTACCGGCAGAATATGCCGTCGCCGGGGTCCGGCATCGCCAGCGAAGTCCGGCTCACCCAGCCACCGGAGTTGGCGGGTCTGCCGATGATCGTGGTGATACCGTCGCCTGGACAGGATCTGGAGGGGATGGTGGCCCAGGCCCAGGAACAGCTCAAGGGCAGCTGCCATGTCATCATGCTCACGGTTGCCGATGCGGAGGCGACCATGAAGCTGTTCAAGCTGGAGAAGCTGCCTGCGGCCTTGAAATACGATGCCGCCAACCGCGAAATCGGACGGCTCGAAGGCGATGTCACCGGCGAGGGACTGTCAAGGCTGGGAAGATGACGGTGGCGCCGCGGCGATGAATCAGGGACGCGGGATGCCTCGAAAAAAAGCTATTGCAGACAGGTAACAGGATTTTGCACGATGGCCTCAGCGCAGTCAAGGTGGATATGGCGGTCCGGCGAAAGGCTGGAGCATGAGTTTGTCTGGTTCCGGCGGGAGTTCACGGTGGCGGAAAAGTGTGCCGCCATCCTCCGCGTCTCCGCGCCGGATCAATTTGCCGCCTATCTGGATGGCGTTGAGGTCCTCCGCGGGCAGTTTTCCGACTATCCCGACGTGAAGACCTACACGGATGCGCAGCTGCAACTGGCGGCCGGCCGCCACGAAATCGCCATCCTGGCCTACTTCTGCGGGCGCGATTTCGGCGACTGCGCACCCGGTGTACCAGCCATGCGCGCCGAGATCAAAATGGCCGGCGGCGACATCGGATCCGATGTCGCAATGGCAGTGCCGGCCGGCCGCCGAGTACCGCCGTGACCGCCTGGACTGCAACCAGTACGGCTTTGCGATAAGCTACGATGCGGGGAATGAGGACCTGCCGCGGCAGTGGCGCGATGCGGTCGAGGTCGCCGCCTATGCGCCGCAATTCATCCCCCGGCCGGTGCCGTCCCTGGAAATGGCGCCGCCGGTCGCCGGGCAGCTGATCCGGCAGGGGTGCTTCCAGCGGGAAATGCGCGATGGCAGCGTTGCCGACTGCATTGCCGCGGATCTTTGCTATGAAATGCCGCCATTCAGATGCCTGTCCGCAGTGCGCGAACGGCGGTATGCCGCCGCAATGCCGCCGCCGCCGTGGACCCTGGCGGAAAAGCGGGACGGCTGCGATGGCATTTATCTGGTTTTCGACCTCGGCGGCGAATTTGCCGGACTGGAGACATTCGACTGGGAATTTCCCCCCGGGACCCGGATCGACATCGCCTATGGCGAGCATCTGGCCGACAACCGGGTGCGATGCAAAATCGGCCCCCGCAATTTCGCCGACTCCTATATTGCCGCCGCCGGCCGCCGCCAATGGACGCTGATGCGCAGGGTCGGCTGCCGCTATCTGGAATTGCACATCATCCCGGCGGGGGCGGGGCCATGCGTGGTCTATTTCGCTGGATTGATCCCGTGGCAGCTGTCGCTGCCCGAGGTTGCGGAATACGAGTCCAGCGATCTGGAGATGATGGCCTTGCGCAGGAATTCGGTCCGCACCCTGGAGCTGTGCATGCATGAACACTATGAGGACTGTCCGTGGCGCGAACAGGCGCTGTATGCATATGACTCGCGAAACCAGATGGTGTATGGCGCATGCCTGTGGGGAAATTTCGATTTCGCCGCGGCGTCGCTGAAATTGCTGGGGCGGGGGTTGCGTGCCGATGGTCTGCTGAACCTGTGCGCGCCGACAATCAACTGGGAAGGCCCGCCGATTCCGGCCTTCACCCTGATATACCTGGTGGAACTGGCGGAATACTACCGGTGGAGCGGACGGGATGACGTCCTCCGGGCGGTGCGGGACAGCGTCGATAAGATAACCGCCGGGATCCTGTCCGGGTATGACGGAGAAGCCGGACTCTACAAGCCCCCGCAGGAAAAGGGGATATGGAATTTCTACGAATGGCGCGACGGGGCGGATGGCTGCACCGGCCCCGATGGCTTCGAGGCGCTGTACAACCTGTATTGCATCGAGGCGATGGACGGCCTGGCATGGATGCTGGACGATGCGGAGTGGGCGGCGCGCGCGGATTGCCTGAGAAAAGCCGTGCACGCATATTTCTATGACCGTGCCATCGGCTGCTACCGGAGCCGCCGCGGCGATGAACGCCTGCATGAGATCACCCAGGTGCTGGCGCTGTACAATCGCTGCGTCCCCCGGGATCTGCAGCCGCAGCTGCGCAGGCAGATCCTGTCGGGGCGGTTCATCCCGGTTTCGCTCAGCTCGATGCGCTATTGCCTCGAAGTCATGCTGCCGGAGGCGCCTGATCAGCTGGAACAGCGGCTGCGCGAAGTGTTTTTGCCGATGACGCGCGGGAACTCGACCACGATGTGGGAGACGGAGCTGGGCGAGGCCGATTTTGACCACGCCGGCAGCCTGTGCCATGGCTGGAGCGCCTTGCCTGTCTACTACCAGACGGTCGGCAAGCTCGGAGTGCGGCCGGTGGCGCCGGGATTCCGGAGCTTCTCAATTTCGCCGCTGAGGCTGACAGAGAAGCGCCTGGAGGGCACGGTGCCGACGCCTTTTGGCCCGATCCGGATCCGCCTGGGGAAAACGGAAGACGGCGATGTCGTGGAGGCCTGGGGACCGTCTGAGTGCCGGCCCGTCTGGAGAGCGCGTCCCGATGCGCCTTTTGCCGCATGCTTCTGGAATGGAGTGAAGCTGGCGTAGCACCCGCGAAATGGCTGGCGCCATGGTGCCTGCCAGAGCCGCCAACGCCGCGGCATCCTCCCCCTCAAAAAAAACGATTTTCAAAACTCCGCGGCGGCATGACTGGCTTCGCGGATTCGGATATATTAACTGTCGGGCTCACCTTCCCATGAATCCGTGAAGGTGGCTCTTTTGCGCCATGATCCCGCCTTTTTTTCGGTCACGTGCCCCCGGTGCCCCCCAGAAAAAATACCTCATTCTGACGCAAAATCACCAGCTTCACCATTCCAGGCTTCCGTCATTCGTGCGGATGGCGGACGACACCCCATTTTAGGAACAGCGCACAAGTCCCCCTTTTCTGTATTGCAAAGATGAAGAACAGCGATCCATACATGGTGGCAGAGGCGTTTGATCCGCAAAGTTGCGATGCTCTCCGGGAGGAAATGCGCAGGTTCTATCCGGACGAATGCCATGGCGTATGCAAGGACCAGGCGATTGTCGACAACTACGACGCCATCTTCCAGGAGATGGACGATTGGATTGCCGAAAACCCCGACGTCCCGGTATTCTGCGCGAAGAAGAAGTACTACGAGGTCCTCGGCGCGAAGTTCAAGCCGGTGATCTTCCGGAACCTGCCGTTCTATTTCGAAGGCGGCATCAACGGCGGATGGGCACGCAACAATATCGGCGTCAACTGGTTTGACAGGCATTTCGCCGAGCGCTTCGCCAACACCATCCCCCAGAGGCGCATTTCCCGGTTCTTAAAGCGCAACGAGGAGCGCTTCACGCTTTGCTGCGGATTCTTCTTCGACAACATGCACCACTGCCCGCCGCTTACCACCGTCCTGACCAAGGGGTTCCGCGGCGTATACGAGGAAGCCTGCCGCGCCCGCGAAAAATGCACGACGCGCAGCGAGATGCAGTGGCTGGATGCGATGCTGGCCGGACTGGAGGCGGTGCATTCCATCCAACTGAAGTTCGCGGCGGAGGCCCAGCGCATTCTCCGGGAAGAGCCGCTCACTGCGCTCCAGCATCGGGACATGGAGCTGATCGCCGAGTCGGCGAAGAATGTCCCGTGGGAAAAGCCGCGCACCTTCCACGAGGCGCTGAACATGTCGTGGTTCGTGCGCGAGATTCTCGGGATCACCGACGGCCTCATGGTGTACTCGCTTGGGCATCCCGACGCGATGTACAAGGAGCTGTATGACGCCGACATCGCCAGTGGACGGATCACTGCGGAGGAGGCGTTCCGGATGATCGCCGGATGGCTGCTGGCTGCGGAATGCCATCACGACCCCATGCGGCCGGTGGCCGGATACAATGACCACGAAATGGAAATCCCAGTCACGCTGGGCGGATGCGACAGGGACGGCAAAGAGGTCTTCAACGACATCACCCGCATGTTCATCCTGGCACACCGGCGTCTGAACCTGGCGTTCCCGAAGCTCCATTGCCGCTGCAGCGCGTCCTCCAGCGAGGAGTACTTCAGGATGCTGGCCGATGACGTCTACATGGGGCGCGCAGTCCATACGCTTTTCAATGACGACATCACCATCCCGACCATGGTCAATGACGGCAAGAGCCTCGAGGACGCCCGCACCTACATATGCAACGGCTGCTGGGACCCCATCTGCGAAAGCCGGGAAAACCGCTATGGCGCCAACTACTACAGCCTGGCGCGGGTCCTGGAGGCGATGGTCTATCACTCGCCGGAACTGGACCGCAAGGTCGATTTCAATTTCACCGCGCTTGACGGCCTGAAGTCGTATGACGAGGTCCGCGATGCAGTCATCGACAATATCGCCCGGTTCGCGGCCAGCTCGCTGGACGATCGGACGGCAAGCGAATGCGGCGTGGTCCTGGCTTTCCCGCATCCGCTCTATTCGGGATGTCTGGAGGGATGCCTGGAAAGCCGCCGCGACGAGTCCGTCGGCGGCGCCAAATACAATGTGACCGACCTTGACATGGCATTTCTGGGAAATGTCGTGGACTCGCTGCTGGCAATCCGTGAAATCTGCTTCGAAAAGAAGATCTGCACGCTTCACGAATATCTGGAATGCGTGCGGAGCAACTGGCAGACCCGCCCCGAGCTTCGCGCCCATGCCCTCCGGGCGCCGCATTGGGGTGACGACACCCCGGAATCGTCGGCCCTGGCGAACCGCATCCAGTCCGCGCTATACGACGTGGTCCACTCACGCCGCAATGGCCGCGGTGGCGTGTTCTCGCTGGATGCGTGGATCTATCGCGAATACCGCTTCTGGGGCGAAAAGATGCGGGCGCTGCCGGACGGCCGCAGGGACGGCGACTATCTGGCGCAGGCGCTGAATCCGTCGTCATTCCGCACTGACACCGATCTGACCACGGTGCTGAACGCGCTCAGCCGCCTCGACCACTCGAAGTTCGCCTCCTCCAATGTGAATCTCACCCTGGAGAAGAGCAACGCGTCGGTGGAAGTCATCATGGCGCTTTTCCGGACCTTCTGCGGCCTGAAGATGCACATGCTCCAGCCCAACTGCAATGGGCGGGAAGAGATGCTCGATGCGCAGAAGCATCCGGAACGCCACATGAACCTGATAGTGAAGGTGTGCGGCTTCTCCGCGCGTTTCGTCGCGCTGTCGCCGGAATGGCAGCAGGCGATATTGGATCGGCACTTCTTCTAGCGTGGCTGGAGGGCCGGGGCAGGGCGGTTGATGGTCTTCGGCCTCCGCTGCGGCCTTCGCCCATCCCGCATTGCCGGCATGAGGCTGCGGCCTTCGCCGCTACTCCATTGCCTTGAAATGGTAGATCCGGCTGTCGAAGTCGCCCTCCAGCGGCACATGGATGCCGATTTGCTCCAGGCCGCGCCCGGTCATTTCCGGGCACGCATTCTCCTCGCATTTATTGTAGAAGTCGTTTTTGCCCTTCCTGCCATGGCATTCCACGCCGTAGGTGCGGACTTCGTCCAGGCCATGCAGACGGATGTTGGGGAGCTGTTCGCCGTATTCCATGGCGTGCGCGAAGACGAAAAGCAGCGCCTCCGACTTGTCGGGCAGCACGATTTCGAATGCGGCGTAGCGGTCCTCGTGCCAGGCGGCCAGGCGGTGCAGCTCGCCGCGGGCGACGATATGGCGAATCTGGCGGTTGAGTGCCAGATACCCCTTGCATTCCTCAATTTCCTCCAGCGGACTCTGGTTCAGGTCGATCCCCAGTGAAGGCCATCCCATCAATGCGGCATGCGCCATGAACGACAATGGGATGTGCCGGTGGTTGATCGCATAGGAGTAGTTCTTGCTTATCTGGCATCCGCCGCCGGCCATCCGGGGATGGTGGAGGTATGAGAAGCCCTCCTCGATATCCAGCACGTCCAGGGTATCCTGGTTGTCGCTGCGGTTGATCCGGCAGAAGAATTGGTCCATCTGCAGGTCGCATCGGCCGCTGCCGCTGGCGCAATTCTCGAAAATGACCTCCGGGAACTCGGCGTTCAGGCGCTCCATCAGACGGTAGAAGTTGAGCGTGTACCGGGTCTTGAGCGCACGGCGCTCCTCATGCCAGGCGGGCACGAAGATGTAGTGGTTCATGTCCATCTTGAAATAGGCGATGCCGTTCTCCCGGATCAGCGAGCTGATGGTGTTGAACAGGAACTCCAGCACATCCTCGCGGGCGAGGTTGAACTGGGCCGCGCCGTCCCCCAGCACCCACTCCGGACGCTGGGTCCACAGGCGCGCCTGCGGCACGCATACCTCGAACTCCATCCACAGGCCCATCTTCATGCCGTGGGCCTTGACACTCTCCGCGATCCGCTTCAGCCCATGCGGGAATCTGTCCGGATTCACCGCCCAGTCGCCGACATTCGTCTGCCAGCCGTCGTCGATGATGAACAGCTCGCAGCCCACTTCCGCCGCTTTGGGGATGAGGTCGAGGACCCCCTGTTCAGTCAATTCAGTCCGGCGAATGCAGGAGAAGGTGTTGAACACCACCGGCCGTTCCCGGTGCCGCCAATATGGCGACGACAGATATTGCGCGCTCCAGCGATGGATGGAGCGGGTCATGGCGCCAAAACCGCCACGGGTGAAGCCGCCGAGGAAGCGCGGGGTGGCAAAGCTCTCGCCCGGCGCCAGCGGCAGCTCAAAGTCATAGTTGTTAATGCCGCCGCAGATCCGGCTTTCGCCGTAGGCATCCCGCTCAAAGATGAATTTCCAGTCGCCGCTCCACAGCAGCGTCCCGAAATGCACTTCGCCGGAGTTCTCGTCGGCACGGCCGCTGTCAAAGGCGAAGAATGGCGTCGCCGCATGGCTGCTGATGCCAATCCGGCTCTCCAGGACCCGCTGGCCGGGCGGCAACTCGGAACGGCGTATCCGGTATTCCTGCCCCCATTCGCCCTGCAGGGTGGTCAGCCGCGGCGCCTTGCGGCTCCGTGGCAGGCTCCATGCCGCCGAAAAGAGGTTCTCCACCCGGATGACGCTGTCGCCGCCGTTCACGATTTCCGCATGGCGGGAGAGCAGGTTGTATTCCGGGTACAGCTCGTAGCATAGCTTGACCGTCAGCGGCAGCGCCTGGTCGCGCAGGAAGATTGTCAGGCGGTTCCGGCCGTCAATGGCATATTTATCATAACGCAGCTCCAAGGTCTGGTCCGGTGACCTGAGCTTCAGCATCGGTTCATAGCAGTACAGGCGGTTGGCGGCGGAGAATTCGTACCGGCCCATTTTGGCCCGGAGGTTGTAGATCTTGAGCCGGAACCATGACACGGTCTGCGGCAATGGCAGGTCGCTGATTTCATCGACGCGACCGCCCCAATGCAAATTCACCGGCATGCCGCCCTCGTCAATGCCGAAGGCATATGACATGTCGTCGGTGCTGAGCAGGAATATCCCTGCATCGGAATCTATCTTGATCGACATTCTGGCTGTTCCTCTTGTTCGGACTGCGTCGGGGCCGCCGGCAAAAAAAATGCCCGGTCTCCGGTCTTTGCGAATAACGTATTTTAAGAGCGTGCCACCACCAATCCCGGTTTGGTATTATGTATGGAATAAAGGTAACATGTCGCCGCCCGCGACGGAATTTGGAAGCTGACCGCATTTATAGTATTGGCAAAGGCATAAAACCAGTGCCTGCGCCGATTTCCTCGTTTAATGATGGTTCTTTGAAACGCCATGGCGGAGGCTGTGGCCGAAGGAGGCCATCACGACGGTCGATCGGGGAATGGGGCCTCACAAAACGCCGTGGACGACATCGCCATGCAGAAGATTCATTTTGACGACACATACGGCCAGAACACCTGGATAGACTTCCGGATGGAAAATCAGCATGGCGATGTGATGCCGGCCACCATCTCCACCTGCGGCAACCGCGTGATCAGCCAGGGGAGGGACTACCATAAGACCCCGGATGACTTCTTCCGCTCCATTGGCAGGAACTTCCAGATTCTCCAGTACACCCAGTGCGGAAACCTGAAATTCATCCAGACCCTCCCCGGAGGCGAAAAGCGGGAGCATGACGCCGGCCCTGAACAATGCGTGTTCATAAACGGCACCGGGAATTTCGAATTCCATAACCCGGGGCAGTGCTTCTACAGCTTCATATACATCGGCTTCCGGGGACCGCTGGCCGAGCATGTCTTCACCCGCATCCTCGAAAAGGGTCCGGTGCACCGCCTGGACCGCGATGGCGGAATCGTCGCGCAATTCCATGAGCTGTTCCGCCGTGCGCTGCAAAGCGGGCTGGCATTCACCCAGCTGCGGAAGCTGGCGACCTGCATGTTGCTGGACCTGGAGTCGCAGCTGTGTGATCGCGACGACACCCAGGACGGCGACTTCCCCCGGCAGCTTGCCGACTGGGTAAATGAGTACATGGCCGAGGCCACGGTCAAGGGCATGGCCGCCCAATGCGACATGTCGACCAAGTATTTCCAGACCTACTTCCGCAGAAAATACGGCATCACCCCCGGCCGGTTCATCCTCGACATGCGGATTAATTTCGTCAAGCGGCTGCTGGAATGCACCAAGATGAAGCTGGACTCCATCGCCGATGCCGCCGGCTTCTCCGACTCGAGCCATCTGTGCCGGGTGTTCCGCCAGCAGACCGGCAGCACGCCGCAGGCATTCCGCGAGCGCAAAACCAATTGATCATCAATCCCAGCCATCAGTCACCAAACCATGAAATCAACAAGTAATTACCACAAGATGAAGTCAATTGCAATCGCATTGCTGGTCTGCATGATCGCAGGCCTGGCGCCGGCGGCGGAGATAAGGAACCTGCTGGCGAATCCGGATTTCTCCACAGGAATGGATCACTGGGAGGTGGTCGGCGACATCGGCACCGCCGTGCCGGAGGCGGGGGGGCTGGCCCTCGACGTGCGCAAATGCGGCAACTCCGGGCTGTTCAAGCTCCAGCAGGCGCTTCGCAACCTGGAGGTCGGTCGAAGCTACCGCTTCTGCTTCGACATCTATTGCGAGAAGCCGCAGACCCGCCCGATCGTGCTTTCCTACCGCATGCGCAACAAGCCGAAGAACCTAGGCTTCATCAAGTGGATACCGGTGAAACAGGGCCTGCAGAAGGTCTTCGTCGAACTCATCCCGGGACTGGAAAGCGACAACCCCCAGGCCGATCCGCCGGTGCTGGCATTCTATCTGGGGGAGATGGACGGCAGGGTCGTGCTGTCGAATCTGCTGCTGGTGGATCTCACCTCGCTTGAAGCGGAAAAGCCGCCATTTTCGGACCAGTGGACGCTCTTCGGACTGGTCAAGCCGGAAACCGCCGCCTGGGACGCCATCCCCGCGGAGCTGCCGGGGCTGGATGGCCAGCCGGTAACGCCGGTTGCCGTGGATGCGCCGTCGTCGCTTCACGACAACTCGATCGACCTGCGGCTCCACTACGCAACCTTGCGGAAGCGCCACAAGGATCCGGGCATGCTTTACAACGAGTTCCATTCCGACCGCGACCGGCTGGTCGCCATCGGCTTCGGCGCCGACTGGTACATGGACATCTACCTCAATGGACAGCCGGTCCTCTCGACGATGGACGGCGGGAACATGAAAAAGCCGATCTCCTCCGCGAACCATTTCGCCTTCCTGCCGGTGCGCAAGGGCCGCAACTTGCTGGCGGTGAAGGTGCTGTCCGGTTCGGAAAACTGGGTGTTCCACTGGGGATGCGTTGAACCGCCGCCGGAGCCGCAGCGCTTCACCGCCGCCGAGGGCTATCATCCGATCAACACCGACGACCTGGCGGTCAAGGCCGGCTCGGCGCTGGATCTTTCCGGGATCATCGATGCCCCCGCCGGCAAATACGGCCGCGCAGTCCTCACCCACGACGGCCATATCGCCTTCGAGGACAACCCCGCGCCGCAGCGGTTCTTCGGCTTCTCCGGCGGACCGGACGAAAGCGTGTGGAAGACCGCCAAGGCCGACGACTTCGGACGGCTGGCGGCGGAGTACGCCCGCGCCATCCGCGCCCAGGGATACAATTTGTTCCGGATGCATGGCTTCGACAAATGGGTGATGACCAACTCCAGGGAGGATCAGACGCCGTTGCCGCTCTACCAGGACCGCTGGGATCGCATGGTGCATGAAATGAAGCAGCAGGGGATCTACCTCCAGCTGAACCTCTTCGCCTTTGCGCTGTACGCGCCGGCGCAGAACCTGTTCCTGACCACCGAAAAGCGCAACGCCAACAAGGTCATGTTCCTGATTGGCGAGCCCTCCATCCGGGCGCGCTTCGCCGAAACCAGCTTCAAGGTGCTCAATCACGTCAACCCCTATACCGGCCTGGCCTGGAAGGACGACCCGGCATTCGTCGCTGTCGAGTTCTATAATGAGTTGGGACTGGGCATCGAGCTTGCCCGCAAGATGGAGAATGCCTATCCCGCCGAATACCGTCTGCTGAAAGAGAAATGGCGCGGATTCCTCCAGGAAAAATACGCCGGCGCCGCCGAGGGCGAATGCCCGCATCCGGCTGCCGTCATGGCCGATCCGCCACTGCCGGTCTACTGGGACCGGTCGAAGCTGCGCGCCGACTACGACGAGTTCTGGTATGAATGCATGAAGGAGACCTACCGCTTCTGCGACCAGGTGATGAAGGATTGCGGATATGACGGACTTACCGTCCAATGCCCGATGCCCGCGTTGCGCTGCGCCGCAGTCTCATGGGAAAGCCTGCAAATCGTCGATGCGCATGGCTACCACTGCCACCCGGATGGCGGGGAACAGCCCGGTGCCAGCGTGTCGCAGGTCAGCTCGATTGCCGACGCCGCGCCGGTCTTCCGCCGCCGCTTCGGACAGCATATCTTCGGACGGCCATTCTTCTTCAATGAACACAACTACGTCTTCCGCAATCCCTACCAGTACGAAAAGCCGGTATCCCTGGATGCGTACGCCGCGCTTGACGACTGGGACTCCATGGCCATCCATTCCGGCGCGGTCGCGCTCAAGAACGACCAGCGCGCCAGCTCCTTCCACGCCGCCAACAACCCGGTGCTGCGCGCCGGCGAATTCCTGTCCGCACTGTTCTTCCTGCGCCGCGATGTGGCCCCCGCCCGCCACAATATCGCCGTGGCTCTGGATAAAAGCTACGTCTTCGCCCCGGGCAATGGCGCCAATGCCCTGGCGCCGACCCAAAGCCGCCTCGGGTTGCTGACCCGCGTGTCGTCGCTGTTCACTGACCTGCCGCCATATTCGCGGGTGCCGGTCCCGGATGCCAGGCCGGATATGGTGATTGCTCCCGCCGGCAGCAGCGAAATCGTCTGGCATGGATGGTATGCAGACGCCAAGGACACCGTCGCCTCCGACTCATCCCTGGAGTCGGTGGTGGGCGAGATGCGCCGAAGAGGGATCCTGGCGCCGGACAACATCACCGACCTTTCCAGGCAAATCTACCAGAGCGAAACCGGCCAGATCACCATGTACGCCACGGAAAAGAAGATGACGGTCATCACCCCGAAGAGCGAGGCCGCGGCCTTGCCGGAGGGGAAGACCGCCACCCTGGGCATGATTGACATCCGCCGGAATACCGTCAATTCGCTTGTCGCCCTGGCTTCCGTGGATGACCGGCCATTGACGCAGTCCCGGCGCATGGTGCTTGTCCTTTCCACCCGAATCGCCAACACCAACATGCAGCATGACCCCACCGGCGTGCACCTGCGAGTCGTCGGCACCTTGCCGATACTCTATCAGTGCGGAAAATATGACCTGGCGATTCGGCGCAGCCAAAAATTGCGCTGCTACGCCCTGAGCCTCAGCGGCGAACGCGTGGAGGAGGTCCCGCTGGCCATGGAAAATGGCATCCAGATCCTGAAACTGGACATGGCCGCATTGAAGCACGGCCCCACGCCATTCTTCGAGATGACGGCTGACACCGAAAATCCGTGATTCGCCTCGGGGGGGGGGGAAAAAAAACACGGAAAACACGGAAAACACGGAAAACACGGAAAACACGGAAAACACGGAAAACACGGAAAACACGGAAAA
>CAKUJM010000038.1 GCA_934661755.1 uncultured Lentisphaeria bacterium | reverse complement strand
CCGCGTGAGTGAACTTGGCCGGTGCATGTGTTGTCAATAACAAAGTCTGCTTGCAACAAAGCGCGTTCTCCAAACTATGCACCACGGCACGTCAAGCCCGACGCCAACCCCTCCGGCGCTGTCGCGCCACCTCCCCTTGCAGGGGAGGCTTTTCTTGTCGGAAAACGTGAGCGCGGTTATATGACTGACAAAAGGGGCTGACCGCGCAAATTCTCACACGCAGTCAGCCCCTCCGGGGTGTTATGATTGTACCTAGGCGAATCTCAGGGACTAGATGCCCGCCCAGATGGTGGCGACATTCTCGTGGCTGATAGCATCAACGGCTTCTTCCGCGAACATGGTTTCACCGTGTCCATCGAGGAAGAGGAAGTTGGAACGCTTGCCATGGGCATTCAGACGGAACGACTTGTAATCAGTGGTGGTCGGGCAGCCGGTGCAATTTGTCAGCGTGCTCGTCCAGTCACTTCCCTCCTTGACGCCGCTGGCGCCGACGGTGCCTTCATATTTGAAGTCATCATTACCGTCGTCTTCCTTGCACTCCGCCAGACTTGCCAATTTGGAGGGGGAGTTGACCTTGCTGATCTTTTTCCACGTCTCCTTGATGGAACGGATGGTGTCACCCTTTTTATAGATGAAATTGGTATGAACCCCGCCATTGACAAAGTAGCTCATGCGCTGCAACACGAAACTTGCATTTGCGCCATAAAAGACTTCTTCCAGATTCGCATTGGCATACGGCTCGCTCAGCGGGCATCTGAATGAACGCTGCTCCTTGCCAATGTAATCGTACAGTCCCCCGCAATAACTGTACATGCCATTTATCCCCTCTTCCTTGTAATCTCCAGCAGTCCCCCCATCATTGTAGTCAGTCTTTCCGGGATTGATCCGGTTGTCGTTGTCGACCAGGAAGATGGCTTCGGCCTTGCCCAGTTGGTTCATGTTGTTCATGCAGGCGGTCTGGTGCGCGGAGGCACGGGCCTTGTTCACCGCAGGCATCAGCATGCCCGCCAGGATCGCGATAATCGCGATCACGGTAAGCAGCTCTATGAGAGTGAAGCTATTTCGTTTCATAATCAGTTCTCCTTTTTTGCTGGTTAGTGCGAAACCTCAAAGTAGCCCTTCCCCTTGTCAAGAATCACCGGGAAGGAAAAGATGTTGTCACGATTCGACTCGTCGTCCAAATTTTTGCTGCCGAGCTTTTGCTCACCATCGACGCCCAACGACCAGATCATCACCGAGTCGTAGACGGTGACGGTGTCCTTGGGATCCTCAGTGCGCTCCACGCCCTTCACCCCCGGTGCGATCCCCTGCTCAAAGTAGTCCTTGTTGTTGGTGTTGCCAAAGACGATTTCGTAGTCCTTTCCCCACGGATCCTCGAACACGCCCTCCTCGCTGCCCTGCACCTCCAGGAACTTGATCTTCCGCGGATTGAGTTTTGCGGTGTAGTCCTTGGCCTGCATCATCTTGATGAATTCCTTGTAACCCTTTACATAGATCACGCAATCATTGCCCTTCTGCGGCCTGCCCTGCCCCGCCGGCAGGGAGAATGACCCCGACAGGTCGTCGCATTTCCTCGTTTCGAAGATGTCGGAATCAAACGATTTCTGCCAAGGCATGACGCCATAGGTGGACTCGTAATGCTTGATGGCGTTGTAGAGCACAGTGATGGCGGCCCGGGCCTTGGCCTCCTCGGCCTTCTTGATCGCCCGAGAGGTGGCGGTGATCAGGATCCCGGCCAGAACAACGATGATCGCCACTACAATGAGCAGCTCAGTCAAGGTAAAGAATTGTCTACGCATCCTGATCACTATTCCTTTTCCCAATTGGTGATGTCATCAAGGCGCTCGTCCTCATTTCCGGACTTGCCATCGCGGCCGGGCGACCATAGGTCGTAGGCGGCGCGGTTGTGGCTGCCGGGACAGCGGTAGTGGAAGACGCCGTCATCCCCTCCCCAGGCGTCGCTCAATGACACGGCGCTGGACTTGCTGCTGGCGCTGGCCGGAAGATCGCTGATGTCGAAGTACGCCTTCTTGCTGGCGGGATTGTAAAACCTGTACTCGTGGTTCTTGTCGCCGTCGGACAGCACCATCATCAGGGTGCTGTCGGCGGAATTGCGGTAGAATTTCACCACCGCGTCCTTGCCTTTGGTGCCGTCCTTGCTGGACATCGGATAGTAGCCGTTGTCAACCTTGAACTGCTCCAGCGCCATTGCCAGCGATTCGAGGATGGCATAGCTCTTGGCCTCATCCGCCCGGCGTCCGGCATAGCCGATGCCACCGACTAAAATCCCCGCTAATATAATCACAATTGCGACTGCCGCCAGCAATTCGATTAATGTAAAATGGAGTTTTCTGTTCATAGAGAGGATTACCGTGTCCGTGCTTTCCGTGCTTTCCGTGCTTTCCGTGCTTTCCGTGCTTTCCGTGCTTTCCGTGTCTTCCGTGTTCATCACTCGTATTTCTGGCTGCGGATCACCTCGAGTTCGTTCTTCCAGCAGTCACGGACGATGGTGAGGATGCGCACCTGGGTGCCGCGCTTTTCATACCACACATTGGCATCCGCCTCGGTGCCATCCGGATTCTGCTTCTTGACCGTCAGCAGCATGGGATTGGCAAACTGCTTGAGGAAGAGGTTGGTGTCAGGTTCGAGCGGATCGGTTCCGCCCTTGTCCTGGTCGTCTATCGTCCGCACGTGGCTGTCAGTCGCAATGTACTTCAAGCTCTGTGACACGGTAAAGACGGTGAAGGTTTCGTAGCGGGTCGAGAGCAGCCCCGCGATGCAGGCGAAGATCTTCTCCGCCTCGCGGTCATTTGGGGCGGACTGCGCCACATTCGCCGTGCCTTGCAGGTAGTTGTACATCGCCTGGACCGGCAGCCATGACTCATTGCCGGTCGTCGGCGACGGCTGGTTGAAGGCACTGCCGGGGCTGCCGTTGTTCAGCCAGCCGGGGAAGGCGGCTTCCGGCGCGGTGTAATGGGCGGCGGTGGCATCATCGCGGTATTGCTCGTATGAATACGCGCCGTTGTCGCTGGGCAGACCCTCGATCAGGTACCGGAATGAATTCTCGTTCATGCAGTTGGGGTTGAACTTGCCCATCACCGGGGTGTCCTTGGAGATGCCGCTCAGCTTGAGCCGGTCCAGAATCCATCCATCGCCGGCGTCATATTTCCCGCCGCCGGCAATGCCGTATCTGTTCAGGTTGATTGTCCGGCACGGCTCGCCACGATGCACCGCGCCCAGCTGCCAGAAGTTGGTGACCGGATGATTCGGGATGAAGGCCGTGGAATAGGTGACAGCGGATGCGACGCCTGATCCATCGAGGTTGAGCGTTGTCTCGGTGTCCACATTCGCCAGGCCGGTGTTCTTCAGCGTCCCAGTCACATCGTCCTTGATGTCCTGCATGACGGCGGCGACATTGCTATCATTGGTCAATTCCAGGCTCGCGCCACTATCAAATGTGTTGGTGTTGCCGTCATTGCGGGCGCTGGCGTTATGCCACACCCAGGCGCTGTTGCGGTGGTTGCTACGCGGATCCAGGGTCGTCATCCACCCGATCAGCGAGTTGCTGTCACCGGCAAGAAGCTTGCCCAGATCATCGCCGATGGACTCGTTCTCGTAGATGGAGCGCAGGTTGTGCTCGCCATGGATGTTCTTTGCATCCTGGGTATCGTCATGATAATGCACGATATCGATCAGCTCGTCCTGGTCGGTGGCGCGGTCGTCATTGGCCATCACCGCAACCACCTCGTCGATCGCCATGAACAGCCCCATGCCCTTGATGTGGCCGACGCCATCGGCCACGCTCCCCGAACGTTCACCGGCGGCGGTCCCGTATGGAGACACCACCTTGGATTCCGGGAAGGCCATCTGGTAGCGCGACAGCGCCGCCAGATCCTTGGCCGGCGTCACCACCGCATGGGCGTCATCGGAGACCCAGACAAAATCCACCGTGTTGCCGACAACCAGATCCTCCAGATTGCCGGCGCTCCTTTCAGCCATGCTGTCGGAAGCAGCGGCTTCCAGGGCCTTGCCGCACCAATCCCTGTATCTGGTGTTGTCAATGACTTCCAGCCCCTTGTGCTTCTGCGAGAAGATGTAATCGCCGGAAGGCAGGATGTCGAAGATCTCCACTCCCGACGGCAGTCCCTCATACTCGCTGATGTAATATATGCAATACCGGCCCTTCACGACGAACCTCACCTTGGGCTGCACGCCGGATGCGGCTTCCTGGAAGCAGTTGTCCAGGGTGGCCGACACGGACAGGCTCAATGTCGGAAGCGTCGAGCTGTCCCATGCCTTGACTTCTATCACCTCCTCCACCCCGCCGGGGGCCATGCGCGTCAGTGGCTTCATCTTGTTGGTGACTTTCCCGCCGTCCTTTACATTCGCCTTGATGGCAACCGAGGTGATGGCGGGGACCCGCTCATTGCCGCAGACAATGTCCTGGTTTTTCTTGAAGCTTTTCGCATTGTCGGTAAAATCGGTGGAGATTTTCACGCGCTCGCCGCCAAACTCGAAATTATGGGTCACCAGCTCGTCGCTGTCGCTGAAGTCTATGAGGTTGGCATAGACGGCGCTGGTGGCGTCCGCACCGTCCTCGTAGCAGAATTTATTGGCGCCGCCGCCGAGCCTGGCATTGAGGTCCGCCATGGCGGTGTCGAAATTGCCTGCGACGCGCGCCGACGCGCTGATCTTTTCCCAGCGGGTTTTGTCGAGATTCGCCTGACTGGAGAAAACATTGCCATTGTCTTTGTCAACGTTGGCGCTATTATCACTATCGACGTAGTCATATCCCGGATACTGGATATTGATCTTGGGCTGCTCGGCAGTCCCGGCATCCGTCTTGTACGTCTCGGTATCTTCCTTTCCGGATGCTACCGAATAGAGCATGAAATAGCGCTTTGGCGACTCCATTTTCGTGTCGACGTCCTTAAGCGACGGGTCGGATACCAGCAGATCCATGGATGGCACCAGCGGCGCCTTGGCCGGCGGTTCGCCAATGAGGTCGCGATATGCATTCGGGACGACCAGCTCCTGCGGATGGATGCCGTAACGGAGGGTATTGGCCTCGTCGGCCTTGGCTATCAGCCGGTCGCCCACTGCCGGATGGGCCGGATCGACATAACCCAGGATCGGGAAGATGTTGGCGATGTTGCCGACGAATTTATAGGTTGTGCCGCTCCCATCGCTCTCACTGGAGACCTCGCTTCCCGGGTCCATCCAGTTGGTGATCATGTCCTTCGTGGTGGGCGAGGCGTCAAATGGCTTGATGCCCGGATCGGAGGCCGTGGGGGATTCAATGACGATTCCGGCCAGGCTGCGGTACTCGCCCTGGTTGGTTATCGCCGGCACCACGCCGTTGGCATCCTTGTAGTTCATCAAGTCGTTGATATTGAACTTCGAAGTGTCATTGACCGCCAGGAAGGCCCAGCGGTAGATGTCATCGGCGATCAAGCTGCCCGTGCTGTCGTTGCCATGCGTTTTCCGGTTCCGCTCCTCGCTGACAAGGCTCAATCCGTCAAGCTGCTTGACGCCGGCATCGGCGTTGTCCGACAGGAGGTCGGTGTTTTCCGTCAGGAATTTCCCGTATGGCGTGCTGTTGATTGCCGCCGTGACATCGCCGTCCAGGCCGCTGGCGCCGGCGCTGGTCGAATACATCACTTCCTGGTAATCCGGCGTGGGATATCTGGTGACGCTGGTGGTGCCGCCGGAAGTGCCGTCCGCACGGTAGTACCTGGCATGGTCGCCGTCGTTGAGCGCCGTCAGACGGCTGTTTTTGACCAGTCCGGCGACCCTGTCGGCCGGAGCCTTCTGCAAATGGGTGAAGCTGCTTTTGGGGTCGGCGCCATTGCGCCCCATGTAATACAGCAGGGAGGTCACGCGCGCGGTGGTGGATTCCGCCAGCAGGTCCAGCCTGCCGGTCTCCGCCGAGGCCTTGGCGATGGCCGCGCGGTTGCGGCTGGTCATTGCGAAGACAATCGCCAGAGTCATCACAATAGTCAGGATGCCCAGCACCAATAGGATTGCCGAGCCGCGCTCGCCGGAATGAAATTGATACTGTTTCATAATTCAGTCCTGAATCCGTGAAGTTGTAGTGATTTGCGCCTGCGGCGGGCGGAATGTCATCCGTCGATTCTGAAATCGCAGTGGGGGGGGGCAGGGCAGGGCGTTCTTCCGGGCTGTCCTGCTTCAATTGAAGAAGAAGATCTTCGAGAAGCTCCGTTTCAATTCCTCTTCCACGCCGCGGTCGCCCCGCAGCTCCTCCGGAATGCCGGTCTTCAGCGACACCTTGATGTACGGCGGCCTCTCCGCCGTACCATTCTCCAGGTCGCTTCCCGCCACGCTGAATTCCTCTATTCCCTCGGCCACCAGGTAATCGTCGTTCTTGGCCATGTCCACATTCAGATTGATGCCGGTGAGGTAGGCTATCACCCCGGTAAAATACGGGCTGAACGAAGTGATCGTAAAATTCTTCACCGTTTCGCGGTTCGCCTCCGTCAGGTAGTACTTGCCACTCGGGATCACGCCCTCGAAGCGGTACAGCTGGTTGTATTCCGTGCCGGCGGTTTTCTGGTTATGCCAGTAGACAACCACCTTCAGGCGACCATGCTCATCGGCTTTTTCCTCCTCATTGACAAAGAAGACAAATAGGCTGCCATCCATATTGCCGCCCAATGGCCTGGTCAGCATGTACAGATAGCACTGTTTTTTTCCGTCCGCGCCGAGATATGCGTCATCTGTGCCGACCACCGCCTGGTTGAGGTCGTTGTTGAGCAAATCGAAGACGGTCTGCGCCTGGTCGAACTGGAAGCTCCTGGCGCTGGTCGCCGTGTACACCCGCTGCGCCGAGATGACAAAACGAAAGAGGAAGCTCATCATGATGAGCAGCACTGCGACTGCCACCAGGATTTCAATCAGGGTGTAGCGGTTGGATTGGTGAATGGCCTTCATTTCTGCCGCTCCTAATTTGCTGGACAGAACAAGTCGATGCTATAGACTTCCCTTTGGCGGCGCTCGATGGGCAGCTCCGCCGGCCAGCTCACCTCGAGGTTCACAGTGGCCAGACGCGGAATCCTGGTGACATTGTCCGGCAGCGTCACCGGGGTGATCCACATCTTCACAATGCTCATCGAATCGTCGATTTCTCCTTCGCTGCCCTGGGTCAGGAACTTCACCGCATAGACATCGCATTTCCTGGCGGTCTCGGCGCCGGTTGCCGGATCGATCTTCTTCTGCTTGTGCTGGTACACCTTGCAATTGCCGGCATCCAGGATGGTGGAGATGCTGACCGGCCCATGCCCATCGACATGCCCGTCGTAGTCGCTTTCATCGAAGGCAAGATCGCCGACCTGCCTGGTGCTGTCCAGCATGGGAACGGCGGACGGACTATAGGTCGCTACGTCATTGATCGTCCAACCGGTCAGGGCGTTGAAGCCATCCTCCTTGCCCTCCTCGACACAGTATTTGCAATAGTTGAGGATCATGCCGGCCGCGTCCTTGGACTGCCCGACCATGATGGCGTCGCGCGAGGCGTTGGCGCCAATGGGGAAAAGCACCATGATGGAGACCACGCCGATCACGCAAATCCCCATGGCTATGAGGATTTCAACCAGGGTGAAGCAGGATTTGCGCGTCGTCTTCATTTTTGGCGATTGGGGAGGGGATGGACAGGGAAAAAAGCTCAGCGGCTATTGCCTTTTGGCGGTGAACACGTTGCCGGTATAGCGGTTCACTTTGATTTGCAAGTAGTTTTCCTGGTCGTACTTGTCCGGCTTCTGGTCGTCGCCGAGGTCATTGCCGACCACCACGCCTTCGCGCACAGTGACCATGAGGGTCTTGTCGGCGGCCAGCGGCTTTCCGTTGCGCTTGAAGAGAATCACATGCTTTGGCGGCTTGTTCTTCACCAGCACGAATGCCGGCCTCACCTCATCGTCCAGCGGTTTCGGGATCTTGTTCTCGCCGTCGATTTCCTTGGTGATTTCCTCAAATGCGCTGCCGTCAAGGACGCTGCCGACAAAGCACTCCTCGCCGCCGTCCTTGTCGAAATCCAGATACGCGCCGACGGGAAGCACTTCCCACTTGGTCCCGGGGATCCATCCCTCGAAGGTCTTGAGGTCGTCACTGACATAGCAGCTGCGGAAGGCGCGCTTGTTGAGCACCACGCCGTCGCCGGATGGGTAGGTGGCGCCTTCGGTCCCGGCGTCGGCGAACACCACTGCCACGTTGCGGCGGCTGCGGCACGCCTCGATGCGCGCCATGTTGAGCTGGCTGGAAATGATGCGGGCGCCATACGAGACGGCATTGCCGGTCATCATGCGGTTGAACGCCGGCATCAGTGCCGCGAACAGCACCGTGACAATGACTACCACCACCAGCAGTTCGATGAGCGTGAAATGGCGTTTTGCGTGACGGGTCATGGGAGAATGCATCGTGGTCGGAGCCTGTTTGCGCGCCTACTCCGTTTTTTCCGTTGCGATTTCGGTGAAGGCGGTGATCTCGCCGTAGGAATTGACTCCGGCAAGATAGAACTTCAGGGTGTCCTCGGATCCGCCGTCATCCTCTTCCTGGTAGAGCAGTTCGGACGGCGGCTGGACAGTGAGCTTCTTGCCGGCGACGCCGATGGCGATCTTCCTGGAAATGGCGTTTAGCTTTTCCTCCAGGTAGCTGGCGCCCATGACGGCGGGGGTGATCCCCCAGTGCCGGCGGGCGGACTCGGCAATGGTGCGGATGGTTACATAGGGATCGCCGGCGGAAAAGGTCCCGGCCTGCTTTTCGATGATCCCGATGAGGTTCTTGTCGGTAAGCAGCTCCTTGTTGGCCTGCCCGCCGGCGCAGTAGATCCGGATGGCGACAATCCCCGCGCCCTTGCCATCCCATTCGATGGACAGCTGCTCGCGGTCGCCGACAATCCGGGTGGCGGTGATGGCCGGCGCCTGCAGCGAAGGATTGACCCGCTGTTCCAGCAGCCGGGTGGACTCAATCAAGTCGAAGAAGAACGCCCCGGAACGGCTTGGCATCAGGTCGTCGGCATTTTCGCGCCACAGGCCATTTTTCGACGGCATGACAAAATTTTCGGCGCAATAATACCAGGCGTCGCGGATCGCGTTCTGGGCCTCGCCATATTGACGGTCGGCAGGGGAGAATTGTTCCGCCGCACGGGCCAGCAGCTGCATGGCGGCGGTGGTGGTGGCAAGATCCGGTGTCCGGCGGTCGGCATTGCCGGAGAACTCCCCTTCCTGGAGGCAGAAGCGATTCCAGGCCGCAGTGCCGTCGATCCGGCATTTCAGCAACGTCGCAATGATCCTGTCGGCAAAATGCAGCTTCGCATGATCCCCGGCGGCATTCCACGGCGTAGCCTCGCTTTTCACATCCGACCGCTTGCGCGACGCTGGCGAATAGCATCCATTGACGATTGCCGCGGAAACCGCGATATTCGGCGACCCCCCGCAGACCCACAATCCCGTCTTGTCATCCTGGTACGCGTTGAGCTTTTCGTTGAGATGGTCCAGCCATCCGGATTCGAAGCCGTCGGCCAGCTTCAAGGCGCGGCCGGTCACATATACGTACGGCAGTTTCGCAATGCCATACTGCATCTGGAACCAGTCGCCATGGTTCTTGTCCAGATAGCTGTCCAGGCCGTCACGGCTTTTGAGCGACTCGAAGGCGTTGTTGCCATCCATGAATTTCCACGGCGCGGCCGCGTCCAGGCCGTACATGAGCATCATCGGCAGTTCGTCATACTGCGGATTGGGCGCATAGGTGCCGCTGGCGGCGTCACGCATGGAATCGCGCCTGTCGGAATATCCGGCCGGAAGCACCTCGTAGTTAAGGCCGCCAAAATGGGCGCGGCCGCCGCCACGGCACGAGAGCTCCAGGTACAGCCCGCTGGCAGTCACCGGCCGCTGCACCGCGGCATTGCCATCATCCAATCCGAGTTCCGAGAACAATGCGTCAAAGTCATCGTCGATGCCATCCTCCGCCACCGCGGCGACTTGCCCGGCGGCAGCGGCCTCTTGCTCAACCGCGCTGTCATTGGCCGGCAGCTGGGCGTTCTTCGGCACCGCGAAGTCGATGTAATAGCAATGCCACGGATAGGTCCCGCGGGTCTTGAAAAGCGATTCGACGCCTGCCAGATGGTTTCCGTTTGCGTCATTCAGGAAGATCCTGACTGCCGGAGCGCCCAGCCACAGATTCCCGCTGGCCTCGATTTCCTCTCCGCAGATCCAGAGATAGAACCGGATGGTGCGGCCGTTGTTCTGGTTGATGACGTCGTTGCTGACGATGCGTCGCGGAAACACCACGCTCTGGTTTCCACTGATCGTGACCACCGTGCCCTTGACCCGCCCGTCGGATACCGCCCCGGAATCCTGCTCGACCAGCTTTTGGGTGGCGGCGTCAAGCAATTGCCCAAGATCCACCGGCTCGCCCTGCCCCTTGATATTGTGCATGTAAAGGGGGGAATCCGGAATGCCTTGAGCCGGCAACTCCGGCAGCGATAATCCGAAGCCCGCGGCCACCCCGGCGGCGAAGATGGTCCTGAACAATTGCCTGACGCTTGGTTTCATTGGTTGTCTTTTTTCGCTGGAAGTCCGTGATGCTGATGCCATTTCCGGCCGCATATCCCCGGTACGCCCCCAAAATCACTGGCTATGACAGAAAATCACCGTCTTCACAGCCGCGTGTTCCCCTGGATTGAGGTGCGTGTTTTTGTATATTATACTAAAAAAACGTTTTTTTTTCAAGTATCCGCAGAGTTTTTGCGCCTGGGAAAACCCGTAGCGCCGACAAGGGAAAAGCCACTGTCGGATCCACAACGGGGCATTCCGGAGAAAATGCCAACTGCGCCCCGGCGCCTGGTTCAGCCAATGGCACCCAAAGTCAATTGCGCATCGGCATGAGGATGTAGATGAATCCGGGATCGCCGGTGATCTCCACCGGAGTGAAGCCATTGTTGTATTTGATCACGAAATCATCGCACGCCAGCACCCGGAGAGGATCTGCCAGGTAGTCGGGATTGAGCGAAATGGTGATGGGCTCGCCCTCCAGCTTGACATCGATGGTCTCGACAAACGACCCCTTTTCAGAAGACGACGCGGACAGCTCAAGCTGGTTGTCCTGGATATTGAGGGTGACCGAGCTGTCGCTGGTGCTGACCACCGTCTTGGCGCGCTTGAGGACTTCAATCAGCAACGCCCGCGGGATGGTGACCTGGTTGGCGAAGTTGACCGGAACCACCGAACGGTAGTTCGGATAGCTCTGCTCCACCAGCTTGCTCATGATGGTGGTGGCGCCATTTTCGAAGACCGCCATCGCCCCGGTGAGGTGGATCTTCACCTCCTTCGATTGATCCACCGAACCAATCAGCTCCGAGACCACTTTATTGGGCAGGATGAAGTCACAGGCGCGCGGCGCCGCCGCCTCATCGCCATCGGCCAGCGGAGGCCTGAGATCCTGCGGCCCATTCTCGATCGTCTGTTCGGTGAGCGCCAGACGGCGGCCGTCAGTGGCGGCAACGGTGCGGATGCCGTCCTTGAGCGACACGTAGATTCCGTTGAGCGCCTTGCGGTTTTCATCCTCGCTGCGCGCATAGTTGACCCGCCTCAGGCTGTCAACCAGCTCGTTGCCGGGGATGGTGAAACTCCATTCCTCCTCGAAGTTGTCGGCCTGGGGGAAATCAACCGCGCTGATTCCATTGAGCTGGTACTTCACCTTGTGGCAGGATAAACGGACATCGGTGTCGCCTTCGTCATTCTCAATCGAGATGTCGCCGGACTGCTGGGCGCCAACGATGCTGGCAAAATTCTTGGCCGGGAGGGTGATGGCGCCTTCCTCGGTCACCATGGCGCTCACCGCGGTGGTGATGCGCATCTCGTTGTCGTACGCGGTCAGGCAAAGCTGGCCGTCCCTGGCCTCGATCAGGATGTTGTTCAGAATCGGGGTGATCGGCTTGGAGCTGACCGCATTCTGCACCCGCTTGGTGCCGGCCAGAAGATTTTCAGTGGTGACTATGAAACGCATGATTATTATATTGCTGAGTTGTTCCCGTGCGATTAAACCGCCGGAAAAAGGCGGGGCCATGGCGTAAAAACAGCCGCTGCGCCATGGAAAAGATTTTCTGCAACAGCACGCGGTGGCGGATGCCATGCAATCCTGCCACCCGATCTACCGGCTTCACTGCAACCAGGTTATTTACAGCCCCGCATGAGGACGCCTTAAAGAGTGCTGTTATTAAATTTAAAGATCTATTTGTCTTAGTATTATTGCGGGCATCGGCTGTAGATAACCATGACAATTTGTTTATTGCCATGGTGTTGTCATTGTATGGAAGTCTAAAGAGAAGATGGAGTTCATCCTGTAGACAAAGTTATCTACAGAAAAATCTACAGCTTATCAACAGGGTTGTTTACAAGTTATCTACAGGCTGATAAAAATTAGATGTTTTGGCCGGCGATGGACACGGCCGATTTTTTCACCAGTCCGCATAACACAAGACGGCTTAATATATGCTATTGCGGTGATTTTGCTTTTGCCGCCGTGAATTAATTGGCATCGTCCGCGCCGGTATTGTCGGCGATGGACCGCATGCGCCGGGATTCGTCCAAGGTGTACTGCGGCTTGAACGGCTGCAACCGCTTCTCCCGGGCTTTCGTGCGGCTGCCGCACCCCCCAAAAAAAAAGCCGCCCCCGCACCACCCAGGCAGGGGGCACGGGAGCAGCCATTCAACAATATCCGCCAGTCAGGACTACTTGTCGAACTTGACGGCAGTGGCGGTCATGGTGACCTTGACCTTGTTGATGCCGATGATGTTGTTCATCTGGTAGTCCATCTTGACATCGATCAGGTCATTGGCGCCGGGGGCCTGCTGCAGGGCGGCGGCCTTCAGGGTGGAATAGGAGGCGTCACCAAAGTTGACCAGGGCAAAGACGCTCAGCAGATCGGCGCTGGCGGTGACATCGCGCTTGACGACCGTGTAGTCCTTGCGGACGGTCGGCTGCAGCATGGCGTTGCCTGCGGTCTCGCTGTAGAGGCCGCCGCCCAGGACGGACACGCCGCCATTGCTGGTGCACACGCCGGCGATACAACCGGTGAGCATCACTGCGGATGCGCAGGCGGCAATTGCCAGAAATTTCTTCATTGTCTTTTTCCTTATTTTGGGGTGGTTGGCTATGGTTCGGATGCGCCCGGATGGCCTGTGGATCCGGAGACAGGACGGCGCATCCTGCGGAAGGGCTCCGCAATGCGAATATTATAATGCCTGAAAAATTCCTGAAGCCGCGGTGGCGGTTCTTTTTGCGCCACAATTTCGTCATTTCCCGATCGGTCTGTCCACAGGCATCCCAAAGGCCCACTCCGACGCTTCCAAAAAAAAAATGCGGAAAATGCCGCAAAATGGCAAATACACCCCTTTTTCGGGAAAAAATGGCACTCTATCTAGAAAAATCCAATTTATGCATTAACTTACGGTTGTTCTTTGGTTTTGTGGTTTCATGTGCCAGTTGTCGCGCCGGACGGCTCCGGACGCGATTTTTTCTCCAGAATAGATCCCTAAACATCCAAACGACAGAGGAATCATAACATGTCTATACCCTGCATCATCATCATGGTCATCGGTATCGCCATCGCATTGTATGGCATGAACATCCAGAAAAAAGGCGCGGCCATCGGCCAGCCGCTGGCAATCATCGGCGCAATCCTGGCCATCGGCTGCGCGCTGTGGAATGCGACCAAGAACTTCGGCGGCGATGACGCCGCGATCGCACGCGAGCAGCGCTACATCAAAGTCGAACACAAGATGCTTGGACAGGAAATCGCCCGCCAGATCCCGGGATTGAAGAAGGTCGCGGTCCTCGTGGATGCCAACAACTACTTTGACTCGTGGGGCGAAGAGCTGCCCCAGAAGCGTGACGACTACGGCCTGATCGGCCTGAAGGAGGGACTGGGAACCGGCGTCGAGGTCGACGAGCTCTACATCACCCCGAAGAAGATCGCCAAGCCCGCGCCGCAGAAGGACTCCAACGGCAACGAAATCCCCCCGATGCCGCCGATGATGGGCGAAATGGGCATGATGACTCCGCAGCAGCTCAAGGATCTGGTGGGCCGCGCCAAGGATGCCGAGGTGATTGTGGTGCTCAACCAGCTGCCGCCGATGGTGCCGCTGGCCGCATCCATGGCCCAGCTCAAGGGCAAGAAGGTCGCCTTGGCAAACTGCGCCAACCCCGATGATTGCGGCGCTGTCTTCCAGGATGGCGGCAAGCAGACCGGCGAGCTTATCTGCGTGGTGGTCAGCAAGCGCAGCGCCGTATATGACGACAGCATCCCGTCCTCCGACCAGGCAGTCTTCGACAAGCGCTATGCCCTGATCACCAAGGACAACTACAAGACCGCAATCCCTGAGGCGATGGCTGAAGGCAAGAAATAGCATCTCCGCAAGACAATGACAATGCGGCGACACCACCAAATCGTGGTGGCGCTGAAACCTTGGACCGGCGTCGGGATTCAACTCCTGCCGCCGGTTTTTCTTGACATGCGTACTGTCCTGGCCGCGTGGGTGCGCGGACAACGTCCAAGGACAATTGCCGGCCATCGGGATCAGTGCGTGACATGTACCATGGGCTCCTTCGACTCCGGAAAAGGAAAATGGCCTCAGTCGTCCGGAATCCGGGATGTACAGTATGAAGAGGTGCAAGGAGGTGGCCATCACGCTGGAGATGCCAGGCCACATCGTCGCTGCACGCAAATGACATTGGAGGCGCTATCATGCTGAAGCTCTACGACCCGACAGTATCCTTCTCGACGATCTACTTTCCACGCAACGGCAAAGCTCCTTACCTGCGCTACAACCACTGCGTGGACATCATCCATTTCAAGGACCGCTATGTCGCCGCCTGGAATGCCAACCGCACCGGCAGCGAAGGCGTTCCCGGCCAATACAACTTCATCAGCACCTCGCCGGATTTCAAACGCTGGTCCCCGGCGGAGAAGCTCTTCGGTCCGGAGCATTGCGACGAGCCCGTCCTTTCCGACCGCCAGTGGCAGCCTTCGTTCCTGCAATTCAACGGGACCTTGTTTGTCGCCTGGTGCGATACCGTGACACGGACAACTTATGTGGCAAGCAGCCAGGACGCGGTGAAGTTCCGCAACCGGGTTGTCGACGACGCCGGCCTCCCGGAGGGTACGGTTGCATTCCCTACCAACCATGGCCTTGCCGAGGGTGACGGGACCTTGTTTTTCCCGGCAAGCCTTCCGGAAAAAATGAATGGGCTGTGCCGCTATGCGATAGTGCTCATCAGCCGCGACGGCGGTCGAAACTGGCACTGGAGCCGCCCCGTCCAGGCAGCGCCGTGGAGCAGCTTCGGCGTCACGCCGGAAAAATTCCCGCTGGACCGCCCGACGCTCTGGGAACCCATGGTCTACCGCGCCGCCCCCGGAAAATTGGGCATGCTGATCCGCAACAACACTCCGACGGCGGAGAATCCCTCAATCCAGCCGGAACACCTGCTTCTCTATGCGGAAAGCGACGACGACGGCGAGACCTGGAGCGACGCGCGCCCCGTGGAGGTGGAAACCATCGTCAGCCGCTGCTACGCGGAAAGCCTCGGCGGACCCATGCTGATGGCCATGAACGACTGGCCGCGGGGGGTGCCGGAACATATCTCCTATGACCGCTACCATTTGTCGCTGTTCTTCTCCCCGACTGGCGACCCGGATCTGCTGCTGCCCGGCCCGGAGATCCAGCCGGAGGGCGGACGGGCCTTCTACCCTAATGGCTTTACGGAAAATGGCAAATTGTACGTCGCATATACCTACCCGGATTTCATCGGGGCCTCAGTTGTGGAGAAGCTGCCGGATTTCCGGCAGCCGTTCATGATGCTGCGGAAAAGCCGCCCGGGCGCCCGGTATGAGAATGGAACGCTGATCCTGAGCAGAATCGAGGGCACGGCGCCAGTGCTGGCGACCCCTGAAATGGTCAAGTCCGGACGGGTGACGCTGCAGTTCTCCGCCAAGGCGCAAGTGCGCACGGAATCCGATTTCCCATTGCTGACGCTCGGCGGAAAAACCCGGAACGGTGCGGTCCTGATGCTGCGCTTCGACCCGGAGGCTGATTGCGACCGCTGCATCCTCCGCTCGACCAGCGGACGGGAAATGGAGCTGGGAACCCTCGCGTTGCATGAGGATGAACCATTCCAAATCCGGCTTGCCCGGGGAAAATGCGATGTCACCTTCAAGAACAATACGGCGACTCTGGAGGAAGATATCCTCTTCAAGATCGCTTTCGGCGGCCTCTACTCGCCCGTAATCTGGCCCCAGGGAAGCCAGACCGTCCAAAACTGCATCCGCATCCACGATATCGACTGCCATTGACCGATGATGCAGCCAGCCAATGGCTGGAATGGCGAATGATTGCACGTCTCCTGCAGAATAAAAAAGGAGGCGTGCAGTTACTATACCAAACTGTACTATACTATAATTCGAAGCCTGACTTGGCGGCGGCGGCCTTCAGCCTGGCGGCCAGCACCAGGCAGGAGGATATGCGCACCGAACGCTTGTAGATGGTGCAGTTGCGAATCACGTCGGCGATTTCCTTGTGCGCGGTCAGCTCGGGGATGTCGGTGACCGCCGGCATGTCGCAGGTGTCCATGGCGCTGGCGGCGGTCTTGCGGTTGCCCTTCTTGAGCACGTCATCCGCGTTCTGCATAAGCATTTTGCCGCCAAAGATGATGGCGAAGGTGACCCCCAGGGCAAAGATGTCGGTGTCCTCGTTGAGGACGCCGCGGCAGACCTGCTCGGGAGAGAAGAATCCGGCGGTTCCGGCGATGGTCTTGCTGCGGAAGCCGGCGGGCACCGAGATCCCGAAATCGATAAGGCGCACCCGCCCGCCGCGCTCAAGCATGAAATTCGAGGGCTTGATGTCCAGATGCACCAGGCGGCGCTGGTGAAGGCCACCGATGGCCCGGCAGATCTGCATGCATACCTTGAGCTTGTCGTGGAGGGTCATGGAATGCAGCAGCGCCCTGTCGCCCAGGTCAATGCCGTTGATCCTCTCCATGAGCAGATCCCATCCCAGCTCCAGGCCGAAGCGCCGTACCCGCCGCAGCGAGAGGATCCGCACCGGGCATTGCGTAAAGGGATTCCTTTCGTTGAGCAGGCAGCCGATGTTGTACTCGTTGGTGATATGGCGGACCTTGGTATTGTAGGAGACACCGGCCAGCTTGCCCTGGTTGCCGCGGGTGGCGGAGCGCCCGATCCAGGCGTCAAGCCAGTTGCGCACCGCCTTGACGCAGAAGCTGTATCCCTGGGCCTGGGCATGGTAGAGGATGCTCTCCGCGCCCTTGGCCAGAAACTTCCCGACGTCGTAACGGCCATTGCGTGAAAGCATGGCCATCACCGCGCTGCGCTGGGCAGGCTCCAGCCTGTCAAGCCGCTCCGGCAGGATGGCCTCCAGATGACGCCGGCATCCCGCGTCCATCTCAAACAGCAAGCTGTGCTCATACGGCTCCGCAACAATCCGCTGCAGCTCAGCTTCCGGAATGCCGGAGGTGGCGGCATCCTCCCTGATCCGATCCGCGGCAACCTCGCAAGGCGCACCCTTGACGACGGATGCGGTCCGGTCGACGCCATGGTCCACCCCAGCGGCCCCGCTTGGGGCCGACGGCCCGTCCGGCTCCGGCTGGGTGGCGCCGTGCCGTCCGGCGCTGAGTTCCTCTTCAGTTAGATATTTGCGGTTTCCCACTGCGCAGGGTGCTGGAGGATAAAGCCCAAAAAGGACGCGGAAGTATGGACGAATGCGCGGGACAACATGCTAGATCTTGTTCAGGCGCTTCAGCATGGCAATGATGTCGTCCTGCATCTCGGGCTTGGCCTTGCGCGCCTCGCTGTCGATGTTGACCTCCAGCCGCTGGAGCGGGACGAACTGGTCGAGGGTCTTGCCGACCTTGGTCTGAACATGCTCCTCGGCAATCTTGTTGAAGTCGTCCACCAGCTCCTTCGGCTTGCGCGAATACAGCAGCGACACGGTGACGTGGGGCGATTGCACCTCGGGGTTCTCCACCACGCTGTACATCGGCTTCACTCCCTGGGCGTTGAAGTACTCCATCAGATTGTAGAAGATGGTGGGGTCGCCGCCCTGCGGGACCTCCAGCAGGAAAAGCGCCTCGATCGGCTGCTCCGGCGGCAGCAGCAGGGTGTTGTAGTGCGACGAAAGCTGCTTGCCGAAATCCTGCTCCGGGTCGTAGTCGAAATAGCAGAAGTGGTTGAAGTACGGCTTGGCCAGATAGTAGGCGAAGTCCTCGTCGTCAATGTGCTCGTCCAGCAGCCGGAGACGCTCGTTCTTGCCGGGAATGGCGAAGAACTCCTTGAGCGAATCAATGATCTGCTGGTTGAAGCCGCTCTCCGAAATCCGCTTCTCGTACTTGTCACGGTTGGAGAACATGAAGATGTTGCCGGTGGTGCCGCTGTCAATCGCCGGCGCAACCGCGTCGTTGAGAAACTCCGAGGTGTTGCTCACAAACTGCTCGCCCTCAAGCCGCGCATAGGGCAGGATCAGCCCGAAGAGGGTGCGGTCCTTGATGTCGCCGCTCTCGCCTTTGGCAATGTCCTCCAAAATGCCCTTGGTGATGCCGTTGCCGGTGCCGCCGCCAGTCGCCGTGAAGATGAAGGCGCCACGGCATAGGTTGGCCAGCTGCGGCTGGACTGAATTGTAGGCGCGATAGCCAAGCTTCGGATCCATCCGCGATCCCTTGACCAGACCCTTGCCGTCGCGGATGCTGGCCAGAATCTTCTCGCCCGATGCCAGCTTGCCCATCTCCACGTCGCTGACATTCACAATCGTCGCGTTGCTGTCCCAGGTGGTGGCGATCTTGCTGCCAGCACCGCCGATGCCGATGATTCTCATGACTTTAACTCCTCTAAAAAGGCTGAACTCCTGGTTGTGTAATTGCCGGATTCCACCAATTGCTTCAAGGCCTGCGCCCCAAATTTGGTAATGTAGATGTTCTTGCGGTTCCGCTCGTCGCGGATGTCTATCAGACATAGAAGACGCATCGCCTCCACTGCCGCCACCGCCGTCTGCTTGGTGCGCGTCAGCCCGGTGTGCTTGAGATCGTCAAAACAGTTGGTGATGTTGTACTTGACCCGCTGGACCTCGCTGAGAGTCGCCCAGTACAACACGAGGAAATGCTCCTCGCCTAGACGCGACAGCTGGCGGTCAATCAGTTCGGATGGAGAAAATGACATCAATTGCCCTCCGGATAATTGACAGAAAACAGCAAAATGCAATCGCTGGCGCATGACATCGCATGCCCATATAGAGGCTTTTTGAAGCCTCGCAGGCCCTTTGTGCCGCCCGGGGAGAAAAAAGAACAACGCCGCGGATTTGCGATTGCCACGCTGGATGCTGGTGGCTATGCAACCACTCTGAAAACAGAAATAATGAATTTGGCTATACTATACTACCATTGAGTTTTTCCATTGTCGAAAACCAGCATTTATTTGGTGAAAATGTTAATACTCTACTATACTATATTTTAGTAAATCAAAGTAACGTGTGGTGTAGTATGGTATGAAAATTACATGAAAGAATGGAGGTGTGGCAGGCAGTGGTGCGCGACCAGGGGCAAAGCGGGACGCAAGGTGATGGGTTCCGATGTTGCAAAGCATTGAGAATGCTTTATATTATCGCGTTTTACATTTACGATGGAATTGCAACAGGAAGAACCGTAGTTCAGGAGGATAAAGCAAAAATGAGCCAACAGCATACCAAGGCCGAGAAGCGCGTTCGTCGCAAGCGTTATCAGGAGCGTGCCCGCGCCCGCATCAATGCGTTGAAAGCGGCCGCCAAAAAGAAATAGGATGCCGGGCAATATCCGGACAGCAGGCACAGCGCCCGCAGGCGGCGTCGGGGGATGACTTGACGCTGGATGTGGGGGGTGTGCCTTTTTTTATGGCGGTTTTTGTGGCAGAACCGAAGCGGTAAAGCAAAGAACAGGAAAGAAAAACAGGAAGTCGATAGCAATGGTCAAGAAGAGCACCAGAAAGAGTTGCGCGGCAGTTGCAGCCGCATCGTCGTCGGAGCCCCAGCCGGTCGCCAGGGATTCGGCGAAGAAGGCTGGAAGCGCCGTCAAGTACGTCTACCGCTTTGGCAAGAGCGGCGCCGAGGGTGACGCCGGGATGCGCGAGCTGCTGGGCGGCAAGGGCGCCAATCTGGCGGAGATGAGCGCCCTGGGGCTGCCGGTTCCGGCGGGTTTCACCATCACCACCGAGTGCTGCAACGCCTATTTTGAACTGGGCGGCAAGTTCCCGGCCGGCCTGAAGGCGGAGGTCGAGGATGCGATGCAGCACATTGAGAAGACCATGGGCCGCAAATACGGCGACCCGAAGAATCCGCTGCTGGTGTCCTGCCGTTCCGGGGCGCGCCAGTCGATGCCGGGAATGATGGACACCGTGCTGAACATCGGCCTGTCAAGCCAGACCATCCCCGGACTGATCGAAAAGACCAAAAACGAGCGTTTCGTCTGGGACTCCTATCGCCGTCTCATCATGATGTATGCCGACGTGGTGATGGAGAAGGCCGAAGGCATCGACCCGATTGACGGCAAGGGCATCCGCAAGCTGCTCGACGAGGATTTGGACAAATACAAGTTCTTCTGCAACTACAGCAGCGACACCCAGCTGACCGCCGAGGATCTCAAGCGGCTGGCCGAGGCCTTCAAGCGCCGCATCAAGGAAGTCCTGGGGACGGAGTTCCCGGATGACCCGATGGCGCAGCTGTGGGGCGGCATCGGCGCGGTGTTCAAGAGCTGGAACGGCGCCAAGGCGGTGGCCTACCGCCGCATCGAGAACATCCCGGACACCTGGGGCACTGCGGTCAATGTCCAGGCGATGGTCTTTGGCAACATGGGCGACACCTCGGCCACCGGCGTGGCCTTCACCCGCAACCCCGCCACCGGCGAGAACAAGTTCTTCGGCGAGTGGCTGGTGAATGCGCAGGGCGAGGACGTGGTGGCGGGCATCCGCACCCCCAGCCCGCTCAACGACGAGACCAAGACCGACCAGAACCGCAGCATGAAGTCGATGCAGGAGGCCATGCCGAAGGCCTATGCCGAGCTCTATGAGATCCGCAACAAGCTGGAGAAGCATTTCGGCGACATGCAGGACCTGGAATTCACGGTTGAAAATGGCAGCCTCTACATGTTGCAGTGCCGTAGCGGCAAGCGCGGCGGCAAGGCGGCCGTCGCCATGGCGCTGGACATGCTCAAGGAAGGCCTCATCGACGAGAAGACCGCGGTGATGCGGGTTCAGCCCACCCAGGTGCTGGAGTTCCTGCTGCCGATCATCGAGCCGGCGGCGGAGAAGCGCACCAAGGCATTGGTCAAGGGGCTGCCGGCGGGCCCCGGCGCCGCGGTTGGTGACATCTATTTCACCAGCCAGGACGTGGTCGAGGCGGTCCGCATGGGCAAGAAGGCCATCCTGGTCCGCGAGGAGACCAATCCTGAAGACGTCGAGGGCATGCGCAATGCCAACGGCATCCTGACGGCCCGGGGCGGCATGACCTCCCATGCGGCGCTGGTGGCGCGCGGATGGGGCAAAAGCTGCATCGTCGGCGCCTCCGACATGGTGGTCGATGTGGCGAACAAGACCTGCCGCATCGGCGACCTGGTGCTGCACGAGGGCGACCCGATCACCATCAACGGCTCCAAGGGCCTGGCGTACAATGGCGAATTGCCGCTGGTTCCGCCGACTGCCGGTGACGACTACAACAAGTTCACCAAGTTCATGGCGCTGGCCGACAAGTACCGCACCATGGGGGTGCGCGCCAATGCCGACAATCCCGCGGACGCCCGCCGCGCCCGGGAATTCGGCGCCGAGGGCATCGGCCTTTTCCGCACCGAGCACATGTTCTACGGCACCGGCAGCGCCGAGCCGCTCTTCCTGCTGCGCAAGATGATCCTCTGCGTGGACCGGAATGACCGCATCAGCGTGCTCAAGGAGCTCTTCCCGGCGATGAAGGCGGACATCAAGCAGACCATGAAGGAGATGATCGGCTACTCGGTCACCGTCCGGCTGCTCGATCCGCCGCTGCATGAATTCGTCCCCCATGCCGCGGTCGGCCGTCAGGAGCTGGCGGCGGCGCTGCACATTGCGGATGACGAGGTGCTCAAGCGCATCGACGCCCTGGCGGAAAGCAACCCGATGATGGGGCATCGCGGCGTCCGCCTTTCGGTCACCTACCCGGAAATCACCGAGTTCCAGGTACGGGCCATCTTCGAGGCGGCGGCGGAGATCAACTACGAGGAAAAGGCCAGCATGGAGCCGGAGATCATGGTGCCGATCACCTGCGACGTGCGCGAATTGCGCTACGTCCAGAATATCGTGGAGAAAGTCCATGCCGAGACCATGCGGCGCTTCGACCTCAAGTCCTTCCCCTATCATCTGGGAACCATGATCGAGATCCCGCGGGCGGCGCTCAATGCCGACAAGCTGGCCACCGTGGCCGAGTTCTTCTCGTTCGGCACCAACGACCTCTCGCAGCTGACCTTCGGATTCTCCCGCGATGACATCGGCTCGTTCATGGGCGACTACCTCAACAAGCACATGATCGACGCCGATCCCTTCCAGACCATCGATGTCGATGGCGTCGGGCAGCTCATCGAGATGGCCGCGCAGAAGGGCCGCAGTGTCCGCAAGGATATCCATCTGGGCATCTGCGGTGAACAGGGCGGCGATCCCGCATCGGTCGAGTTCTGCTACAAGGCGGGCCTGACCTATGTCTCCTGCTCACCGTTCCGCGTGCCGGTGGCACGGGTGGCTGCCGCCCAGGCCGCCGTCAAGGCCAGCCGTAAATAACGGCAACTAAGGCGGAGGGGGGCGGAAGCGAAGCTCCACCCCCTCCGCCGTCCTTCGTCTTCCTCCGCCATCCCCCGTCTTCCTCCGTGTTCATACCGCCGGAGTATCCGCATTTTGCGCCGCCGTGGCTGTATCTTATGAAGAGCAGGCAGGAGGCGCGCCAATATTTTCCCGCCGAGGCGATGAAGCGGGTGGCTGAACGGATTACCGCCCGGCAGACACCGCGGATCAGCTGGAATGGCGAGGGGCTGGCCATGTCCTTTGGCCCCGCCACCTTCAGATATGTTTTGCGCGGCAACCAGCTGATGCCGGAATGCAATTGCAGCCATGACGGCGACGGCCCCTGCATCCACGAATATATCGCGTATATCATATTGCTGACACTGTCGCAGCGCCATCATTGGCGTTTCCCCCAGGCGCCGCCGCTCGGCTCCGCTCCGCCGCCGGCTTCGTCAATGGCGCCGGCCCCGAAGCCGCCGCCGGTGACCTTCTTCCGCGACTCCGGAGCGGATGCGCCGCCGCCCGCGCCCGCGGATCTTGAAGAAAAACCATCGCAATCACTGGTTGTGGAAATCGACCACCATTGCGAGCCTGGCCAGGTCCAGTTGTATTGCTACCGGCAGACGCCGGGATCGCGGCCGTCACGGGAGCTGATGATCCGCCAGGGGGTGCTCAATGCCGCCATGGCGATACGGAAGAGCTGTCCGGCGGCCGATGATGCCGCCTCGCCCACGTCCGCAGTCTGCGGATGGCCCTGGGCGGACGCGCAATTCCTGGTGCGGCTGGCGCCGTTGATCGCCACCGCGAATCTGGATCTGCTGCGTCGCAGCGGCATTCTGCTGGACGCCGGGGCATTCCGTCAATTGCAGCGTGAATTCAGCCAGGACCTCGGCCGGTTCATTTGCCGTGATACGCAGCGGCCGCTGCCTCCGCCCGGCCAGACGGTCCCGGTGCGGCTCTCTTTTGCGGTCAGCCGCCGCGCCGGGGTGAAGGACAAATTTCAGCTCCATGCCCGGGTTGAACTGCCAGGCGGGCAAATCCGCGACATCCCGGAGCTGCTTGCGTCCACCGGCGATGACACTGCCGGCGCCATCAGCCGGGCCGAGATCTTCTCCGCACGATTCCCGGTACCGTGGAGCCTGCTGGTCAAGCACTTCTCGCATCCGGTCACCACCATCAGCTGCGAAAAGGCGCCGGAGTTGCTCACCCGGCTTCTGGATGGCCATCTGGAACTGCTTGAAACCGGAAAATGCGTGCGGATCGATGCCGCCCCGGGACGGCCATTGCCGGTGGAGCTGCGGGTGCGATGCGATGCCGCCGCCTTCACCATGGAATGCCTGATGGGTGGACGGCTGCTCGAGCCGGAACGCGCGGGATGGCAGCGCCAATCGCTTGGCCTGGACGCGGGCGGCGTCCTGGTCATAAGGCAGGCCCGGCCATCGCCGCTGGCATTGCAGGTGCTGGGCGAAATGGTGAAGATGGGACGCAATGTCCCGGAAGCGAAGATCCTGGCCAATGGCGTCGAATTGCCGGCCACCGCCGCCAACGCATTGCTCCTGCGGCAATTCTGGCTGGCGCTGCCGCCGGCGGTGATCCGCAAGGCCGCGGCGGACCTGGCAGCGCTTCTGGATGACGATGGCGCAGCCATTGAAGCGCATCTGGCGATGCGCGATTGCGGCCCGCTGGTGGAGACCTCCGTGGACTGGAGGACGAAAAACGGCCTCCCGCTCGACACCGCGCAGCTGCGCCTGGCCATGGCGCAGGGCGGCGCCATGCGCAGCCACCAGGGATCATGGCTGCACATCGATCCTGCGAAGGGCCGTCAAGTCATGCAGCAGCTCATCGGAAACGGAGTGCTCGACGAGGATGGCCAGGCGATGATCCAGATGCGCGGCCAGGCGCGCCGCAGCCTGCAGCATTGCCTTGAATCGCCGGACGATCGCCGGCCGCATTGCTCCAGTGCGATCCGGGCGATGCTGGCGGAAAGCCCCCCCGCCCTGCCCCGGCTGCCGGAGGCCTTCCGGCACATCCTGCGTGACTACCAGCGTGAAGGCGTGGACTTCCTGTCCGACCGCATCCTGTGCGGCGCCGGACCCATGCTGGCCGATGACATGGGATTGGGCAAGACCATCCAGGTGCTGGCCTTGCTGGGAAGCTGGCGGCAGTCCCGTCCCGGCCAGCCATGCCGGGCGCTGGTGGTCTGCCCCGCCGCCGTCATCGGCGTGTGGCAGCAGCAGGCGGCGCGCTTCTGCCCTGCCCTGCCCGTCTCCGCCTATATCGGCAATGCCGGACGCCGGCAGCGGACACTGTCGTGCTGGGAAGACGGCCTGCTGGTCTGCCATTATGGCATTGCCCGCCAGGACCTCGAGGTCCTGGCAAATCGCGATTTTGACTTCATCATCCTGGACGAAGCGCAGAATATCAAGAATCCGAAGGCGCAATCGACTCTCGCCATCAAGCAGATCAAGGCCCGGCACCGGATCGCGCTTACCGGCACCCCGCTGGAGAACCGCCTGGCAGATCTGTGGTCGATCATGGATTTCCTCAATCCGGGATTGCTGGGGACACTCGATGATTTTTCCGGGTGGAGCGGCGCTGCGGATGGTCTTCATGCCCTCGCCCGGCGAATCGGACCGCTGATGCTGCGACGGACCAAGTCGCTGGTCGCCGGACAACTTCCGCCCCGTACCGTGGATGTGCGGATGGTGTCGATGACCCCGCATCAGCGGGAACTCTATCGCCGGGAACAGCAGGCAAACCGCGCCCGGATCCGCGACTGCGGCGCCATGGGGGTCCTGGCCGCCCTCACCCGGCTGCGGCAATTGTGCTGCTCGACGGAACTGCTTTACAAGGAAGAATGCGCCGGCGAAGAAAACGGTGGATCCGCCAAATTGCAGTACCTGCTGGAAAAATGCGCCGAGCTGATCTCTGCCGGACATTCGGTGCTGGTGTTCAGCCAATTCACCACCATGCTCGACATCATCCGCCGCGAGATGGACGCTGCGGGAATCCCGAATATGATTGTCACCGGGCAGACCCCGCTGGAACAGCGCGCCAAAATCGTGGATGAGTTCAATGGCAGCGCGGATGAACGGGTACTGCTGCTGTCGCTCAAGGCCGCCGGAACCGGCTTGACCCTCACCCGCGCGGATTATGTGTTCCTGTATGACCCATGGTGGAATCCAGCGGTGGAAAACCAGGCGATCGACCGTACCCACCGCATTGGCCAGACCCGGCCGGTCTTCGCCTATCGGCTGGTGACCGAGGATAGCGTCGAGGAACATGTCCTGACGCTGCTGCGCGAAAAACAGGAGCTGTTCGACGCCGTGGTCGATGGCGCCGCAGAAGATGCCGCCATCGGACGGCTTGACCGCGAGACGCTGTTGCGGCTGCTGTAGCCCTGCTGTCGCCAGAGGGCGGGCAGCGGTGTACTGGACAACGCGGCTGACGTTTGTAAAGTGTCTGCCAATCGCACACTTTTGGGGATTATGGCGCCCGCAATTGGCAATGCCGTACGGAGCGGCTAGCTTAAGGCTGGGTGGTCGGGCGGGGGGTATATGGCCCACCTACAAGGTCGTCGCGCGCGCGCGAGGGAGGCGCGATTCAGGCTTTGCCGCAGGATAGCTCGACGGGTTCATGAAGGCGTCGAACACACGGGGAAGCCGTGATGTCCAGGCTGGGCAAAATGCGGCTGACGTTTGTAAAGTGTCTGCCAATCGCACACTTTTGGGGATTATGGCGCCCGCAATTGGCAATGCCGTACG